>CABSMS010000007.1 GCA_902478885.1 uncultured Collinsella sp. | reverse complement strand
AGCGTCAGATGTGTATAAGAGACAGTCCATATATGGTTCAGCTGGTGGGCTATTACATGTGGCGGTCTGCTGTTCGACGCGGCTCGCAGGTCATCGAAAGGCGCGATGTCGAGGATGGCCATGCGGATGCCGTCTCCGAGTTCTACGAAGCGGTTGACGCGCCCCTGTATTACGGGCTGCGCAGTCCACAGCGCCTTTTTATCGAGGCTATGGCGGTTGACGAGAACAAACCGACGCGCATGGCGGATATCATTGAGCGTTGTGATCGTACCCAGAGCTGGGCGAGTAAATATCGCGCAAGCCTGATTCGCGAGCGCGTCATCGAGGCTGCCGGATACGGCCTCGTCCGGTTTACCGTGCCCATGCTGGGCGCGTACGTTCGCGATCGAGTTTTATGGTATGAGTAGGGTGATAAAGGTGACGGAACAGAAGATGAGCCCGCAGGCTATCGAGGTGCGTGGCGCGCGCGTTCATAACCTTAAAGACATCGATATCGATATTCCGCTGGGAAAGCTTGTGGGCATTGCCGGCGTGTCGGGTTCGGGCAAGAGTTCGCTGGCGCTGGGGGTTCTTTATGCCGAGGGCTCGCGCCGTTACCTGGAGGCGCTCAGCACCTATACCCGCCGTCGCCTGACGCAGGCCGAGCACGCTCAGGTGGATGAGGTATTGCACGTGCCGGCGGCACTCGCATTGCATCAGCGCCCCAGCGTGCCGGGCGTGCGGTCCACTTTTGGCACCATGACTGAACTCAACAATAGCCTGCGTCTGCTCTTTAGCCGTTGCGCCCATCATGTGTGCCCGCATTGCGGGGCGCGTGTGGAGCCGAGCCTCAACGTTGCCGCAGGCCTGTCGCTCGCGTGCCCTGCATGCGGTCGTGAGTTCTACGCGCCGAGCGCCGAGGACCTTGCGTTTAACAGCGGCGGTGCGTGTCCCACCTGCGGCGGCACCGGTGTCATGCGCGAGGTGGACGAGGCGAGCTTGGTACCCGACGAGTCAAAGACTATCAACGAGGGCGCGGTGCTTCCTTGGGGCACGCTCATGTGGGATCTGATGAAGCAGGTGGCCGGCGAGATGGGCGTGCGCACCGACGTGCCGTTTAACCAGCTCACGCCTCAAGAGCGCGACATCGTGTTTCATGGTCCGGCGGTTAAGAAGCACATTCTCTACGTCCCCAAAAACGGCGAGGGCGCCACGCCGCTCGACTTTACCTATTACAACGCCGTCTATACCGTTGAGAATGCGCTCGCCAAGGTTAAGGACGACAAGGGCCTCAAACGCGTTGCGCGCTTTTTGTGCGAGGGGCCATGCCGCGATTGCGGCGGCACGCGTCTCTCCGAGGCTGCGCGCCTGCCTCAGGTGCGCGGTATCAATTTGGCGCAGGCCGCGGCCATGACGCTAGGCGAGGCGATTGAGTGGGTGCGCGGGGTGCCTGCATCCTTGCCGACTGAGATGCAGCCCATGGCAGCGGATATCTGCGATTCGTTTTTGAGTGCGGCCCGTCGCCTGGTCGACCTGGGTCTCGATTACCTTTCACTCGACCGCGCCGGTGCCACGCTCTCCACGGGTGAGCGCCAGCGCGTCCAGCTCGCCCGTGTGGTGCGCAACCGATCGACGGGCGTGCTCTATGTACTGGACGAGCCTTCGATCGGCTTGCACCCTGCCAATGTCGACGGCTTGGTGGGCGTAATGCGCGATCTGGTGGATGATGGCAACACCGTGGTTGTTGTCGACCACGATACGCGCGTACTGGCGGAAGCCGACTATCTGGTTGAGATGGGTCCCGTTGCTGGAGCAGGCGGCGGCAATGTGATTGCTGCAGGCACGGTAGACGAGGTCGAGCAATCGCGGGGCAGCCGCATCGCTCCGTTTTTGCGCGCAGAGCCCAAGCGCTTGCGTCCGCAGGTGACTGACGACGACATGTTCGACCAGGGACATATCCGCATGGCAACCGATACCATCCACACCGTCAAGCCGCTCGAAGTCGATATCCCGCGCGGTCGCCTTGTCGCGGTGACGGGCGTTTCGGGTTCGGGCAAGACGACATTGGTGCTCGAGACGCTCATTCCGGCACTCAAGGCGCAGGCAGCCAGTGGGCGCCTGCCAAAACATGTGCGTTGGGTCGACGCCGAGGGTATCGCCCGTGCCAACCTGATTGACGCCACGCCCATCGGCGCCAACGTGCGCTCGACGGTGGCGACTTATGCCGACATCCATGACGAACTGCGTCGCGCCTTCGCCCGTACGCCCGAGGCCAAGGCAGCCGGCTACAAGGCGGGTGCCTTTAGCTACAACACTGGCGCCTTGCGCTGCCCTACGTGCGATGGCACGGGCTCGATATCGCTCGACGTGCAGTTTTTGCCCGACGTCGAGATCGTCTGCCCGGCATGTCGCGGCTCACGTTATGCAGACGCGGCTTCGCATATCCATCGCGAGGGCAAGGACGGGAGTCTGCTTACGTTGCCGCAGCTTATGGATATGAGTGTGGATGAGGCGCTCGACGCCACGGTGGGACTCAAGAAGGTTCAGGCGCGCTTGCAGACCTTGCACGACCTGGGCTTGGGCTATCTCACGCTCGGTGAGCCCACGCCGGCGCTTTCGGGCGGCGAGGCACAGCGCCTTAAGCTCGCGAGCGAGATGGGCCGTGTGCAGGATGATGCCGTGTTCGTATTTGACGAGCCCACGATTGGCCTGCATCAGCTCGATGTTCAGGTACTGCTGAGTGTGTTCGACGGCCTTGTTGCCAAGGGCGCCACGGTTATCGTGATCGAACACGATCTCGACCTTATCCGTAACGCCGATTACGTGATCGACATGGGCCCGGGCGGTGGCGATGCGGGCGGCCAAATCGTCTGCGCCGGCACGCCAGGCGACATCGCAGTCTGCTCCAAGAGCATCACCGGCCGCTACCTATAACCGAATGTGACAAAGGGATAGTCCCTTTGTCACATTCCCGGAAAGCCCGTTTGGCGCAGGGCTTCGTAGAGGACGATGGCGGCGCTGTTGGAGAGGTTGAGTGCGCTGATGCGGTAGTCGTCCGGGTTGACGAAGTTGCCGCAGATATCCTGTTGAAGGATGGCCTCGTGGCTGTCCTCGGTATGCCCCAGCGATTCCTCGTGAGCTTCCCAAGCCTCGGCGTTATCGAGTGAGTCGCAATCGCGCAGCATGGGGATGCGCTCGCAACGCTCGGGCGCCGCGGCAAGCAGTGGCTCGGGAATGCCCGAGCTCTCGCTGCCAAAGACCAAGTAGTCGCCATCACGGTAGGTACTCTGCGCATAGGTACGGCGCGCCTTTTTGGTCAGCAAGTGCAGGCGCTCGTCGGCGGGGGAGAGGTCGTTGCGCGCAAGGAAATCCTCCCAGCCGGCATAGGTGGTCACGTCCAAGTTTTGCCAGTAGCCCAGGCCGGCGCGACGTACTGTCTTGTCGTCGAGCGAAAAGCCCAGTGGCTCCACCAGATGTAGGCGGGCGCCGGTGACCACGCAGGTGCGACCGATATTGCCCGTATTGGCCGGAATCTCGGGCGCATACAGCACGATGTTGAACATGAATCTCCTTGGCTCAGAACGAAAAACCACCACGAAGGGCACCTTCGTGGTGGTTTGGCGGTTGCGTAGGCGGAAAAATGCCCGCTTGGATAAACCTAGGCGCGGTGCCAGTCGGTCAGGCAGGCATCGAGGGAGGCGATGAGCGCATCCTTGTCCATGTGACGGCCGATGATGCACAGGCTCGTCATGCGGTCGCCCGTCTCGTCGTCCCAAATATGCATGATCTCGGGGTTCTCGTCGATGATCTTCTGCTTCTCGCCCTCGGGCGCAGAGTCGACAAACAGGCCGTTTTCCATCAAGCGCATCTGGTGGCCGGCCTGCTCAAACATGTAGCACATGTCCGGATCGCCGGTCTGCCACAGCGGACCCTTGACGCGGATGACCTCATCGGGCCACTCCTGCTCAACAAAATCGGTGAACTTTTGCAGGTCAAACGGCTTGCGACGCGAGTACACAAAGGTCTCGATGTCGTACTCGAGCACCTCGGGGTCGTCGTGCTCCTCGGGATGCTCCATGGCCTCGATCCAGGCGGCGGAGTTGTAGGCGCGCATAAAGTCGAAGCGGCCGGTGTCGAGCAGCTCCTCCATGGGAACCTCGCCGTTTTGAGCCTCGACAATCACGGCATCCTTCTGCAGGCTGCGCACGATGGCCTTGAGCTCGGCGATCTGCTCGGGGCTCACGGTATCGGTCTTGTTGAGGATCAGTGTGGAGCAGAACTCAATCTGCTGGATGAGTAGGCTCTCGATGTCGTCCTCGTCGATATCCTCGGCCAGCAGGTCGCGGCCGCCGTTGAACTCGTCGTACATGCGGGCGCAATCGACTACGGCCACGATGTTGTCGAGTGCGAGCTTGGGCTCGCCGCCCACCTTGGCCTCGTCGCAGAAGCTCGAGATGGTGTAGGCGATGGGGATGGGCTCGCAAATGCCCGAGGCCTCGATGATGATGTAATCGAAGTCACCCGAATCGGCGATGCCCTGCAGCTGGTTGGCAAGGTCGTCCGAAAGCGTGCAGCAGATGCAGCCGTTGGTGAGCGGGATGAGGTCGTCGGTCTCGGAAAGGCCGCCGTCGGCGATGAGGCTGGCGTCGACGTTGATCTCGCCGATGTCGTTGACGATTACGGCGGCGCGGATACCGCCATCGTTAGCGAGGATGTGGTTGAGCAACGTGGTCTTGCCGGCACCGAGGTAGCCGGTAAGCATGATGATCTTCACGGGTTTGTTGGGCATGTGCCCTCCTTTGTTAGACATGGCTTACAGTTGAATCATATGCCAAACGCCTGCTCTTATACCCACGCGCTGGCAAATAACACAGGCTACTCCCAGGCTCCCCATACATCGGGGCAATAACCGACGGTGGCCTTTTTGCCGTTGCGCACGATGGGCTCGGCTAGAACCTGCTGGTTCTCGAGCAGCTTGTCGAAGCGCTGGCTGGGGGTGAGGTGCTGGATGAGCGCGAGTGTCTCCTCGTCCTTGGCCTTGGGATTGAGCAGCTTGTCGATGCCGCCGACCGCCTGCATCACGCTCGTGAGCTCGCCCTTGCTCATCTCCTTTTCCTTAAGGTCAATAAACTGCACCTTAATGCGGCGCTCCTTAAAATAACGCTGCGCCTTCTTGGTATCGAAGGACTTTTTGGTGCCGAAGATTTGCACGTTCATAGTATGTTCCGCCGTTCTAGCGAATGAAGTTGGTCGTTGCGCGATCGGCTTCGGGTGCGTTGATGCCGGCGGCCTGTCCTGCCTCGATGCAACGCAGGAGCCAGGCCATGTTTTTGCCGATGTTTCGCATGGTGGCAAGGCCCTCGGCGTCCCCATCGGCGTCGCCGGGCACGCGGCCAAACACGTTGTTCCAGTAGGTGGAAGCGACCACGGGCATTTGCTTAATGGTGAAGTACTTGTTGAGCACATCGAAGGTGGTCGACGTGCCGCCGCGACGGGCGACGGCGACTGCGGCGCCGGGTTTGTGCTCAAAGGCATGCCCGCCTGCATAGAAGGCGCGATCGAGGGCCGAAAGGATGCGGCCGCTGGGGTGCGCGTAGTAGACGGGCGAGCCAAAGACAAAGCCATCTGCCTGCTCGGCGGCAGCGATGAGCTCGTTCACCACGTCGTCGTCAAAGGTGCAGCGTCCGCCAAGCTTGCCGCACTGACCACAGCCAATGCAGTCGCGAATGGGCTTGGCGCCCAGCTGGAACACCTCGGTATCGATACCCTCGGCATGCAATTGCTCGGCGACTTCGGCAAGCGCGCGAGCGGTGTTGCCGTTTGCCTTGGGGCTACCGTTGACTAAAAGAACCTTCATCACAAACTCCCTCTGCTGTCGATGACTTCTGCAGAGGATTATCGCACGATGGGGGAGGCGGCGCGGGCGCGGCGTTAATCCAGTTTGGTACCTGGCACCTGCACGGCTTTCCCGAGCAACGCTTTGAGCTCGTTCAGAATGGAAACGGGCTGACGGTCGACGCCGTCCAGATGGAGCGTGGCCACGCGAATGGGCGGCTGATATTCAAGCGAGCCGATGAGCACGGGAGAACCCAGGAACCGTTCGATGTCGCTTGCGATCTCGTCGATCGCCTCGGGGCCGAGCTCGTCGAAGAGTGCCACGAACGTTGGTCCCGTCGAGCGGAACAGGCGGCCCTTGCCGCGCGAACAATCCATGAGGCAGGCGGCGCTTTCGGCGAGCACGCGGTCGCCTGCATCGAATCCAAAGCGGGCATTGACCTCGGCGATATCGTCGACCTTAATGGCAATAAAGCCTGCCTCGTGCGGCACGTGGCGCATCTCTCCAATAGCGTTGACCAGTGCGTGGACATCGCCCAGGCCCGTTACCGAGTCGGTCGTATCCGCTAGGCTTCGGTTGACGATAATGCCCACATACATGCTGGGCTCGGTATCGGTGCCGTCCAAGCGGTAGCCCGTGCAGTCGCAAAGCACGTACGCTCCGGTGGCATCCATTACGCGATACTGCATGTAGTGGAAGTGCCACGTGCTGTTTATCACCATGTCGAGCTCGGCGCGTACGTTGTCGCGGTCCTCGGGATGAACGCGGGCGAGCCACATGTCGAGTGAGTTAAAAGGGTGCTGGGAGGGCAGGTCAAAATCGCGTACGGCGTTAACCGACCATTGCGATTCTCCCGTATCGAGATTGAGGATAAACGGATAGCGCGTCTCGGAGCTCATGGAGATCGCTTGGAACACCCGGTCGTTGCAGGGAAGCTGGTCGACGATTGGGCGTTGCGGCGCGTCATCGTCTTTCGGTTGCTGCACACGATGCATAAGCTTATAGCGATACATCTTGCGATCGGCATCCATCGTCATCTGGCGACGCGTGTCGCCAGCAAGTGGATCGACGCGCGAGCAGCCAAAGCTAAAGCTGCCGATCATGGGTGCCTTGCCACCTGAGCTCGCCTCGATCAGCCTGGTACGCACCTGCTCCAAGCGCTGCTCGAGTTCAATCTCGTTTGCGGAGGGCGAGATGAGCACAAACTCGTCTCCACCGATACGGAACAGCATCTCATCGTGCTCCATGGTTTCGGAGAGCGTGCGGCAGATGCTCAGAATATAGCGATTGCCTTCGGCGTGGCCAAACCTATCGTTGCAATGCTTGAGATGGTCGATGTCAATATAGGCGCAGGTGAAGGGGTCGCCTTTGCGCCAGAGTTGCTCGACGTGACGGTCGAATCCGTTGCGGTTGCCCAAGTTGGTGAGCGGATCGATATAGGCGTTGCGCTCAAGCAGCTGGCGCTCTTGTTGCAGGATGGCATGCGTCTTTTGCAGTTGCTCACCAACGGCGCGTAGCCCAGCAGGCAGCGCGGCAACATCGAGTTCAGCGGTCGAGACGCCGTTCGCAAGTCGCTGAAGATAGGCAATAATCGATTGCTCGCCCAGGCGATATGACTCGTTCATGATGGATAACCTCCTTGGGCGGAACAACGGTTTGTATCATATCGCCAATTCGGTTTGAATTGGGGATATAAGTTAGCTAATGGAGACAAATGCCCCCTTCGACGGTGGCGTTTTGCGCGCGAGTGTATCAGTTGTTATTGCCACCATCGAGCAATGCCTCAAAATCCTTCGCCGGCATGGGGCGGTAGTAGAGGAAGCCCTGAGCGTAGCGGGCGCCCATTTGTCGTAGCATGTTCGCCTGCTCATTTGTCTCGACGCCTTCGACCACGACGGGCAGATGGAGCGACTGCGCCATTTCGAGCATCGATGAAATGATTTGCGTGCTGCGGCCTTGATCGCGGTCAGTGGGCACAAAGGTGCGGTCGAGCTTGATGACGTCGACGTTGACGTTCTTGAGCATCGCGAGCGTGGACTGACCGGTGCCAAAATCGTCCATATAGGTCGAGAAGCCGCGGGTGTGCAGATCTGCGGTCAGCTTATCCACGGCCTCGGATTCTCCCGTATAAGCCGTCTCGGTGATCTCGATACGCATGAGCTCGGGCGGTAGGTTGTATTGGGCGGCGAGCGCCCCCATATGTTCGGCAACGTCGCAGGCAAGGATATCCACGCGCGACACATTAAGCGAGACCGGAACCACGCGAAGACCGCGATCGAGACGCTCGCGAAGCCATATGGCGACACCCTGCCAAATGTACTTGTCGAGCGTCACTACAAAGCCGCTTTCCTCGAGTGCGGGGATAAACGTTGCGGGCGAAATGAGAGAGCCGTCCTTGTCAATCCAGCGGGTGAGTGCTTCGGCGCCAATAATCTCGCCGGTTTCCATATCGACCTGGGGCTGAAGATAGTACGTGATGCGACCATTTGACAGCGCGTACTGGAATTCGGTCAGCGTGCGGTGGAACGCGACTTCGCGCTCGTACTCCGCGGGGCGGAAAATGGCAATGCGCTCCTTAAAGTCGTTTTTTGCGCGTCGATTGGTAAACATGGCCTTTGCCTGCGCATCGATGGCGATCTTCTCATTGGAGTCGATGGGGTAAACGCCCATGGACGGCCAGAAACCTACGCCGTCATCATGCCTGGCTACTGCCTCACGAACGCGGTTGTAGATTTGACGGACGGTGTTGTACTTAAAGGGGATGAGTACACAAAAGTCATCTTGGCCCCAGTACCCTGCGACGCCCATATCGGCATTCTCGATGTCCTTGAGGACCGTGCCCACATCGGCGAGTACGCGGTCGCCCTCGGCCTGGCCGTGCCATTCATTAAACAGGCGCATGTGGCCCATGTCGACCGTGGCGATGCACCAGGTGCCGTCGCGCCTTGCCTCGAGAAATGCGTTGGCGCGCCGCATAAACTCGCTGGGTCGATAGAGGCCCGTGAGCGAGTCGATACGTTCGGCTATGGCGCTTTTGCGCTCCGCCTCGGGTATGGGGAGGCTGTCGTTGGGAACAAGCCCGCCGGCCGTGCGAAGGCGACGGTCGAGTTCGCCTAAAACGGCGGTCGCTTGATGGGTTAAGTGCTCGTAAAAGGCCGGGACGACAAGGCAGACGGGAGTAATGGTGTCGCCTGCGACTCGAACAGGAGCGAAAACGGCCTCTTTAAGGTGGCGGGTCAGTTGCTCGAATGCCTCGTGGTCTAGGTCGTTGCTGAGCACGACGAACTGGACGCTTCGTGAACGGTAGACCCGGCTCCTACCACGGGTGATCGACAGCATGCGGCCAGCGTATTCGGCAAGCATGTTGTCGACAGGCTCGGCCCCGTAGAGCTCGTTGAGCTTTGTCGTGCCACGAACGCGCACCGCTATAAGCCCTGTCTTGCAACGATCGCGGCGGCAGGCGTCGATGGCGTTGGCCAGCATGCGCTGCGTTCCGAGGCCTGTGGCGGCGTCGACGGTTTCGGCAAGTGAGTGGTTGACGAGCTCGCCGACATAGAGCGAGGGGACATTTCCGTCGCCGTCGATACGAAACCCGCGAGCACGGCAAAGGACGTAGTCGCCGACGGCGTTGCGCACACGATACTGCATGACGCGACGGTGCTTGGTGCCGTTGTAGACTTGGTCGATGTCGTTGATGCAAGCCTCAAGGTCGTCGGGATGGACGCGCGTTTTCCAGTAATCGCGACAGTTGTCTATGTGCTCTGAGGGAAGGCCAAGATCGCGCAAGGCGCCTTGTGACCAAAGGGTGCGATGTTTGTCCAAGTTCTCGATAAAGAAATAACGGCCCTCGTTGAGCATCGAAAAGGCGTCAAAAATTCGATCGCTTATTTCGAAGTCGTCGGCGTGAACTTGCGTGATATTGCGTCGATCGAGGTGCATGGCGTGACGTAGCTTGTAGTCGTACATGCGATGGTCGGCATCGAGCGTCATGCGATTGGAAGCTTCGCCCAGGGCGGGGTCGGCATGCGACACTCCGTAGCTAAACGAGTGGGGCATCTCGGAATCGTTGTTTTTGAGCAGAACCGTTCGGCAGTGTTTCAGACGTTCGGCGAGGTCGTCCTCGGTTGCAATCGTAGATAGGATGGCAAACTCGTCGCCGCCTATGCGAAACGCCGCTTCGCCCACCTTCATATACAGCTTAAGATAGAGACTTACCTGCAAGATATAGCGGTTGCCCTCGTCATGCCCAAAGACGTCGTTGCAGTGCTTGAGATTGTCGATATCGATGAACGCCATGGTAACGGGGGCGTCCTGCTCCCAGAGCTCCTCGAGGGAACGGGCAAAGCCGCCACGGTTGCCAAGCCCAGTAAGCTGGTCGGTAAAGGCAGTCCTGATCAGATCCTCCTGCCGCTCGAGAAGGTCACGGACGGTCTTTTCGAGCGTTTCGGTGTAATTGCTGACAGTATCCATGTTCTAAGCGGCTTTCTGAGGTCGGGGCGGATTGCGTCGGGCGAGCTCGTTGTGTACATGCATCGTTGCTCAGCGCTTTGCATGTATCCAGGCCCCCGCCTTGCCGCGTTGTTGAGCTAATTTGCCGGCTAATGTTCGCTGTTGATAACAGCTGAGTAGTGTAAACAATAGTGCACAATTATATATGGGTGCACATGCTGTGGGCGGCTGTTATTCGACAAACGGTAGCGCGACGATGCGATGTTCAATAAAAATGCGACTGGGACGATATATGTTGACGGGTATACTTGTCCCGTTTTAAAACGCAGGAACGGAGATGGTCGCATGGCACAGTCAAATATGACGCGCACGGTGGGGCTGGCGCTCGAGGGAGGTGGCTACCGCGGTATGTATACGGCGGGCGTGCTCGACGTTTGGATGGAGCACGGTTTGACCTGCGACCATATGGTGGGCGTCTCGGCGGGCGCGGCGTTTGGCTACAACTTTAAATCGCACCAGATCGGCCGCGCCGTTCGCTATAACAAGGCCTATTGCGCCGACAAGCGCTATGCGAGCGTGACCAGCTGGCTGCGAACCGGCGATATGTACAATGCCGACTTTGCTTATCACGAGGTGCCTATCGAGCGCGATCCTATCGACTTGGAGGCGTATCGCACCTGTCCCATGCGATTTACGTGCGTGTGTACCGATATCGAGACGGGCAAGGCCGTCTATCACGATCTGCCGTATGGCGACGAGCGCGATATCGAGTGGATTCGGGCGTCGTCGGCAATTCCCGTGGCGACGCGTCCCGTTGCTATTGACGGGCATAAGTATCTGGATGGTGGCGTGGCTGATTCTATTCCCAGCGCGTGGCTGTTTGCGCAGGGGTATGACCGCAATATCGTGGTACTCACGCAGCCGGCGGGCTTTGTGAAGCAGCCCAACAGCGTGATGCCCATGCTGCGGCGCGTGTTCCGTCACTATCCGGAGTTTGTCGCAGCGCTTGAGCACCGGCATGAGGTCTACAATGCCACGCTCGATGACCTGGCACGTCGCGAGGCTGCCGGCGAGATCTTTGTGGTGCGTCCGAGCGAATCGGTGAAGGTGCCGTCGCTGTGTCGCGAGCCCGATGAACTTGAGCGCATCTACCAGATTGGTCGCCGCGATGCGGAGGCGACCTTGCCGGCACTGGAGGCATATCTGGCAGGGTAGAGGCTGCTGCCGCCATCTCGGCGGAAAGCGCATCCCGGAATGGAGGTCCAAACTGGGATGCGCTTTCCATTGCTGAAGATATGAGGCTGCGAATCAGCTGCTCGGCCTAGACTTACGCCTGCTGCCAGGTGTCGACAAGCTCCTTGGCCGCGGCGTAGGGGTCATCGGCGCTGCAGACGGCACTCACCACAAAGAAGCCATCGACGCCGGTGGCCTTAAGCTGCGGCAGGTCGGCCGTCTTGACACCGCCGCCCACCACGATGGGCACGGGGCTTGCCGCGTGGAGTGCGGCCAGGTCCTCAAAGCTCTTGGTGATGATAGAGCCGTCGGCCGCGCGTCCGCAGTCGCGCTTGGTCTCGGTCTCGTGGAGTGGGCCGATGCCCAGGTAGTCGACTAGGCTCATGTCGGCGGTCTTGACGTACTCGAGCATCTCCTCGCAACGGGCGGAAAGACCCACGATGGCGTTGGGCCCCAGCAGCTTGCGACAGACCTCGACGGGAATGTCGCTCTGACCCACGTGCACGCCGTCGACAGCAATGCCCTGCTCGCGCGCGGCGAGTACGCAGTCCAGGCGGTCGTCAATCAGCAAAGCGACCTGACCGGTCTTGCCAGCCTGTGCGATTGCCTGCGCGGCGTCGCCGGTCAGCGCAATGATCTCGCGGGCGCTTGCCACCTTGGAGCGCACCTGGATGCAGGTAAAGCCGGCGTCGAGCGCCTGGGCCACCACATCGCCCACGGGGCGCCCGAGCGTGTTTTCGGGGCCGAGTACCAGATAGGCCGAGATATCAAGGTTGTCGCGGATACTCATCGTGTTTCCTCCTGCTTTTTGATCTGAGCTTCCATGCGCTCGAGCTTGCCGGTCATGGTGTCGGTAAATCCGGGCCGGATATCGGCTTTGAGCACGACTTCGGTGCGGATGCCCTTGCTCGCCAACACAAAGGTTGCGTCGCGCACGACCTGCATGACCTCGTCCCAGTCGCCCTCGATCTCGGTGAACATCGAGGTGGTGCGGTTGGGAAGGCCACTCTCGCGAATGATGCGCACGACCTCGGCGACCTCGGCGGACAGCTCATCGCCGGTGCCGCACGGGGCGATGGCCACGGCGACGAGTGTGTTCATTCCAGCAGCAGTTGCGGGCTCGGACATGGCTTATGCCTCCTCGAGCTCGAGTTGGTTATCAGCGATATCTTGGGCGGTCGCGCGGTAGAGCTCATCGATAAAGGCGACCTTAAAGCTTGCCGGGGCATCGGCGACAGCGGCGGCACGCGTGCCGGCAACGTTGTAGACCGCGGTGCCGCAGATGGCTGCCGTAAACGGGTCGGCGGCACAGGCGTACACGGCTAGCACGCCGCCCTGCGAGCAGCCGCAACCGGTGATCTTGGACATGAGCGGGCTGCCGCCGTGGGACTTGGCCACGGTCGTGCCGTCGGTAATCAGGTCGACTTCGCCCGAGACCACTACGGCGCCGCCGGTGTAGCGGGCGAGCGCCACGGCGGCGTCGCGGGCGGCGTCGACCGTGTCGGTGGTATCGACACCGCGCACGCGGCTCAGATCGGCCGCCTCGCCCTCAAGACCCCACAGGCCGGCGAGTGCGATGATCTCGGAGGCGTTGCCACGCACGATGGCGGGCTTGTACTGCTTGAGTTCGTTTACCAGCTGGGTGCGCAGGCTACCGATACCCAGGCCCACCGGATCGAGCACCCAGGGCTTGCCGGCGTCGTGTGCCGCCTTGGCCGCGCGGGGAATCGTTTGCTCGTAAATGGGGAAGAGCGTTCCCATGTTGAGATAGATGGCGCCGCCGCCGGCAACGAGCGCCTCGCCCTCGTCGGGCAAATAGACCATGGCGGCCGATCCGCCCACGGCGAGCTGCGCGTTGGCGACAAAGTCGATCGTCACCGTGTTGGTGATGGAGCCGGCCATCGGATTGGTAGCGCGAATCTCATCCACGGCCTTGACCATATGTTGCTTAAGCTGTTCCGAATCAATCACTGCACATGCCTCCTTGGCATAGAAAAGGGGCGCTGTGCATAGACAGCGCCCCTGTAAAGGCGGCATGCTCCCTACGCCAGCATTAACTGACAGGTTCAAAGGATTGGGCCCATGCCCTCTCAGCCTTGTGGTTTGCACCGCCGGCACTCCCGCATCGAATCTGTTGTTCCCTATACTAGCGCACCTGCCAAAAAGGGACAGGTTTATTTTGGCAGGTAACAACTGGGACTTTGCGTTTTCCCAGATGAAACCTGCCGAAATAAACCTGTCCCTTTTTGGCAGGTCGGTACAATAGATGGGATTAAGAATGACCGAGGGGACCTTATGATCAAACTTGTGCTGACCGATATGGACGATACACTGATTCCAGCCGGGCATGACGGCGCCAGCGACTACGCCATTGAGGGTATTCATGCCATGCAGGCGGCGGGTTTGCACTTTGGGCCGGTTTCGGGTCGTCAGCCGTCCGCGATGGGCTGGATGTTCAAAAACCGTTCCGAGTGTTATTCGACCGGTGCGTTCTGTAACGGCCAGGTGATGTTTGTCGACGGCGAAGTAGTCGCTTCGCGCGCAATCGATAACGATGTCCTTATGCGCTTAGCCGATTATTTTGAACAGGAGACCGACGATACGTATTTGAAGGTCTACCGTCTGGGTGATGACTTTTGGAATAACGATGCCTATTGCGTGACAAGCGATCCCGAGCGTGTGCGTCGCGCCATGAAGTCAGGCGGCAACGCGTGGCTCAAGGGCGAAGAGGCTCCCTGTCGTCCTGTCGTTGACGATGCCCCGGTATACAAGGCGAATATCTGGAGTGCCCGTTCGCGCGAGGAGCTCGCCGAGCTGCGCGAGCGTGTTGCCGCTGAGGTGCCGGAGCTCTCGCTCGTGTTTCCCAACAACCGCGTGCGCCTGTTCGACGTTCTTCCGACCGGCTGGGACAAGGGCTGCGCTGCGCTGGAGCTGGCGCGTGCTTTGGGCCTGATGCCCGACGAGGTGGCCGTATTCGGCGATTCCGATAACGATTTGCCCATGATCGATGCCGTTCCCAACTCCGTTGCAGTCGCCAATGCCAACGAGGCCGTCACGGCTGCCGCACGCTGGCATATCGGCGCTGCGGCAGATGATGCGGTTGCCGGGGCTCTGCATCAAATTGCCGCCTGCGCCGCGACGGGGGAGATGCCATCGTTTATGAGCCAAATGGACACGGCGGGTTTCGACGTCACAAACGTCTAGGGAGAAAGCCATGAAGCTCCAGCAACTCAGATATGTCGTCAAAGTTGCCGAATGCGGCAGCATCACCGAGGCCTCGCGCCGGCTCTTTGTGTCGCAGCCTTCGATTACCGCGTCGATCCGCGATCTCGAAAACGAGATGGGTGTGCATATCTTTGAGCGCACCAACAAGGGTGTCATTGTGTCCGAGGAAGGCGAGACCTTCTTGGGGTACGCGCGCCAGGTGCTCGACCAGGCCGACCTGCTCGAGGGCAAGTACAAAGGTACGTCCGAGCAGGTGCCGCACTTTAGTGTGAGCTGCCAGCATTATTCCTTTGCCGTTAATGCGTTTGTCGATGTGATCCGCGAGTTCGATGCCGCGCGCTACGACTTTACCCTGCGCGAGGAGCAGACCCACGAGATTATCGAGGATGTCGCGCATATGAAAAGCGAGCTCGGCATCCTGTATCTGTCGGAGCACAATCGCGAGGTCATCGAGCGCATGCTTGCCGCCAACGAGCTCGTGTTCGAAGGGCTCTTCTGCGCCACGCCGCATGTCTTCGTCTGCGCCGACCATCCGCTGGCGGGCCGCTCCAGCGTGACGCTCGAGGATCTGGAAGACTACCCGTTCCTGTCCTACGAGCAGGGCAGCTACAACTCGTTTTACTATTCCGAGGAGCTGACCTCGACGTTCGAGCGTCGCAAAAATATCCGCGTGCGCGACCGTGCGACGTTGTTCAATTTGGCCATGGGCCTCAACGGCTACACGGTATGCTCGGGCGTGATCAGCCACGAGCTCAACGGCCCCGGCATTATCTCGATTCCGCTCGACGTGGACGAGTACATGGAGATTGGCATCATCACGCGCAAGAACACGACGCTCACGCGCTACGGTCGGGCCTATATCGACGCGATTCGTCAGCATATCTAGGCTGCTGTGCTCCGCACGGTTCAAGTCTCTTTATGACAGTCCAGACTGATATAGGAAGCATCTATATCAAACTGTTATAAACGTATATTTTACGATGACCATATGAGCGCTCATACTCTGTCCCAGTAAAGCAACCAATGCAAAGGGAGATATCTATGAGCACTTCGATTCAACCGAACGCGCCGTTTCGCGCCGATATCGTCGGCAGTTTTCTTCGTCCGCAGGCTGTAAAGGATGCCCGTGCCGCCTATGTCGCGGGTAAACTCGACGCTTCAGGCCTTAAGGCCGTCGAGGACGAGGCCATCCGCGACTTAGTGGCCAAGCAGAAGGCTGCCGGCCTGCAGGTGATTACCGATGGCGAGTTCCGCCGCAGCTACTGGCACCTCGATTTTATGTGGGGACTCAACGGCATTGAGCGCCGCGCCTCGCGCACGGGCTACATGTTTCACGATGAGGAGACTACCGCCGACACCGCCGTGGTAACCGGTCCCATTAGCGGCGAGAACCATCCGTTCGTCGAGCACTTCAAATTTGTCAAGTCGCTCGAGGGTGAGGGCCAGATCGCGCGCCAGACCATTCCGGCGCCGATCCAGACGTTCTCCGAAGTCACACTCGACCGCTGTGATGGCCAGCAGGAGAGCCTGCGTGCCGTTTATAAGACCGACGAAGAGCTCGCCGATGCCATTGCCGCAGCATACCGCACCGTGATTGCCGACCTGTATGCCGCGGGCTGCCGCAACATCCAATTTGATGACTGCACCTGGGGCATCTATTGCGATACCGACTTTGTGTCCAAGACCGGCATGAGTCCGGTTGACCTGCAAAAGGTGAGCGAGCTGGGCGTGGGGCTCAACAATGCTGCCATCGCGGGCAAGCCCGACGATCTGGTTATCAACACGCACGTGTGCCGCGGCAACTATCACTCCACCTATGCTTTTGAGGGCGGCTACGACCCCATCGCGCCGTACCTGTTCGCACATGAGAACGTCGATGCGTTCTATCTGGAGTTCGACACGCCCCGCGCCGGTGGTTTTGAGCCGCTCAAGTACGTTGCCCCCGGCAAGAAGGTGGCGCTGGGACTGATCACTACAAAGGCGGCTGAGCTTGAGGACGAGGACGTTATCGTCGAACGTATCCACGAGGCCGCAAAGTATGTGCCGCTCGAGAACCTGTACCTGTCGCCCCAGTGCGGCTTTGCCAGCTGTGAGATTGGCAACAAACTGACCGAGGACGAACAGTGGGCAAAGATCGCGCTGGTCAAGCGCATTTCCGAGCGCGTTTGGAAGTAACGCTACCGTTTGCAGGTGACGGCGCGTGCGAGACATGGCGTATCACGTACAATGGTTCGGATCGTATTGTTCGGGCAGGTTATCCGATATGCCTGATCGCCCTTCCATCATGAAAGGACTTCCATGTCCCAATCCTCGACGCCCGCCGTCACCGATGCCATCTACGATGCATCGTCGCTCGGCCGCCCGCGCATGTTCGTGTTGGGTTTGCAACACATGTTTGCGATGTTCGGAGCCACGGTGCTCGTGCCCGTGCTCACCGGCCTTTCCGTTTCGGCGACGCTTCTGTTCGCCGGCATCGGCACGCTGCTGTTCCACTTCCTGTCGCGCGGTAAGGTGCCGGCATTTTTGGGCTCATCGTTTGCCTTTATTGCCGGTTATGCCGCAATCGCGCCCAACGGCGAGACCGAGCTTTTGCCCTACGCCTGCCTGGGCGTAGCTTGTGCCGGCCTGCTCTATCCGGTGCTGGCGGCCCTGTTCCGTGCCTTTGGCGCCAAGCGCGTTATGCGTTTCTTCCCGCCGGTGGTGACCGGCCCCATCGTCATTTCCATCGGCCTGATCCTAGCGAGCTCTGCCATTGCCAACTGCCAGACCAACTGGCTTGTCGCCGCTGTCGCTGTGGCCGTCATCGTCATCTGCAATATTTGGGGCCGCGGCATGGTCAAGATCGTGCCGATTTTGCTGGGCGTTGTGGTGAGCTATGCCGTTGCGGCTGCGTTGGGTGAGGTCGATTTTTCGGGCGTTGCCGCCGCTCCGTGGGTCGGTCTGCCCATCGTGTGGGACAACACCGTGTTTGCGCTCTTTGGCCCGCAGTTCGATAGCGGTCTTGCCACGACGGCCATCATCACCATCATGCCGCTGGCCTTTGCGACCATGATTGAGCACATTGGCGATATCTCCGCCATTGGCTCTACCTGCGAACGCAATTACATTGCCGATCCCGGTCTGCACCGTACCCTGCTCGGCGATGGCCTGGCGACCATCTTGGCGTCGCTCTTTGGCGCTCCGGCCAACACCACGTATGGCGAGAACACCGGCGTGCTTGCGCTTACGCGTGTGTTCGACCCGCGCGTGATTCGCATTGCCGCCTGCTGTGCCATCGTGCTTTCGTTCTGCCCCAAGTTTGCTGCTGTGATCGCTGCTATGCCGGCGTGCGTTATCGGCGGTGTGTCACTCGTGCTCTACGGCATGATCAGCGCCGTTGGCGTGCGTAACCTCATCGAGAATCAGGTTGATTTCCAGAACAACCGCAACGTGCTGGTGGCGGCTCTGGTGCTCGTGCTTTCGCTCGGCATTGCCTACAGTACCGCCGGTGCCATCGTGCTGGAGCTGGGCGGCGTGACGATTTCGCTTTCGGGCCTTGCCGTGGGCTCGCTGGTGGGCATTGTGCTCAACGCCATCCTGCCCGGTAATGACTTTGAGTTCGATACTTCCGAGCTTGAGGAGACTGCTGAATAGCAGCTGCGTTCAGCCAAATTAAAAATGGCGTCCATGCGTATGTACGCGTGGACGCCATTTTTAATGCGTCAGTATCCAGTGGATGCCGCGCGCCATGCGCAGGTCAGTTTGGGCAAAGTGATTGCCGGGGTTGAGCTCCAGCGTTGTTGGAATGTCACGCTCTATAAACAGCTCTTCCATCGCGCGCGTGTCGTCGAGTACGTGCCGCATCATGCGGTTGGGCGTCTTGGTTTCCTTTTTACCGAGCGACAGATAAGCGGCGTCGGGCGTGGCTGTCATCGTGCGCTCACGCGCGTAGTCGATAAAGCCGGGGAACCACAGCGACCCCGATGCACTTGCCGAGCGCTCAAAGACATCTGTTTGCCAAAGTGCCCACAGTGAAAAAAGACCCGCCAACGAGTAGCCGGCAATGCCGCGCCAGGTGGGCGGGCAGGGAAGTGATGATTCGGCCTGGGGGATTATCTGCTTCAACAACTCGTCAAGAAAACCAGCAGCCTGTCCGCCAAAGGGCTCGGCATCTCGTATAGTTCCCTCACATTCCCAGGGGCTCAGCTCGCGATTCCAATCGAGCCCTCCAATGGCGACAAGGGTGAATGGCGGGCAGTCGAGCTCTCGGCAGCGCTCGTAGACTTCACTACCGTCGCCCATAACCACGGGGAGGTAGATGACGGGCGCGCCTTCCACACACTCTGAATAAACGGTTATCTGCTTATGATGCGCTTCCAAGGCAGGCTTCTCTCGGTGTTGTGATATTGACAGCCTCAATTGTCGCACGCTGGCACGGGGGCAGACGCTAAAAGAAAGGCGCGGAGCCGCTCGATGCGATTCCGCGCCTTGTTGTTTTGCTTTAGCAGACTATGCCGTTACGCCACGAAGAAGTAGACGAGGAAGGCAAGGGCTGCGATCCACATGAGCGGCTTGATCTTGGAGGCCTCGCCCTTAAAGAGCGCGACGATCACGTAGGCGATAAAGCCCAGGCCAATGCCGGCAGAGATGGAGTAGGTGAAGGGCACGCCGGCGACGATCATGAACGCCGGGAAACCCTGCGACACGTCGGACCAGTCGATCTCGGAGGCTTCGCTCATCATGAGGTAGCCGACGTAGACCAGAGCACCGCAGGTGGCGGCGCTGGAAACGATGGTGACGATGGGGGAGAAGAACGCGGCGAGAATGAACAGCACGCCGGTGGTGACGGAGGTGAGGCCCGTGCGGCCACCGTCGGCAGCGCCAGAGGTGGACTCGACGAAGGTGGTGATGGAGGAGACGCCCATAAAACCGCCCACAGCAGCGGCGGCGGAGTCGACGATCAGGATCTCCTTGATATTCTCGACGTTGCCGTCGTCGGTGAGGAACTCGCCCTGCTTGGCCACGGCCATCGCGGTGCCCATGGTGTCGAAGAAGTCACTCATGAGCAGCGAGAACGAGATGACGAGGAGCGCGGGGTCGGTAAGGACCTTGACGATGGCGGGCACGCCGCCGGCGTCGGCGATGGGGCCACCGATGCTCGAGAAGTCGAGCGGGGCGATGATACCGGTCGGAGCCTGGGTCACACCTAGGGGGATACCGGCGATGACGGCGACGACGATGCCGATGAGCAGCGAGCCGGGGACGTTGCGGCAGGCGAGGGCGACTGTCACCAGGATGGAGATGATGCCGACAATGAAGGTGGGGGAGGTGATGTCGCCCAGACCGACGAGTGTACCGGCGCCAGCGGTGATAATGCCGGCATCACACAGGCCAATCATGGCGATGAACAGGCCCAGACCCACCGAGATGGCGTGACGCAGGACAACCGGGATGGCGTCCATGATGGCCTCGCGCAGGCCACAAAGCACGAGCAGCAAGATGACGACGCCCTCAAGGAAGATGACGCTCATGGCCACGTGCCAGTCACCGCCGCAGACGGTGGTGGCGATTCCAGCGATCATCGCGTTGACGCCTAAGCCCGACGCGCAGGCGAGCGGGCGGTTGGCGAAGATGCCCATGCAGATGGTCATGATGCCGGCGCCCAGGCAGGTGGCGCAGGCGAGCGCTCCCGCATCGATGCCAGCGCCCGAGAGCACCGCGGGGTTGACGGCGATGATGTAGGCCATCGCCAGGAATGTTGTCAGTCCAGCGCGAAGTTCGGTCCCGATTGTGGACTTGCGCTCGCTGACGTGAAACAGTTCGTCCATGCATACCCTTTCCTTGTTCGGCCCCGAGTTTAGGCCGATTGACACGAACTCACCCACTATATCGCCTTTGTGAAGTTGGTGTTCCTCGCATGTTGATGTTCGGCGGTTTGTAACGGACGGGCGGTATCTTTCGCATGAAATTGTGTAGGTACCGTATACTTAAGCGGTTACAACGACCCCTATGGAGGAACGTATGATTAAAGAGCTCTGCCGCGACGAGGCTATCCTGTCTCAGCGTTGCGAGGTTGCGACTGTCGAGGACGAGTCGGTCGCTCAGGATCTGATTGATACTATCAAGTCGCTCGATGATGCCGGCTGCTTGGCCGCCAACCAGATTGGCGTTACCAAGAAGGTCTGCGTCTATCTGGACGACGCCGGCGAGCCCCACGTGCTCTATAACCCCCGTCTGGTGTTTGGCTTGGGCGCCAGCAAGATGGAGGAGAGCTGCCTGACGCACGAGGAGGTCACCAAGTCCACGCGCTATATCAAGTGCAAGGTCGCCTTTGATCAGATCGTCGACGGCAAGATGAAGGAGTGCCGCCGCGACTACGCGGGCTTTGAGGCACAAATGATCCAGCATATGATCGACCACTGTCTCGGCAAGTTGGTCTAAGGGGATCAAAGCACCGCACCTTGCCGCTCAATCGTCGCTCGCGTACCTTAAGTACGCTTCGCTCCTCTTTCGTGGCAATCTGCGGCACTTTGACCCCTTAGACGACCTGCGGGGTTGAATTGGTTGAGTTTATCTTGCTTGTGTAAGTCCGGGCATGACATTGTTGTCATGTCCGGGCTTTTGTGTTTAGCGCCTTTTTGTTTGGAGACAATGAAATTAGCAAGAACGTAAAGCTAGGAGGCGCTATGTGTACGAGTATTCGATTTACCGATAATTCTGGCCACATGTATCTGGGCCGCAATCTCGACTGGAGCTTTGACTACGGCCAACAGGTTCGCGTGATGCCGCGCGGGTTCCACATTCCGTATTCGTTTATCGACGACGCGACAGCGGCACACGCGGTGATCGGTATGTGCATCGATTACAAGAACTATCCCATGTTTTTCGACTGCGGCAACGATGCGGGCCTCGCCGTGGCGGGTCTCAATTTCCCGGGTTATGCCGAGTATGCCGAGGGCCCTGTCGACGGCAAGAACAATATCGCGGCCTATGAGTTTCCCCTGTGGGTGGCAGCGACGTTCTCGACGGTCGATGAGGTCGAGGACGCGCTGCGCGACACGGTGATTGTCGCTAAATCTGCCGGAGAGGGGCTGGGCGTGTCGCTGCTCCATTGGATTATCGGCGACAGCCAGCGCAGCATCGTGGTCGAGATGATGGCTGACGGCCTGCATGTATACGACGATCCGGTCGATACCCTTGCCAATCAGCCCACCTTCCCGTGGCACATGGAAAACCTGCGCACCTATATCACGGCCACAAGCGATTTTCCGCAGACGGCGACATGGCGTGGCGCCGAGCTCAAGCCCTATGGCGCGGGTGCCGGCATGCGCGGTATTCCGGGTGACTGCTATTCGCCGAGCCGTTTTGTAAAGGCGGCGTACCTCAATGCCAATTACCCGCAAAAGGAGAGCGAGACCGAAAACGTCGTTCGCATGTTCCGCTCGCTCGAGGGCGTGGTGATGATCGAGGGAGCGTCCAGGATGGGCGATGGCAAGTTCGAGAAGACTATCTACACCGGATGCTTTAGCGCACGCACGGGCAATTATTACTACGCGATGTATGGGGATCCGTCGATTCGCTACGTGAGCCTGATGGATGCCGAGGGCGCGAGCCCCGATAGGCTCGTGGTTCCCGAGCCGCGCCGTTCGTAGCCGTTAGCTTTACTGCAATGCAAAGCGGCCCTGCGTCTCTCGTGAGGCGCAGGGCCGCTTGGTAGATCAGAAGTTGAAGGCAAACATGATGCCGATGACTTTGTCAAAATATATTAAACAAACGGTAGTTTCAATTCATCTTTGGAATAATAGCCGTTCAAAAGCGAATCGATTGGCTCATTTAGATTATATAAAATTCCTTTAGTTTTACTTCCGAGCGGCGCGCCGGGCATCTGGCATCAACGGATTCCCTGTTTTGGCGCTTCGAAGGCACGGACTCCGTTTCGTTAATTTCTGATTAGAAATGCTGAAAATCCAGTCAGAAGCGGGCTGGGGAACGGGGCAATAAAAATGGCTTTCGAAATGAGTCGGCGAAGCTTTTTAACGGCCGGTGGGGCTACAATGCTGGCGGGCACCGCCTCTATGCTTGTTGGCTGCGCGTCTGGAAGCGAAAGCGGCGCGGGAAGCGTGGCTGCCGGCAAGGATGATGCACTGAAGGTTGATAGCGACGGCAAATTGGGTGGCACGGATAGCGACGTTAGCGAATACTACGAGCACGTTATCTCTGTTTCTGCACTTGCGAAAACATATGCAATCGGAGAGAAGATTGTCGGCGTGGCGATTGAATACGACGTGGATGTCGATGCGTCTTCGGTTGATCCCGGACATGGCGGCATCGGTCAACAGGCTCAGGAAAAGGGGCTGGGATCTTTCTCGGTTTTGGGACGCTCGATTGTCACTGCCTATGTAAACGACAAAGCCGAGCTGAGTGATGAAGGGGGCAAAAGCAAGGGAACGTACGTCATCGTCGAGCTCGATCCAGCAGATGCGGGCGCACAGACGTTGATGTTTCAGATGACGCGTGGGTGCGTAGGCTCAAACGGTCCCGTATCCCTTGATAGCGGTTGCGTCAAAATCGCCCAAATAAAGGATCTCAAGGATTCTGCAGGTAAAAAGCTTACAGGCGACGAGACATCCTCCCGATATCTCGTGGCTTCGACTGTTCTCAACTCCGAGGCAGACAAGTTTGTTGCAGGGACCTACGATGACCCCAAAACTGGATTCCATGCTTCGTTTGCCTTGGCACAGCCTGACGACTACGACAAGGCAAAGAAATACCCCATCACGCTCTTCCTGCCGGATGCGGGGGTAACCACCTGCGATGTGAGGGTGAATCTTCGTCAAGGTCTGGGAGCCCTTGCCTGGGCTGATGGGTCACAATTTGTGCTGACGATCGCTGGAACTTGTTGCGATATCGAGACTTGCCTGCATGTAATCGAGGACCTGATCGACCAGGGTTACTCAATCGATCCGGATCGCATTTACGGGACGGGCGAATCTGCCGGGTGCATGGCCCTCATCGAATATGCCTCCAAGCATCCCGATGACAATTCCTTTGCAGCGCTTATGCTCGTTGCCGGGCAAGGCAACATGACTCCGATTGCCAAGACGCCCATGGTGATATTCGTTTCTGAAGACGATTCCAATTCCTATGGCGGTATGACGGATCCCGAGAAGGGTGTCGCGAGTATCGGAATTCCTTATGTTGAGAAGCAGCTGAATTGCGCCTATAACTATGACGGCGAAGGACATACGAGTGGCCTGTGGATTGATTACGACGCAACGGGAGAGAAAAACCCTTCGGGTAACCAGGAAGGAGCCAAGGCGGCTAGCAGCCAGAAGACGCTCGATGAGCTTATGGTCGAGCTCTCGGATGTCTGCTCCTCGGCCTGTAAACAAGCGGTGACCGATGGGGCGCATGTCGTTTTCCTTCATGTAGAGAAGGGAACTCTCGATAGCACCGACAAGACGGTCCAGGGTGGAAACACTCATAACTTTACCTGGCAATACGCTTATGCGATCCCCGAACTCATCGAGTGGGTGAGAGACCAGTCTCTATAGCCTGCTTCTTTTTCGATGGCATTTCAATGTGGGCTAGGGTTATATGACCGATTGGGGCCAGGCGGTTGTCTAGCCCCGGAAATGCCGAATAGCAGTCTACGATTACGCCCAGGTAAAGCCTCAAAGGTGTTTTACCTGGCCAAAAACGTAGACAAAAGCGGCCCTGGCAGATCGTGAGGCGCAGGGCCGCTGTCGTTGATTTATGGCGTCGCTAGAAGTTGGCGTCGTTGAGTTGTTCGTTCTCGAGGCCGTCGAGCTGTTGCTGTTCGGGCGTATCGGCGACGCTCTCGAGCAGCTCGGTGGGATCGACGTTCATGTCCCTACCGGCCTCGTTGCCGTTGACCAAGTCGTCCGAGAAGATGTCGACTTCCATTTCCTCGGCCTCTTCGATCTGAACCTCGAGCGGCACCTGGGTGCGCACGAGCTTAACGGCCGGGCGCATGCGGGCAAACAGCGGCACGTACTCGATGATGATGGCCGAGTTCTCAAGACCATACCAGCGTGCCGGGCTTCCGCAGGCGCGGCGGACGGCGTACTTGATAGCCATCACGCGGTGGTCATTGCGGTTGATGTCCGTTTCGGGGGCAAGCATCTTGCGCAGCATGCAAAAGCGGAAGTCACCCACGTTGCCGCGTGTCTCGTAGATGGAGTAGGTGTGATGTTGCGGCGGCAGCTCGCCCGATGCCATCAAGTCGCCGACGATCTGACGCAGATAGGCGTTGACGCGCTGGTTGACCTTAAAGCCCAGGTCCAGGCGAACGCGGAAGAGGAAGTCTGTGCCAAAGGTCTCGACGGAATACTCGTGCGTATAGGGTTCGTCGGTAACGTGCACGTTAATGAACCAGTATGCCTTGGCGCGCTTGGGGTGCTTGTCCAGGATGGAATAGAGCACGTCGCGGTCGAGCGTGAGCGGATCGGGGCTGTTGGTGAGGAACACCAGATTGTCGGCGAGCACGGGGTAGGTCTCGTCGTTGCGCAGGCGGTTGAGCTGATCGATGTATTTGGAGACGGGCAGCAGGATCGTTTGCGTGCGCTCGATGGCGGTGCCACGACGCCACACGTACATAAGGCCAAACAGCAGTGCGGCCAGGAAGATCATCACATAGCCGCCGTCAAAGAACATGGTGAGGCACGAGGCAAAGAAGCACAGCTCAATGGCACCGAAGAGCAGGGCGAAGACGCAGGCACCCAGCCTGTGCTTGAGGATGCCGGCGATATAGCTCGTCAAAAGCGTCGTGGTCATGAGCACGGTCACGGTAATGGCGAGGCCGTAGGCGCTCTCCATGCGCTCGGAGTTTTGGAACAGCAGCACGATGAAGATGCAGCCGACCCACATGATGTTGTTGACGAGCGGAATATAGAGCTGGCCCTTGGTGTCGCTGGGGTAGTGGATGCGCAGATGCGGCATAAGGTTGAGACGCGTGGCCTCGGATACCAGCGAGAACGAGCCGGTGATGAGCGCCTGCGAGGCGATGATGGCCGCTACGGCCGAAAGCACGATGGCAAAGGGGCGCAGGGGCTCGGGAAGCATCATATAAAACGGGTTGACGATATCCATCGCGAGCATCTGGGGGTTGGAGTTATTGGCGAGCAGCCAAGCTCCCTGACCCAGATAGTTGAGGATAAGGGCCGCCTTAACAAACGGCCAGGATGCATGGATGTTGGCCTTGCCAACGTGGCCCATGTCCGAGTAGAGGGCCTCGGCGCCGGTCGTCGACAGGAAGACAAAGCCGAGCACCATGATGCCCGAGTGGTTGATGGGCGAGAACAGGAACATGATGCCGCGGATGGGGTTGAGCGCGCGCAGGATGGACAGGTTGCCGAGCATGTTGAACAGGCCGGCGCCAGCCAAGAACAGGAACCACAGCGTCATAAGCGGGCCGAACAGCTTGCCGATTGACGAGGTGCCGGCGCGCTGCATGGCAAACAGGCCGCAGATAATGATGATGGTGATGATGATTACGTTGGTCTGGCCGTCACCCAAAAGCGCATGGCCCCACTCGATAGTGCGCAAGCCCTCGATGGCCGTGGTAACCGTGACGGCGGGGGTGAGGATGCCGTCAGCGAGCAGCGCCGCGCCGCCGATCATGGCGGGGAGAATCAGCCATGGCGCCACCTTGCGCACGAGACTGAACAGGGCGAAGATGCCGCCTTCGTTGTGGTTGTCGGCCTTCATGGCGATTACCACGTACTTGACCGTGGTCACGAGCGTCATGGTCCAGATGACGAGCGAAAGCGCGCCCAGGATCATGTCCTCGCTGACGGTACCGATGCCGCCGTTGTTGGCGACGATTGATTTCATGGTGTACATGGGGCTCGTGCCGATGTCGCCATAGACGACGCCGAGCGTTACGAGCAGCATGCCAGCGGAGAGGGGGATGGCTCCGTGCCCGCCTTGCCCGCGCTGGTCTTGGAGGTTTGCCTCCAGTTTGTTGTGTGCCACGAGGACTCCCTTAGACATCCGGTTATCTGTCTAGGACAAAAAACTTTATGCCGTCTTTATACATACAAGAGCAGTTTGGCACATCGGGTTATTTTAGACAATAATCCTCAGCTGGGGATTATTTATCTATGCAGGTAGCATTTCAAAGCAGGGCTTTTAAGCACGTGCTGACTGGGCGATGCCAGCCTTGGCGTTTGCGCGTTTGCCGGCGAGTTCGCAAAAAATCGCGCCGCCGATGATAAGCGCGGCGCCCATCAGGCGGACCGGTGTTATGGCTTCACCCAAAAGGGCGGCCGAGAACACGACCGCCGAAAGCGGCTCGAGGTAGCCGACGACAGCGACGGTCTGGACGGGCAGCTTGGCGACGGCGCTAAAGTAGAGCAGGCAACCGATGCCGGTGTTGACGACGCCGAGCATAGCGACGGCGCGCCAATCAATACTGGCGGCGATACCGGCGGACAGGAATGAGGGAGCGCCCTGCGTGATGAGCGTGAGGACCAGTGCGGTCACAAAGGCGGCGCACACCTGGAGCGTGGAGTTCTCGAGGCCCTCGATGTGCGGCGCACCCTTGCTAGCGATGACCATCAATGCATAGCAGAAGGCCGAGGCGATTCCACAGACGATGCCCGCAATGGGCATATTGCCGCCTAGACCTTGTGCTGCAATGAGAAAAGCACCGCAGGCGACGGCGACAAAGCCGGCGATTTTGCCGCCGGTCAGCTTTTCGCCAAAGATGAGCGGGGAGAGCGCCATGACAATGATGGGGCCGCAGTAGTACAGCAGCGAGGATACGCCGACGCCGATCGTCTGGTAGGCGCGGAACAGAAAAATCCAGCTGGCGCCCAGCGCAGCTCCCGAGAGGAGGAGGGCCGCGGCTTCGCGGGGACGAGATGGCGCCTGCAACTTATGGTGTTGGGTAGTGGCGAGGATGGTTACAAGCGAGAGGGCTCCCAGAAAAGTGCGTAGCAGCACGATATCGGAGCTCGGCAGCGCGATGGCAGCGGCGATGATGCCGTTGGAGCCAAACAATAGCAATGCTGCTAAGTACGTAAACAGTCCGTTGTTCATGCGCTTCCATCTCCTCTATATCCGAGCATGTTCACTATGGGTGAACTGGCTTTAGAAGAAAAGCGAATATAATGCATGGAAAACATGACAAAAACTCATACAAGGGTGGGGACGTGCCGTGGAGACCAATATCCAAAAGATGCAAGTGCTGCTCGAGACGGTGCGTGCCGGCAGCTTTACGCGTGCTGCAGAGCGGCTGAGCTATTCGCAGTCGGGCGTGAGCCGCATGGTGGGCGACCTTGAGGCAGACTGGGGTTTTAAGGTGCTTGATCGCAGCCGCGAGGGCGTGGTGCTTTCTGCCGACGGGCGGCAGGTCATGCCGGCAGTCGAGGCGTTATGCGAAGAGTTTGGCCGCTTGCAGCGACGCGTGGACGAGATGCGAGGGCTCATGCGCGGCAAGATCTGTATCGGTACGTTTTCGAGTGTGGCGACTCATGTACTGCCGCCGGTGATCGCGCGCTTTCGCGCCGATCATCCGGACGTCGATTATGAGTTGCTGATGGGCGATTACTCAGAGATTGAACAATGGGTGGCGGAAGGTCGCTGCGACCTGGGCTTTATTCCGCGCGAGCCACGCGGCGCCGGCATGGCGTCGCGACCGTTGGTGCAAGACGAGCTGATGGCCGTGGTGCCAGCGGACTCCTCGCTTGCCACCGCGGAGGTCGTTTCCCTTGCCGATTTGGCCAACGAGCAGTTTATCCTGCTGGAACGCGGTAGCGACGACGAGATTACGCCGCTGTTTCGCCGCGCGGGCCTGGCGGTGCGCTCTAAGCTGTCGACTTGGGATGACTATGCGATTATGGCTATGGTCGAGGACGGCCTGGGCGTTAGCATTCTTCCCGCGCTCATCTTGCGTCGCTGTCAGTTCGATGTTGCCGTGCGTCCGCTCGAGGGACATCCTCATCGGAAGATCAATGCGATATATCGAACGGCCGATGTTTCGCTTGCCGCCGCCCGTTTCCTCGAATACCTCTAAACGTGTGCGCGTCATTGCCCACTTTGGGCAAATCTCAGAGTCCGGTGCATTTTCTTATGAAATTGAACTTTCGAATGAGGTGCCGCGTTATACTGCTGCCTAAATTGAACCTTGGTTCAATTCGTATTCTATAAATTGAACTTTGCCAGCAAGGAGGTTCTAGTGGCCCAAGAGACGTTTAGCGATCGCCTGCGACAGACTATGTCCGATCGCGACGTTCGCCAGTCGGACGTGATCCGCGCATCGGAGATGCTCGGCAAAAAACTCGGCAAGAGTCAGATGAGCCAATATGTGAGCGGCAAGACGACCCCGCGGCGCGATGTGGCTGAGCTGCTCGCCCGTATTTTGGAGGTCGATGTTACCTGGCTGCTTGCCGGCGACGCCGATCAAGGCGAGGCATCATCACCCCGCAACGATTCCAAGCCCGAACCCCATCCCTCAGCTCAAATTGCAAGGAGCACCACCATGCGTACTTTTTCTAAGTCCACCAAGCTCGATAACGTCCTGTATGACGTGCGCGGTCCCGTCGTCGACGAGGCCGCCCGTATGGAGGACGAGGGCGAGCGCATCCTCAAGCTCAATATCGGTAACCCGGCGCCCTTCGGTTTCCGCACGCCCGATGAGGTCATCAAGGACATGCGCCAGCAGCTGCCCGACTGCGAAGGCTATTCCAACTCGCGTGGCCTGTTCTCCGCGCGCAAGGCGATTATGCAGTATTCGCAGATCAAGGGCCTGCCCAACGTTCAGATGGAGCATATCTACACGGGCAACGGCGTGTCCGAGCTCATTCAGCTTTCGATGAACGCGCTGCTCGACAATGGCGACGAGATTCTGATCCCCAGCCCCGACTATCCGCTCTGGACGGCGTGCGCAACCCTTGCCGGCGGTCATCCCGTACACTATCTGTGCGATGAGCAGGCGGATTGGTATCCCGACCTGGAGGATATGGAGTCCAAGATCACGAGCGCGACCAAGGCCCTCGTCATCATCAACCCCAACAACCCCACGGGTTCCGTCTATCCGCGCGAGGTGCTCGAGGGCATCGTCGAGGTTGCACGCAGGCATCAGCTGATGATCTTTGCCGATGAGATCTACGACCGCCTGTGCATGGACGGCTACGAGCACGTCTCGATTGCCTCGCTCGCCCCCGACCTGCCCTGCGTCACCTTTAGTGGCCTTTCCAAGTCGCACATGATTGCGGGCTATCGTATTGGCTGGATGGTGCTTTCGGGCAACCAGCGCTGCATGAGCGACTTCATCATGGGTATCAACATGCTCTCCAACATGCGCCTGTGCTCCAACGTGCCGGCTCAGTCGATCGTTCAGACGGCACTCGGTGGTCATCAGTCCGTTAACGACTACATCCGTCCCGGCGGCCGTGTCTACGAGCAGCGCAACTTTGTGTATGAGGCGCTCAACAAGATTGACGGCATCTCGGTGGTTAAGCCGCGCGCGGCGTTCTACATCTTCCCCAAGATGGATGTGAAGAAGTTCAACATCACCGATGACGAGCAGTTCGCCCTCGACCTGCTGCACGAGAAGAAAATCCTGATCACGCGCGGCGGCGGCTTTAACTGGGCCGAGCCCGACCACTTCCGCATCGTGTACCTGCCGCGCATGGAAGTGCTCAAAGAGTCGCTCGAAGACCTCGCCGACTTCTTCGATCATTACCGCCAGGCGTAACGGCAAAGGTAGCCTGTAATGAAACGGTCGGCCCGCAACGGATGCGGGCCGACCGTTTTCTGTCTAAGCCCGTGCTGTTAGCACTTGTCTCGTTGAGCGGGCGAGGTTCGCGTGTGAGCGGTAAGTTCTATTCCAAAATGGAATACAGTGGGCTTAAGCTGGAATTGATGTCCGGGTACCTGCTTTTCTAGAATGTTTTCAACAAGATGAAAGGCGGTTCCAACCAATGATTATCGATGCAAATTCCTACTGGTTCGACGAGCACATCTTTCATGACGAGACGCTCTGCGAACAGTTTTTGGCCGAGGTACCCCGCGCCTATGACACCGAAGGCTATCTGACCATGAATTCCGCCGGCAAACGACAGATCGTGATCGAGATGCCCGCCGGTTCTCCGGGTCTTAACTACATTGAGGGCGACTACACCCTCGAGAAGCGCTTGGCCGATATGGATGAGGCGGGGGTCGACAAGGCGATCCTCAAGCTCCCCGGCTGCCACGAGTGGATGTCGCTCGAGATGTGCCGGCGTTTCAACGACGGTATGGCTGCTGACGCGAAGGCGTCAAATGGCCGTCTGATTCCGCTTGTCGCCGTGCCGCCCTTTGGCACCAAAGCGAATTTGGAGGAGCTCGACCGCAGGCTCGACGATGGTTTTGCGGGCGTGCAGCTCTGCGCTCACTACGGCAAGCGCTATCTCGACGACCAGGTCTTCTCGAGCTTTTTCGAGCACCTGAACGAACGCCATGTCACCGTTTACGTGCACCATGTTCCCGTGCCGGTCGAGAACGAGTCGCTTCTCGCGTACGACAACCTTCGCCGCTCTTATGGCCGCTGCGTCGACCAAACTACGGCGATCGGCCGAGAGATCTTTGGTGATTTCTTTGAGCGCTATCCCAATATCAAGATGGTCCACTCCATGCTCGGCGGCGCATACTTTGCGTTCAAGGAGATGCTGCTGCCTCATGGTCCCAAGCGCCCTGATGCTTCTGGCCGTTTTCAGGTCGATACCGAGACCGTTTCCAGGCACCTCGAGAACAACATCTATTTCGACATGTCCCATGCCCAGCCTTGGGGCAAGACACTCCTCGCCTGCGCGGTTGACGTGCTGGGTGCAGACCATATTGTTTTTGGCACGAGCTATCCCGTCAAACGCGAGTGGCTCACCGAGGGTGTCGCCTGCGTTCGCGCTGCAAATCTGAGCGATACAGACAGCGACCTTGTGCTTGGCGGTACGGCGCAGCAACTGTACGGTGTCGAGTGAGCGGCAATCAGAGGGGAGTATCTGCCATGGGCGAAGGAGAGATGAGGGCTGGGGCCGCTCGTGTGGCCATCGATCTTGGGAACGTGTTGCCGTTCGACGGTTTCGACGAACTCCGTCATGAGGTCTTCGCCCGTGCCCTTATCATCGAGGGGACGGGGCGACGCGCCTGCGTCCTTTCGCTTGAGGTCACCTCGATCGCTCCGGCTCTACTCGCCGATCTGCGTGAGGTTGTTGAGGATGCCGCCAATTGCAGCGGTGCTTATTCTTGGGTGGTTCCTACCCACACGTTTTCCATGCCTCACGTCCGCACTTCCGGGCATCTTGCCGACGATGCTACCCGCAATTGCAACGAGCGCTATCGCGCAGCGCTCGTCGCTGCCGCCCGCACGGCTGTCGAGCGCGCTGTTGCGGGCATTCACTCTGCCACGCTCGCCACTGTGGAGGGCGAATGCCCCGTGAACGTTAATCGCGACATTGAGACGCCTGCCGGCTGGTGGTTGGGCTCGAATCCCAGGGGGTTTGCCGACCACACGATGCCCGTACTCGCCATAAGGGATGCCGGGGGCGAGTATGTTGCCGTGCTCGCGACGGCGGACGTTCAGTCCTCCGTGCTCGACGGGTCGCGCGACTCCGAGGGGAGGCGCATGGCGAGCGGAGACCTCTTTGGTTTTGCCGCCATGTCACTCGAGCGCGAGCTGGGCGGCGTTGCCCTGTTGCTGCCAGGCGCCGCGGGCGACCAAGGTCCGGCGGAGCGCGCCATGAACGTCATGTTCGATGCGGCCGGCGTTAAGCAGACGGTCGATGCCCATGAGGACGGATACCGCATGCTGCACCAGCAGGGGCAGGCCTTGGGCAATGCTTTGATCGAAGCCGCTCGCATGGCGCGTGAGGATGACGCTACCGGCATTGATGCCCGCACGGTCGACGTTCTCCTGCCCGCTCAGACACGCGCCGATTTTCACTCTTTGGCTCCGCACCGAACGTATGAGTTTCATGCCGCTGGCGAGCAGCGCACGAGGGTCTATCTGCTCCGGCTGGGAAACGTCGAGCTTGTCGGCGTACAACCCGAGGTCTCGAGTGCATTCGGCGCCACTGTGCGCGCCGCCCGGTCCGGCTCTGTGTTCTTTGCCACGCTCGTCAACGGCGGACAGAAGTACCTACCGGCTCCCGACGCGTACGAAAAAATCACCTATGAGGCTATGAACTCCGGTTTTGCCGCCGGATCCCATGAGCGCCTCGTCGAAATCATCATTGCCGCCTTGAATGCGGCGTGACACAGAAGGAGAACGTGCATGAACATTGGACACGCGCGCCGCAAAATTACCCCACAGGGCGACATCTACCTGATTGGCTACCGCAATCTTCCCAACCGTCTTGAACCTGCGACGGGCGTCCATGATGACGTCTTCGCCAACGCCATCCTCTTCCAGCAAGGCGAACGTGAAGTGTTTCTTTTTAATGCCGATGTCCTCGAGTTCGAGGAAAGCATGGCCGAGGAAGTCAAGACAATGCTCGCCGAGCGCTATGGAATCGACCGTGACTGCGTTTTGCTCTCGGCGACGCACGACCATACTTCAATCGTCGCTTACCACCGCAGCTGGTGGACGGGAAAATTCGACGAGAACTACTACCGCTGGTTCCTCGATACCATTTGCCAATGCTTTGAGGAGTGCCGCGCCAACGCACAGCCCGCGATTTGTCGCTTGGGCAAGCAGGTCATCACCGGTTTCTACGACAACCGCATCATCCCAGGTGAACTCGCCGACAATGAGGTCATTGTCGTATCGTTCTTCGATACCGAAGGCAAGCCATTTGCGGGCTTTGTGAACTGGGCGGTGCATTCCGCTTGCGTCGGACCCGACTGCACGGAGCTCACGAGCGAACTCGCCGGTCTTACCGGCAAAAAGCTCGCTCAGAGTCTTGGTTACTATCCGGCCATGGTCGTCGGTGCTGCTGGCGACTGTAGCGACCGCAATTTTCGCCAGGGACGCGGCATTCCCGAGGTCGAGCGCGTTTCGACCGGTCTTGCCGAGGCGATTTCCCAGATCAAGCTCGATCGCGAGGTCGTTCTCGACCGCATCGAGCCTCAGACGTTCTATCACACCGTTGCCCATGACGACTTTTCGCTCACGCTTAAGTGTGCCGTCATCAGTTTGGGCGGCCTGCATCTCTTTGTGTTCCCGAGTGAGCTCGGCAGCGACTTGGGTATTCGCATGAAGCGCGAATGCCCGGTCGAGGGAATAGTTTGTGGTTACACCAACGGCTATTTCGAGTATTTCCTTCCGGCACGCGAGTACGGCCTCTCCTTTGAGACCGAGCGTACTCAGATTCCCCAGGGCGAACCGGAACGTCTGTGTGGCAAGTTCTGCCAGACGACGAGACTTCTCGGCGCAGCAGATTCGCGTTTGTAGACCTGATTGCGTGACATGGGCCAATGAGGCTCGCCGCCATGTGATCGGCATCTTCCATCTTCTCTGCCGTTTCGCATCCCGGGCGTACGTGCGTCCGCGGATTTCAAAGGGGGAAGCGGGTTCCTTGCCCTCCCACGTCGACTACGGAGGCATGAAATCGATGCTATACCCCGCTCAGAAAAAGGAGAATTCCATGAAATACCAGAAGCTTTGCGATGAAATCATCACAAAGGTCGGTGGTCGAGACAATGTGTTAGACGTGAGCCACTGCATTACGCGTCTCCGCTTCCACCTCAAGGATGAATCGCTCGCCCAGACCAATGAGCTTAAGGCGACGAAGGGCGTCGTTGACGTCATCCAGGCCGGCGGACAGTATCAGGTCGTGATTGGTGCCACTGTCGAGGCCGTCTACAACGACCTTGTTCAGATTGGCGGGTTCGACTCCAAACCCGCACTCGATATCGATGAAGGCGACGACGTCAAAAAGGGCGATCCATTCTCGCGTCTGCTGGCCATCATCTCCGAGATTCTGCAACCGGTTCTTGGCGTGCTTATGGCCGGTGGCTTTATCAAGTCGATGCTCGCGCTCTGCACGGTTGCCGGTTGGCTTGCCAAGGACAGCAATACGTATGTGACGCTCTCGGCAATCGGAGATTCGGTCTTCTATTACTTTCCGCTAATCATTGGCTGGACGTCGGCCAAGAAGTTCGGACTTAAGCCCGTTATGGGAATGGCGCTCGGCGGTATCCTCGTCTACCCGACGCTCGTTGCCCTTATGGGCGGAGATCCGCTCTACACGCTCGGCGCCGGCACGGTCTTCGAGTCCAATGTCTACGGTGATATTTTTGGCATCCCGCTGATCATGCAGAATTACTCATCGACGATTCTGCCTGCGATCTTTATCGTCTGGATTGCCTCCAAGGTGCACAAGGCCCTTTCTAACGCGCTGCCCGCGCTTGTGAGCTCGTTCTTCTCCAACATCCTAACGCTCCTCATTTGCGGCATCCTTGGCCTGCTTGTGGTCGGTCCGGTCATGACGGTCCTCTCCAACATCGTTGCCCAGATCATTCTGATGCTCATCAACTTCCAACCCGCCATCGCCGGCTTTGTCATCGGCACGTTCTGGAGCCTGCTCGTCATGTTCGGCCTGCACTGGGGTATCATCCCGCTGTGGTTCCTCGATGTCGCAACCTACGGCTATGACCTCATTAACCCGCTCGTGTATGCAGGCGGTTGTGCCATCGCCGGCGCTGTGCTTGGCATGATCATCCGAACCAAGGACTCCGAGGAAAATGCTGCCGTCAACATTCCCGCCCTTGTCTCTTCGATTTTCGGTGTCAACGAGCCTGCGCTTTACGCCATCTTGCTGCCGCGTAAGCGCCTTATGTGGGCAACCTTTATTTCCGCTGGTGTAGGCGGCGCCATTGCCGGCCTCATGGGTGCCAAGCTCTATGCCTTCGGTGCCTCCGGCCCGCTCGGTTTCCCGAGCTTTATTAACCCTGCCGGCATCGACACGGGCTTTATCGGCCTTGTCATCTCCGGTGTGGTCGCTTTCGTTCTGGCTCTTGTCGCCGCTATGGTGATCGGTACCAAGAAGGACGAGGGCGGTAAGGCACTCAACATCTCGGTGGACTAGTCTTTCTGCGCACTTTGATTAAATATGCCTCGGACGGCGACGTGCCGCCCGAGGCATATTTGTGTTTTGTGCCGCTGTCATCGTGTTTGCGGACACAGGTCTGCGGTTGTGGAGCAGCGGGGATTATGACGGGCGTGCCACGGTGGAAGACGTACGGTCGCCCTGCAGGAGCTGACGGTAGGGGAGGAAGCCGATGAACGAGACGACCGCCTGCGAGTGCGCGGCGTTCCGCTTGAGGTAGAGCCTGACCTCGGAGGTCGCCGCGGGCTCAAGCGGCACCAGGGCTACCTTTCCGCTGGCAAGCGATTCCGCCGGCTTGCGCATGAGGAATGAGACACCGGCGCCGCGTGCGACAAGAGAGATGATGTTCTCGGCTCGTTTGCCGGTGAACGTAACACGTGGGCCAAATCCAGCTTCGCGGCAAATGGAAAGGACGAGCTCGCTTACGAACGAGCCTTGGGGAAGCATGAGGAAATTCTCGTCGATAAGGTCGTCTATCTCGACGGTGTCACGTTCGGCGAGTGGATGGTCGAGCGGAAGGACGGCCACGAGCCGGTCGGTCGTAAAGGGAATCTTTTTGAACTCCGGCTCGATGGCGCCGCTGTCACGGATGAAGGCCAGGTCAATGTCCTCGTGTAGGAGCATGCGCTTGAGTGTGTCGCCCTCGCCCTCGATGAGCTCGACAGAATATGAGGGGTTCGCCTGCTGAAAATCGATGACGGCGTCCGTAATCCCATAAGGGGCCATAATGGGGATAGAACCTACGGTGAGGTGCTCGAGCGGCTCACCTGCACCTATTTGAATGGCGGCAAGATAGCGATGCTGAAGCGTCGCAATTTTTTGCGCATAGGGGAGGAGCGCTTCACCTTGCGCGGTGAGTGTTACGTGGCGCTGGCTTCGATCGATGAGCTTGCAGCCGAGTTCGTGCTCCATTGCCATGATGTGCTTGGAGAGGGCTGATTGCGACATGAAAAGCAGTTCCGCCGCATCAAGAAACGTGCGTGACTGCGCTAAGATGGCGAATTCGCCAAAGCGGCTGATATCCATAGGGAGGCCTCCGGTACCCTCATTTTGGCGGGTGGCCTAAACCACGACGCCGTTGCAGTGGTCGATTTCGTGCTGGATGATTTCGGCGGTGTAGCCCGAGAAGTTTTTGATGCGGTGAACGAAGTTCTCGTCCAAATACTCCACCTTAATGCGACGATAGCGGGTACAGGGACGCTCGCCGATCAGCGAGAGGCATCCTTCGCTCGTCTGATAGGCATTGACCTGCTCAAGAATTTGAGGGTTGTACATCAGGAGTGTCCTGTTGCCGTCCTTTACGCAGATGATGCGTTTGCGCACGCCGATCATGTTGGCGGCGAGGCCCACGCACTCGCGCTCATGCTCGTGGAGTGTATCCAGGAGATCCTGCCCGGTTGCGGCATCGTCGGGTCCCGCGTCTTCGGAAGGCAGACGCAAAAAGAACTCGGATTTCATGATGGGTTTAATCATGGCGGGCTCCTCATGTCTTATGCTTTCGTGGACTTTTAATAATAGCGCGGAAGGAAAGCTGTGCGTCCGCGTTACAATCTTTCGACGTTGGACCATGTTGCCAGATTCGTCGTGTACGGCGTCTGGCGTAAGTCTAGGGCTCATTTTCGCCCTGGACTGTTCCTCTGGGGCGATGCGACTATCGTTCCAAGAGGAAGGAAATGCATGGGGAGCAAATCTCAGCAACAAGTTCAAGTAACGCCATCGGCCACTGCGGCGATTCTCGTCGTAATGTATATTGCAGCCTTTGTTGCCGCGTTTAACGAGAACATCATTAACGTGGCGTTGCACGACATTATGGCAGCCTTTTCGGTGAGTGCCACCACGGCACAGTGGCTCGTCTCGGGCTACATGATCGTGACGTCGATCTTTACGGCCATCATGGCCTTCCTGTCCGGCCGTTTCTCGACGCGTAAACTGCTGTTTTTCGCATGCGGATGCATGGTCGCCGGCGAAATCCTGTGCCTGGTCGCTCCGTCGTTTAGCGTTTTGCTGCCAAGCCGTATTTTGCAGGCTGCGGGATCGGGCATCTTGTTCCCGCTCATGATGAACGTGGTGTTGTCTTGCGCCCCGCGCGAGAAGCTCGGTCTGTATCTGAGCCTGGGCGGTGCCTGCATTACGCTGGGGCCGGCGTTTGGACCTGTGATCAGCGGTCTTATGTGCACGTTGTTTGGCTGGAGGGCGGTGTTCGTAGTGCCGCTGGTGGGCGGCATTGTGGTCGCTGCGGCGGGCGTAAAGCTTGTTCAGAATGTCGGAGAGCGCTCGAACGCCACGCTTGATATTCTGTCGGTTGTTTTGCTCGCTGCCGGCATTACGGCATTTGTGTATTCCGTAGGCGAGTTCTCGACCAATCTGATTGCCGGCATCGTGACGCTCTTCGCCGCCCTTGTGCTGCTCGGCCTGTTTGCGGCCCGCCAGCTCAAACTTGAGCATCCGGTGCTTAACGTGCGTCCCATGGCGAGCGTTCGCTTTTGGCCTGCGTGCCTGCTTGTGGTGGTGTCGATGATGACGACGTTCTCGATGAGTGTTTTGTTGCCGCTCTATTTTGAAGGTGCCTACGGCATGACCGCACTTGTTGCGGGCCTGCTCATTTTGCCGGCGATTGCCTGCAACGCCGTGACCTCGATTGTGGGCGGACGCGTGATGGACGCCCGTGGCGCATGGCCGCTGTTGCCGGTCGGCTTTGCCCTGATTGCCGTGGGGCAGACTGCAATCTCGATGACGGCGGCAAGCATGAACATCGGCGTCGTCGTGGCGCTGACCGTTGTGGTGTATGCCGGAGTCGGTTTGGTGCTGAGCCCCTCGCAAACGGCCGGCTTGGAGACGCTGCCTGCCGCTGAACATCCTCACGGAACGGCATTGCTTAACACCTGTCTCTTATACA
>CABSMS010000006.1 GCA_902478885.1 uncultured Collinsella sp. | reverse complement strand
GATGTGTATAAGAGACAGAGCGTGGACAGGTAGCGGTCGTAGCAACCGCCGCCGTAGCCCAGGCGCGCGCCGGTTTGGTCGAAGGCCACGAGCGGCACGACGATCATGTCGAGAGCTTCGGCAGGCACGATAGGGAAGTGGTTGCTGTCGATGTCCGTGGCCGCAAAGGCCCGCGTGGGGCGGGCGATAAACGGAGCCGCGGACGCATCGTCGGCGGCAACTGCCCGCATACACATGCGCTGGCCACAAGCTGCGGCATCAATTGCCGAGAGCATGCACGGATAAGCTACGCGCCAGCCGCGCGCGGCGGCTGCAGCGGCAAACGCGGCAGGGTCGACCTCGGAACCCATCGCGGTATAGACGGCAACGGTGTGCGGCGCCGCGGCATCCAAGCGATCCAACAGCTCAACAAGCCGCGCACAGATAACGGCGGACTTCGCCGCCCGCGCGTCCAAATCAAGAGCGTCGCGCCGGGCAATCACCGCCCGGCGCAACTCAGCCTTGTCCATCCCGGCTCCCTCTCCCAAACCTACCAAAAAGGGACAGGTTTATTCTGACAGGTTTTATCTGGGCAAACGTCGAAGCCGCCACAAAGGCGCCCTGTGTGGCGGCTTCGACTCGACGTTGGCTTCACAGCGCCGCAGCGATCGCTTCAGTCACAAACTTATTGAGTGACTCACCCTTCTTTGCCGCTGCCAGCGCTGCTTGCTTGTGGAGCTCAGAGCCCGTTCTTACGTTGAACGAGCCCTTAAAAGCCCGCTCGGGTTCCTTGCCCTTCTCGGCGCAAAACTCAAGGTAATCGTCGACGGCGTCGTGGAAGCATTGCTCCACTTCTTCAGCCGTGGAGCCTTCAAATACGATTGCATCCCTAATGCCGGCGACCATACCTGTTAGCACATGCTGTTCGGCATCGAACTCGACCGGGGCGAAATAACCCTTGTATGCCAAAACGTTACTCATGACTACCTCCGACATCTTGCAGAAAGCGAACGATGTTTCGAATGGTCCCCGCTGTCAATTCGTCAGATGGATGAGGCGCGTGCATTACGAACATCCTGCCATCTGATGGCCTGTAGAAGCGAACGCGCGATCCGGATGTCTTGCCTTTGCTGTCCATTTCAAAGCCATATGAAGCCATAACTTTAAGAAAGTCAGCAAATCTATACGTTGAAGGACAGCTAAGCAGCTGGGCGATGAGTTTATCGGATCGAGTCATCCCGCCTCACATTCTGCAACTATATTCTAGTTGCAATTTCAGTTCGATGCAAGCACCTCTACTATAGAACATGTGTGTGTATAGAACAAGTGTTCGAATCGCCACTGAGAAAGGGGACAGGCACCTTTGTGGTGGTCTGTGCTGTGATGGGCGTCTGCGGCGGTTTGTCTCGATCTATAACAGTAACTCGGCAAAATTGGACTTAGATGTTACAGATTGAGACAAAGAGCTGGTGCCGTTCGGGAACGTCTCGATCTGTAACATCTGGAGCCGATATTGCCGTCTAGATGTTACAGATCGAGACAAACCGCCGCGGTGGGCTGCGCCGCCTCGCCCAAGCCGCAGAAAAAGGTAGATTTTCAGGCATGTCCCAAAAAACTACCTTTGTTGTGCGTTAGCCCAGCAGGTCGACTACGTTAAAGCCGGCGTTGCTCTTGGCGATGACGTCTCGGCCGCCAAAGACGCACGTTGGCGACTCGGCTGCGATGCGCGTCACGTCGGCGCCGAGTGAGCGAAGCTCACCGGGCGTGGCGGCGAGCATCTGGGCGCGGCGCTCCTCGCGTGCGTGCGGATCGAGCCCGGCCAGGTAGGTCGTGTTGCGGCGCTTGGTGAGCGCGTACGGCTTCACCGGCGCGTCCATGCCGCTCACGCAACTCACGATAAAGCCCTCAAAGGCGGCCTCGTCGGGCTCAAAGCTGCCGAGCCATTCGCCCGCGCGCGCCACGCGCTCAATCGAGGGGTCGATTGCCGGGTCGCGGTAGGTGTAGAACGCTGCCTGACGCTCGCCTGCCGCGCGGAATCCGCAGCCGTACGCGCCGCCCTTAACGCGGATCTCGTTCCACAGGTAGTCGTAGGAGAGCGCGTTGGCAGCAACCGCCCAGGCGCCCGTCACGTCGATGCCCAGGCGACGCGGATCGCACGCGCTTGCCGCAAAGCAGATGTCGCTGGGGATGACAAAAGCCTCGTGGCGGTCGCACGGCGTCGGCACCACGAGCGCGTCGCGGCCGGCATCGGCGCCGTCGCCCGCGCCAAGCCCCAGGTCGCCCGCGGCGTCCCAGTACGCGTTAAAGTCCTCGTCGCTGCCGGTAAAGCTCGCCAGGCACCCATCGGCCACAAAGATGCGGCCTGCCAGCTCGGCAAGCTTGGTACGCAGCCCGTCCACGCGCTCGTCAAAGTGGTCGAGCAGATCGCGCAGGAACAGGTAGAAGTCCACGCCCGAAAGCTGCTCGCGCACCATGGCCGAAGGCGAGCTGTAGCTCATCGCGCGACCGAGCGCCGCCGAGTGACCGTTGTTGATAAATCCCTGCTCAAGCCCGATGCGAATCTGCGTGAGCACGTCGCGCACGCGGTCGGCGTCGGCATCGAGCAAAAGCGTGCTCGACCACACCTCGCGCGGCAGGCTCGCTAGCGCATCGATCTTCTCGGACAGGGCGCCGGCGCTCACCAGCAGGTAGGGGCGCACGCCGTCCACGTCGGGCTGGGTCATGACCTCGGTCGTAAAGCTCAAAAAGCCCAGCTTGCCGGCGAGCAAGTTGTCGAGCTCCTCGGCCGAGTGCTCGCTCGTGGGCAGCTGTTTGAGCAGACGGCAGAGCAGTGTCACATAGGGCAGGTCCTCAAACGCGATGCAGCTCAGGTCGAAATACTGCATGGCGTAGGCCAGGCGGTTGGTGGGGATGCCGTGGCGCAGGCAGGGGATGGGAGCAGTGGTGTCCACGACCAGCGGCGGCTCGGGGCGCGCCTCGCCAATGTCGGACACACGCAGGCGCGGCAGCGTGGCCTTGGCCTCGGGTGTGTCTTCCGCCTCCTGCGCGGCGCGCAGTACGGCCGTGCGCTCGATCACATCGGCCAGCTCGGCATCGGTCATGGCATCGCGCTTGGCTGCCAGCTCGGCGGCCTCGGCACCCTCCGTACCCTCGGCAGCGTCTACCGGAACCAGCTCGACCAGCGCCATGTGGTCGTTTTCCAGCACGAGCTCGCGCAGCAGGTCCTCAAAGTAGCTGCCGTCCAGCTCGCCGCGCAGCTCCTCATACACCGGGCCGTACTTGAGCGCCAGCGTCGCGGCGTCGTCATCGTAGAGCCAGGTGCTCAGCGCGTCGCACGCAATGGCCACGCCGTCGGCGATACCGTAGTCGCGCTGGCGCAGGTCGTATTCGTTGCTGCTGATGATGGCTTCCAGGCGCTCGCGCGGAACGCCGTGCTCGCACAGGTCGCGGCAGGCGTCCTGGAACACGCGGCGCAGCTCGCGCGCTACGCCGGGCTGTGCGTTTTGCAGCATGATGAGCTCGTAGGGCTGCAGGCTCTCGGCCGCGGTGTAGCTCACCACGTTGCCGCCCAGGCCGGCGGCCAGAATGGCCTTCTTAACTGGTGCCTCGTTGGAACCCAGCAGCGCCTCGAACAGGATGTCCGCCGCGATCGTGCGCTTGCGGTCGAGCGCACTGCCCAGCACCAGGCCCAGGCCAACCAGGGCGTTTTCGGGCGTGGTGGCCATCTCGACGCGCTTATAATCGCAGGTCACAGGCGCCTGCACGTCCAGCGGATTGGGCGCCAGCGCGGACGGGTCCTCGCCGGCGGCAACGGCCGCGTCCATGCGGCGGCTCGCGGCGCTCGGCTGCGACAGATAGCGCTCGTCCAAAAAGGCCAGCGCGCGGTCCACGTCCAGGTCGCCGTAGAGCGTGATGTAGGAGTTGGAAGGATTGTAGTGGCGCGCGTGCGTGTCCAGGAACTGCTCGTAGGTGAGCGCGGGAATTGCGCGCGGGTCGCCACCGCTCTCGTGCGCATAGGCGGTGTCGGGATAGAGCGCGGCGTTGACGGCGTCGTCCAGCACGCTCATGGGGTCGGACAGCGCGCCCTTCATCTCGTTGAACACTACGCCGTTATAGCGCAGTGTGCCCTTGCGCAGGCTCGCGGAGCTGTCGTCGCCCTCGCTCTCGGCGCCCTCCGGCAGGTCCAGCTCGTAGTGCCAGCCCTCCTGCTCAAAAATGGTGGGCTTGGTGTAGATGGCTGGGTTGAACACCGCGTCCAGGTACACGTCCATCAGGTTGTACAGATCCTGCTCGTTGGTGGTGGCAACGGGGTAGATGGTCTTGTCAGGGTAGGTCATGGCGTTGAGGAACGTCTGCATGGAGCTCTTGATCAGGTCCACGAACGGCTCCTTGACGGGAAACTTGGCCGATCCGCACAGCACCGAGTGCTCAAGAATATGGAACACGCCGGTGGAATCGGCCGGCGGCGTCTTAAAGCCAATGGCAAAGGCCTTGTTTTCGTCGTCGCACGCCAGGTACAGCAGGCGAGCGCCCGAAGCGGTGTGGCGCAGTACGTAGGCGTCCGAGTCGAGCTCGGGCACGGTCTCGCAGCGCTCGACGGCAAAACCGTGGCAGGTGGTACCGGGCACCAGCAGCGCGGCAGCAGCAGCGCGCGGGTCGGTTGAGGTGGTGGGCATATGCAGTCTCCTTTGACGCCCCAGCGGGGGCGAATCGAGTCGAATCCTCGAGAGTATACCCATATGGGGCCCTCGACCAATCTGCCGGATGAGCGTGGATTTTCGGGCACACGAGCGTGGAAATTCGGACGCCCACCGAACGAGCGTTGATTCTCGGACGAAATCGGCCGTCAAACGCTCAAAAACCGTCCAAATATCCACGCTCATTTTCCAACCGTCCAATAATCCACCCTCATGCATTGCTCACGTATCTCTCATCTCTCACTCATCTCTAATACGAGAGACAACAGAAAGATGAGAGATAAATATGAGAGATAACTGAGCAGCAAAGAGACGAGCAATCATGGTATTGTCTCAATACCGATTGTTCTACCAGCAAAAACATGTTTAAATGAAACAGATGGCAGACATCTTATCTTTCACCTCTCACTCATCTCTAATTATGAGAGATAACAGATAGATGAGAGATAATTACGAGAGATAACTGAGAGACGAGAGAAATCCATCCGTGGCACACCCGCAGGACCGAGCGAAAGGACGTGCAGATGAACGAAAACGAGCTGGCCGGTCTGCTCGAGTCTTTAAAGCGCATGGGCTCGGATGACCTTAGCGTCGAAGTAAAAGAGAGCGCCACGACGCTTTCCCACGATGTATGGGAAACGGTCAGTGCTTTCGCAAACACCGCCGGCGGCATCATCGTGCTCGGAGTGAGCGAGCGCGCTGGTTTTGTTCCGGTTGCAAACTTTGAGACCGAGAAAGTGCTCAACCAATTCGTGGCGGGCATGGGCGATGCCGGCGGTCGCGGAAAGCTGGCCAATCCGCCCAAATACACCATTGAGCGCGTGGAGCTCCAGGGCACCGTGGTTCTGGTCATCACGATTGAGGAGCTCGACCCGTCGAGCAAGCCTTGCTATGTCATAGAGCGGGGCGCTCAAGGTGGCAGCTACAAACGCATCGATGACAAAGATGTTCCGCTTTCGTCGACCGAGGTTTTGGCACTGTCGTCATATGAACGGACGAGTCCTAGCGATCGCGATGCGGTGCCCGGCACGAGTGCGGGCGATCTCGACGAGTCGCTGGTCGACCGCACGATAGAGCGTGCCTATTCGTTGACGCCTCGAGCGATGCGCGGTGCGGCGGACAAGAAGACAAAGATGGAGCGTCTGAATTTCCTCGACTTCCGGGGCAATGTCACCAAGGCTGGACTCCTAGTTGTGGGCACCTACCCTCAGCAGTTCTATCCCAAGCTCTTCATTGACGTGGCTGTCCATGCGGGAACTCAGAAGGGCATGGCGGGGTCGCTGAGGTTCATGGACCGCACAATCTGTGAGGGAACGTTGGGCGAGATGATCTCGGATGCCGTCGCAGCCGTCGCCAAGAATTTGCGGCGAACCTCGACCGTCCAAGGCGTCTCGCGTGTCGACTCGCTTGAGATTCCCGAGGAGGTTCTGCGCGAAGCAATCGCCAACGCCGTAATCCATCGAGAATACGGGGATCGGTTCTGTGGACAATCGATTGCCGTCGACGTCTTTGATGATCGTGTCGAGGTGACGAATCCTGGCGGCCTTTACGGGGGAAAGACTCGTGAGAACTTGTTTGACGGCAGCTCCCGATGCCGTAACGCGACGCTTGTGAAGCTCATGTCGATTGTCCCGCTGCCGGATGGCGCAGGTTCGCCGGCTGAGGGCAATGGCTCGGGCATCCCGATGATGATCGATGCCATGCGCGCGCATGGTCTGGCCGAGCCCCTGTTCTGCCCGGGGTTCGATCGGTTCAAGGTCGTACTTTACCGTTCAAAGATTGAGCCGGTCGATCATGGCGGGGACTTGATTATGACGGCACTCAAGCGCTACGGCGAATTGGGGACGCGCGAACTGGCGGAGCGCACGGGACTCACGGTTTCCCAGGTTAGGGCACGCGTCAATGCGCTCATTGAGCAGGGTGAGCTTGAGCCGACGGCGCCGTTGACAAGCCGCAACCGCAAGTATCGACTGTCAGAGCGCGTGGAATAAATGCGTTAGTGGACGAGGCGACCCAATAATCGACCCTCAATTGGCGCCCACTAAGGTAAAGCGGTTGTTGCCCAGTCGACGGTGATGCTAAAGACTCGGCTTACGCCGGCATGGCCCCGAACCCGTCCATCAAGAACAGCCTAAGAACCAGCTTGATGACATATCCCGGTTTGACTTCAGCCGCGTCAAAGACGTGGCGCTCGGCGAGCTCGCTGCAGTATGCATAGATGTCGCGGATAAGGTCCGCGCCCGAAAGCGTAAACATGTAGCCTGCGTCCGAAAGCGCATTGGGTGCGGCGGGCAACTTGGCCATGTGGCAGAACGTTTGCAGGTCGGGCGCCATAACATTCTGGTAGTCGAGGTGGCCGCTGGCATCCTGTGCGGCAAGCTCCAATTGGCGCACAAAATCCAGCGCCGCCGCTAACACAAAGCTCGGCGTAGGCGCATTGACGTCCTGAGTGGTCGCCACAAGCCTGCCCGCCGCCTGCGTGACAAGCCAAGCGACCTCGCGCTGGCAACGCACAGCCTTGCGCGTAACCGGCTTGATGGACGAAGAAGAAACGCTCCCCTTAGGCGGATTCGAGGCAGCCATAAGACCCTCCCATGAACGACCCGGCCCAACAAGCCCGGATGAAACACGTGCTACATCAGTATACAGGGAAGTGGGGTAGCGGGGTACAAGCGCGCCAGCGGCAAACCGAGAGCATCAACGATGTGCCGATCGCGGAATGAGATCTCGTAATAATTGACTCTCGGCCATATTATTGAGGGGCATGACTCGCGTTCGTATGGTTGTAGGTGCTGGCGATGAACGACATTGACCTTGCTGTTCCGTTGATGGATGGACCAAGCTATGACCGCGCCTGCAGTCTCGTGCCTTCCGAATACGTTGAGGCATGGGAGTGGTTTCTGGGTGAGGAGCAGCGCGGCGGCGTTTGGACCAGCCTTCCGCACCACACCAAGGAAGATAGCCCTCAGTATCAGTACCGTTTGAGAATTGGCTCGGACTTCTTTCCCGTAACGCGGGATTCAGGGATCTTCTGGCCGGGCCAGGATCGGGTGAAGCAAGATCCCAATAAGATCTTTGCGCTTTCGGTCCATAACTCTAAAAAGAGCTTCTACACCGATGTGCCTCCGCTCTATTTGGACGATGGTACGTGGGTCATTAAGTACTCGGTTCAAGCGCCAGGTACCGTTGGTTTTCGAGACCAGAATTACAACCGTAAAATGCTCAACTGCATGGAATGTGGCGTTCCAGTCGGAGTCATATTTGCAACCGAGGTGGGCTACAAGGTGCTCGGCCTTGCATTTGTTGAACGGTTCGAGCCCGAAAACGGATGGTTTGTTCTGCACGGTCCTGTTCATAAAGGCGGACCGGACCCTCGTTTTGCGCCCGACATGAGTTATCTGAAGCACATGCCCGTCGATATTGAGTTTGCCGGACAGGGTACGACCGACGACGAAAAGGTCCGCTATGCGTTAAGGCACGAGCGATTGGGGCAGCAATGGTTCCGCAAGCAGCTCGTTGCCGCCTATGATGGCCGTTGCGCGGTGTCGGACTGCGGCGTCAGCGAAGCTCTGGAGGCTGCACATATCGAGAATTACTCGGGACCCAAATCGCAGGTTGCCAGCAACGGCATTCTGCTTCGGCGCGATCTTCATTCCCTATTTGATGCTCACCTGATTTCGTTTGAGCCTGTTTGCGGCGAATATCGGCTGTGCGGATCGTACCTGCTGGATAAGACCGACTACGTTTCCTTTGCGGGTGCGACGCTAAGGCAGCCGAATGAGCGTCAGTGGCGACCCAATACGGTGTTTCTTGAGGCCCATCGCATTGAGTTCGATCGCTCGGAAAAGAAGCGTGAAAAGGCGGGGCTTCTGCCGTATTAGCGTATTTGGCTTTGGCATTCTTTGACGATCGTGTTGTTTGATCGGATCGCGTGGCGATGCAATCTCGCGCACGCCTGCCGGTGCATGCTCTTCCTGTTTTGTATAGCGAGAGGGGAGCGTGTATGAGCTGGCGAGGCGATATTGCGATGGGGAAGTACGGAAAACTGCCGTGTGCCCTTATCGACAACAATATGTTTCCGAGCGTAGAGGTTGATTGCGGGTCGTTTGTCGTCACCTGCCCTTGCTGCGGCTCGCAAATACCGTGTCTCGACATTCGGTTCATCGATGCGCGTGACAGACTTAGCGACGAAGTGAGAAAACAGACAGGCGTTCATATGCCGGTGTATCCGGAGAAATGCCCTGTTTGTGGCCTCGATATCGTGTATGACGCCGGCGACGAGGGATAGGTGATGCGGAGGAGCTGGCTGTGAAGGCATCTCCGTCCCTACAAATAAACCCCCTCACCGAGTTGCCTGTGGAACTCGGCGTGATGGTCGCGTGCCCAGGTAAAGAGTGCCTGGTCAAAGTCGGTGCGCGTGGCCGGGACGCCAAAGACGCCGGCAACTTCGACGCGTACAAACTCCAGTGCCGGCAGCTTGTTGATGGCAGTGAGGGCAAACGGGGACGAGGGCTCCTCGAACAGATAGCGGCTGCCTTGCAGCGCGTCGCAACTGGTGCACGTGTTGCCGAGCGACGGGGCTTTGGAGGCTCGCGCGCCTACGGGCTTGTAGCCGCAGCGCTTATGAAGGTAGTCACGGATCTCGCCCGGCACGCAGCCAAGAGCGGGCACGATGGCGAGTGCGTTGGCGTTGGCCGTGTCGATGGCAATGTGCCCGGCTTCGTTGGGCGCGTGCGCGATGACGATGCTCTCGTCGTTATCGGCTCGATAGGGAATGCCGAAGGCCGAGACCGAGGTCTCTTTGTGACACTTCCAGCACTCGCGCTTGCCCAGTACTAGATATATATACGGCGCCGAGGGGTCGGATCGGTCAACACCGGGCAGCCACTCGGCAAAGGGCTCGGGGTTGACGCCGCTGGGTACATACCAGATCTTCTTGGTCCGGTCCCATTTGGCGCCCAGCGCCTTGGCTTCTTCTTTGTGCGAAAAGGGGACATCGAGCTCGGTGCGCATGGCGGCTCCTTGGTGCTGCAGGTGCAAGTGACTCAAGGATACCGCAGGGTGTGGACGTTGTGGCGTTTTGCCGAGAAGCTGCGGCTCAGATGGGTTCGAGACGCGTTGGTCTCGGCCTCGGTGGCTATTGGGGCGGTTTTGATTGACTGCGGGGTCAGCCGGGATAGGCACTTGGGTCGCTGACGTGGTTTTGTGCATGGGCAGGGCGGTTGGAGCTGCTAGCTGATTTGGCGACATAAAACAAAACAGCCCAGAGGACATAGCCTCTGAGCTGCGAACATTTGGTGGGCGTTAGAAGATTTGAACTTCTGACCTCTTCCGTGTCAGGGAAGCGCTCTCCCCCTGAGCTAAACGCCCGATCAAGGGTGCGCAAGCGCGCAAGGGATAATATAACGGAGCCTGAACTCGGTGGCAAGAACATTTTTAAAAATCGCTTACATTGTGGAATTCGGGGGCTTTGTCGTATCCATTTCAAAAGAGCCTGCTGCCGCGATTTGGCTGTCGCATAATGCAAGGCCATTGCGGTATCGAGCTATGGAAAGACGCCTGCGGAATTGTCCTACCGATAAGCGGACAAGCCTCCAGCTGGTGCCTTCGCCGTGGTAAGGTAAGCCGAATTGCTTCCAGACTGTTTCGGGGGAGTGGAATGAGCAAAGAGTGTGTCGAGCAGGTCGAAGGCGCAGGGGCTTCGGTGCCGATGACCGATATATCGAACATTGATGCGCCCGAGGGCACCGACGAGCTCAGCCGCAACACCCGTCGCGCATGGCGCGACCGCCTGAACAGCGCTTCGACGCGCAAGATGATCACGGGCGTCTTGGCTACGCTGGTGGGCGGTTCGTTTTGGGGCTTCTCGGGCACCAGCGCGAGTTTTTTGTTCGATACCTACCATGTCGATACGCTGTGGCTTATGAGCGTGCGTCAGATTCTCGCCGGCCTGCTCTTTATGGCTGTGGTTGTCACGCGCGACCGCGCACGCCTGGTCAAGCTTTGGACCACACCCGCCGATCGCAAGCAGCTGCTGCTCTTTACCGCCTTTGGCCTGCTGTTCAACCAGTTTTGCTATCTTTCGGCCGTGCGCCTGACGAACGCCGGAACCGCGACGGTGCTCCAGTGCCTGCAGCTCGTTATCATCATGGGCTACACCTGCGTGATCGATCGCCGCATGCCGCGTACTCGCGAAGTCATCGGCATTGGCCTGGCTCTGGGTGGAACCTTTTTAATCGCCACCGGCGGCGACCCCACCAGCCTGAATATCTCGCCGCTTGGCCTGGCAGCAGGTCTTATGTGTGCGGTCAGCGCCGCGTGTATGGCGGTGATTCCCGCCAAGATCCTGCCCGAATACGGCAGCCCCATCGTCACGGGCTCGGCAATGCTCACGGCGGGCGTGATCTCATGTGTCTTCGTGCAGCCCTGGGCGCATGTGCCGGCACTCGACGCTGCCGGCGTCGAGGCGCTCGCGGTGTTCGTGGTTATCGGCTCGTTTTTTGCTTACATGCTCTATATGCAGGGCGTTAAGGACATCGGCTCGGTGCGTGCGAGTCTCATCGGAACCGTGGAGCCCGTCTCGGCGACCATCACCAGCGCCGTTATGCTGGGCACGGTGTTTTTGCCGACCGACCTTATCGGCTTTGCCATGATCATCGTGATGATGTTCCTCACGGTGTAGCTGGCGCCGCTGCCAAGACGGAAAAGGTGTTGTGCCGCATTTTCGCCAATTGATGTCCGTGTCTGGAGTTTAGCTGTCGATGCTCAAAATGCCATAAACTAGTAACGTTATGGACTTTTTCATTGCGACTCAATTGCGAGGATTTCTTTATGGCTGGTAATCACTTTAAGGGCAGCGATAGCGGCCGTCCTGCAGTTCCGCCGCGTCCGAACGGGGCTGGTAAGGCCGGCACGCCGGGCGGCGCTGGACAGGGCGGTTCCGGTAAGCGCGTGTCCCCGGGCGAGACAGCGATGTTTACCGCTCTGTACGAGCAGTCTCAAAAGGCAAAAAAGACCGGCCGTGCAAGAGGGAATGTCTTTGCGGGCGGTGCAACCTCCACGTCGCAGCCGAGCGGGGCTCCTTCGGTACCCGCGAACAACGCAGGTGCTGCCAACGCCGCGAATGCCGCCGGCAACGTTAATGCCGACAAGGCCGCCAACAATACTCCCTCTGCCGGTGGCGCGGGGCTTACGGGTAACCTTGGCACGATTTACACCGGCGCCTCCGAGACTGGCACGTTCGCCCGCCTGGATGATAGCGGTGCCGAGTTTGCGGGCTCGGGTTCCAAGGAAGATTATTACGATTTTGGCTTGAACTACGGTGGCGACGCTTCGCCGAGTTCGACCTCTGACGGTCTGGTCCGTCATCGCCATCGCAAGGGCGAGCGCAAAAAGCGTCACACCGGCGCCATTATTGCCGTTGTAGTCGCGGTGCTTCTCGTTGCGCTTGGCGCAAGCGGCTTTATGCTGCTTAACTCGGCAAAGACCGTAAAGAGCGAAGCGAAGGAGGCTGTCGAGATCGTCGGTGGCCTTAAGGACAAGGTCACGTCGGGCGATTTTTCGACGCTGCCTGACGACGCGAAGAAGATCGATGAGCTCTGCGACAGCATGAAGGCGGAGACCTCGAGCCCGCTGTGGACGGCGGCATCGTTTATCCCGGTGTATGGCGGTGACATCAACGCAGCCCGCACCATGATCGACGCCCTGTCCGATGTCTCGAGCAACGCGCTGGTTCCCATGGCCGACAACCTTTCGCAGGCCACGCCCGGCAAGCTGTTCCAGGACGGCATGATTAACGTGTCCGCGCTGCAGGCGGTCGCCGATTCGCTTTCCAGCAGCTCGAAGGTGTTCAAGAGCGCCAACGAGAAGGTCCAGGGCATTGGCGATACTCATATTTCCCAGGTGACCGAGCTGGTCGATAAGGCCAAGGACGGCTTTGCCACCCTCAACGGTGCGGTTGACGCGGCGGAGAAGGTCGCCCCCGTCCTTCCCCAGATGCTCGGCGCCAACGGCCAGACGCGCAACTACCTTATGTACGCCATGAACAACGTCGAGATTCGTGCTTGCGGCGGCTTTGGCGGTTCGCAGGGCCTGATTTCGGTCACTGACGGCCAGATGTCGATTGGCGAGTTTGTTCCCCGCATTGGACTCAGCGAGGATGAGGCAGTCGAGAGCGTCGACGAAGAGGATGAGGCACTGTTCGGCAACCACAGTAACCTGTACAACTCGGGCAATACCTATTCGCCTGATTGGCCCCGCAACTCGCAGCGTGTCGCCGCGCTGTGGAAGTCCCAGTATGGACAGGACGTTGATGGCGTCATCGGTATCGACCCGGTGTTCCTGCAGTATCTGCTGGGCCTGGTCGGTAATGTCTCGCTGCCCGACGGAACGGTTGTCGACGGCACCAACGCCGCAAAGGTCCTCATGCACGATGTGTACTGGAACTATCCGGTCGAGGAGTCGGACGGCATCTTTGCATCCGTCGCCAGCGCTGCCTTCGACAAGATCCTTGGCGGTATCGGCGATGTCGATGTTACGAAGCTTGTCAGCGCCGTTGAGCGCGGTGCCGAAGAGGGCCGCCTGATCGCGTGGATGAGAAACGATGACGAGCAGAGTGCCATCAAAGAGACGGGCATTGACGCTTCGCTGCCCGATCCGGATGACCCGAGTGCCGATCCTGTTGCCGGCGTTTACTTTAACAACCTGAGCTTCTCCAAGCTCGACTGGTACCTGAACGCCGATACGCAGATTGGCCAGGGCATCAAGAACGGTGACGGCACGTGCTCCTATCGCATCACCGTTACCCTGACGAACATCATGACGCAGGAGGAGGCTGGCAAGCTGCCCGACTACGTTGCGGCGAGCGCACCCGATGCCGCGCGTGACGACGAGCGTCTGAATGTCTCGTTGTTTGCCCCGACGGGCGGCAACATTACTGATCTGACCGTCGAGGGCACCCAGTTTGGTCTTGGCGCCGCTACGTGGCATGGAATCCCCTTCTATTCGGGCACCGTTGACCTGCATGCTGGCGAGACGACGACGATCACGTATACGCTGACCACGTCGGCCGAGGCGGGGGACAAGCCGCTTACGCTGCGTCAGACTCCTACATGCCAGGCGGCTCGCGACAGCGCGTCGGCGTAGGGTTTTTCTGGTAGCGCAGATAATCGAGTACCATTTTGGGGCGGACAGGCAATCTGTTCGCCCCTATTTTGTAAGGAGAGCGCATGAAGTACTTTGGCACCGACGGCTTTCGCGGTGAGGCCAACGTTGGGCTGACGGTAGAGCACGCTTATAAGATTGGCCGTTTTGTGGGCTGGTATTACGGCGCCAACCGCGAGCGCAATGCGCGCGTCATCGTGGGCAAGGACACACGTCGCTCGAGTTATATGTTCGAGGCGGCGCTGGTGAGCGGTCTGGTCGCGAGCGGTGCGGACGCCTATATGCTGCACGTGATCCCGACGCCGGGCGTGGCGCATCAGACCGTGGAAGGCTGCTTCGATTGCGGCATCATGATCAGCGCGAGCCACAACCCGTTTTGCGATAACGGCATTAAGCTCGTCAATAGCGACGGTTTTAAGATGGACGAGGACGTACTGGAGCTCATCGAGGACTACATCGATGGCAAGAGCGAGGTGCCGCTGGCCACGGGCAACCACATCGGCGCCACGGTGGACTACATGCAGGGCCGCAACCGCTACATTGCTTCGCTCATCGCCAGCGCGAACTTTTCGCTGCAGGGCGTCAAGATCGGTATCGACTGCGCCAACGGCTCGGCTTCCTCGGTGGCCAAGCCGGTGTTCGACGCGCTGGGCGCCGACGTGCGCGTGATCAACGCCGCGCCCGATGGCTTTAACATCAATGTCGACTGCGGCTCTACGCATATTGAGCGCCTGCAGCGCCACGTGGTGGAGCAGGGCCTGGATGTGGGTTTTGCCTACGATGGCGATGCCGACCGCTGCCTGGCCGTGGACGAGCGCGGCCGCGTGGTCGACGGTGACCAGATCCTGTACGTGTGCGGTGTGTACCTGAACAAGCACGGGCGTCTCTCGGGCGGTACCGTGGTGCCGACGATCGCCAGCAACTTTGGCCTGATCAAGTCGTTGGAGCTTGCCGGCCTGAGTGCCGTGACCAGCGGCGTGGGCGACCGTCACGTGTATGCCAAGATGCGCGAGGGCGGCTACAGCCTGGGCGGCGAGCAGACGGGCCATACGATCTTTGGCGATATCGAGCGCACGGGCGACGGCATTATGACCTCGCTGCGCGTGATGGAAGTGATTCGTGCCGAGCGCGAGACGCTCTCGCAGCTCACGGCTCCGTGCAAGCTGCTGCCACAGGCGCAGGTGGCCGTGCACGTGGCGGACAAGGACGCCGCGCTCGAGAATATGGGCGTGCAGAACGCCATCGCCGAGGCCGAGGCTGCGCTGACAGGCGAGGGCCGCGTGCTCGTGCGCAAGAGCGGAACCGAGTCGGTTATCCGCGTGCTGGCCGAGGCGCCCGACCAAGCATCTGCCGATGCCGCCATGAAGCGCATCGCCGCCGCGCTGGAAGCTCTGTAAGGTAGTCATTGGGGACGTTCTTAAACAACTAGGTGGAAAGGGGGCGCTGCGGATTGGTTCCACGGCGTCCCCTTTGCGTTGGCGTGTCGGTTATGCCTTACAGCTCGTAGAGCGTGGTGAACTTGTCCTGCAGGTAGCTGCAGTAGTAGCGGGCATCGAACGCCATGCCGCAGGCGCCCTTGATGAGCTCCGGCGCGTCCTTGGCGCGGCCCCACTGCCAAATGTGCTCGCCCAGCCAAGCGCGGACGGGCGCCAGATCGCCGCTCGCGCAGGCACCGGTAAGGTCGACGCCGTCGCGGCACATGGCCGGCACAAACATGGCGTCGTAGGCGCTGCCCAGCGCATAGGTGGGGAAGTAGCCAAACGAGCCACCGCTCCAGTGCGTATCCTGCAGGCAGCCGTGCGTGTCGTCGGGAACGGGAATGCCCAGGTACTCATCCATGAAGCGATTCCAAAGCGCGGGGATATCCTTGGCTGTGGCCTCGCCGGCAAACAGCATGCGCTCGATCTCGTAGCGCACCATAACGTGCAGCGGATAGGTGAGCTCGTCGGCCTCGGTGCGGATCAGCGAAGGCTGCGCGATGTTCACGGCGTGGTAGAGCGTGTCCTCGTCGACGTCGCCGTAGACCTCGGGTGCGTGGCGGCGCAGCACCTCGAGCAGCGGTCCCATAAAGGCACGGCTGCGACCCACGGTGTTCTCGAAAAAGCGGCTCTGGCTCTCGTGGATGCCCATGGAGGTGCCGCCCTCAAGACGGGTGCGCGCATAGGCGGGATTGACGCCCAGCTCGTACATGGCATGTCCCGCCTCGTGGATGATGCTGTAGACGTTGGAGATGCAATCGTTCTCGTAGATGTGTGTCGCGATGCGCGCGTCACCCACGGCAAAGCCCTCGCTAAACGGGTGTTCGGTAAAGGCAAGCGTGGTGTCGTTCAGGTTCAGGCCGACGAGCTTCATAAGGTCGAAGCTCATGGCGCGCTGGGCGGCCTCGGGCACGCGGGCGTGCAAAAAGTCGGCAGCGGGCTGCTGGCCGCGCTCGCCGATGGCGTGCACGAGCGGCACGACCGTCGCCTTAACCTCATCGCAAAACGCATCGAAGCTCTTGGCGGAAAGGCCGCGCTCGTACTGGTCGAGCCAAACGTCGTATGGGTCGCGCTTGGGGTCCATGAGTTCGGCCTGATGCTTAAGTTGGGCGATGATTCTATCCACATAGGGCTCAAAACTCGCCCAGTCGTTGGCCGTCTTGGCCTTGTGCCACACGGCGTCGGCCTCGCAGGTGAGCCTGGTCCAGGCCTCGGCCTCCTCGGTAGGAATAACGCTTGCCTCGCGCTGGTCGCGGCCGAGCACGCGGATCTCGTCGAGCAGCTGCGGGTCGTCTACGTGTCCGCCTGCAACCGTCTCGCGCGCTAACGAGCGTACGAGCTCAACGGACTTCTCGCTGGTCAGTAGCTTGTGATGCTCGCCGGCAAGCGTGCCCATGGCGTCGGCACGGGCGGCAGCGCCGTTGGCAGGAGCAATCGTCGCTCCATCGAACTCGGCAATCTTGAGCAGGTACTCGCGGGTCCACAGCTTGCCCTCGAGTTTGCGGAACTTTTTGACGGCCTTGTCGACTTTAGCAGCCTTGACGCCCTTGGCAGCCTTTGCCACGGCGGCCTGGGCCTTCTTATCGAGTTTCTTTCCCATACCGTATCCTTAATCTCGCAGGCCGAGCGCCGCAGGCGGGTGCGCGGCCAATTTGCACAGCTACCTGCCTTGTACCCAGCGCGAACAAAACGGAACGCGGCGATGCGCTCGCGAAATGTGTTATCCTATAGCCCAATGCGTTGACGGAGAGGGTTTTGCCCGCCGCGTCGCCGGCAAGAGAGGGAAGGTCATGGGCTGCAAGCCTTCCTGCGGTGGCAAGGGCCAAGCGTTCACTCCCGAGCAGCAACCTCAACGGGCGCGCGGCCAGCGGCGGCGAAGCCCCAGTAGGGAAGCCGTGAGCCTCGCGATAAGGGGCGCAGAGTGGGCGCGGCGGGCCAGACATCCGCCGGGTCAAACAAGGTGGTACCGCGGAATTCAACCGTCCTTGGGCAATGCACATGCCCGAGGGCGGTTTTTTGTTACCGAACCGGGCCGCGCATCCGCAGCATCGGGCGGCGTCAGCCGTCCCGGAGCGCGGATACGCGAGAGACGAAAGGGAAGACATGAGTCTGATTGATGATCTGGTCAAACTCGAGGAAGAGGCCAAGGAGCTCGTCACTAGCGCCGACGACGCCGCCAAGCTCGAGGCTGCGCGCGTTGAGCTGCTCGGTCGCAAGGGCCGTATCACCGGCCTGATGCGCATGATGGGCAAGCTCGCCCCCGAGGATCGTCCCATGATGGGCAAACGCGCCAACGAGATGCGCCAGCTGATCGAGGGCATGCTCGACGAGCGCACCACCGAGATGAAGGCCGCCGCCCTCAAGCACGCACTCGAGCACGAGGCCGTCGACATCACGCTGCCGGGCATCCGTCCGCAGATCGGTCACCAGCACCTGATCAAGCAGATCATCGAGGAGGCCGAGGACATTTTCTGCGGCATCGGCTACACCGTCGAGTCCGGCCCCATGGTCGATACCTCCTACTACAACTTCACCGCGCTCAACGCCCCCATGGATCACCCGAGCCGCTCGGCCCGCGATACCTTCTACGTGGTCGACAACAACCCCGGCAGCGTCGCGCACCCCGAGGCGCATGCCCATGGCGAGTCCGACGTACTGCTGCGCACTCAGACCTCGGGCGTGCAGATCCACACCATGGAGTCGCAAAAGCCGCCCATCTACATGATCTGCCCGGGCACCGTCTATCGTCCCGACACGGCCGACGCCTGCCATCTGCCGCAGTTCAACCAGATCGAGGGCCTGGTCGTCGACGAGGGCATCACCTTTGGCGATCTTAAGGGCACGCTCGACTACTTTGTTAAGTGCATGTTTGGCGAGGATCGCAAGACGCGTTACCGCCCGCACTTCTTCCCCTTCACCGAGCCTTCCTGCGAGGTGGACGTGAGCTGCCACGTGTGCGGCGGCAAGGGCTGCAACTTCTGCAAGCACAGCGGCTGGATCGAGATCCTGGGCTGCGGCATGGTCGACCCCAACGTCCTGATCAACTGCGGCATCGACCCCGAGAAGTACACCGGCTTCGCCTTTGGCATTGGCGCCGAGCGCGTCGCGGCCCTGCGCTACGACCTGCCCGATCTGCGCACGTTGATGACTGGTGACATGAGGTTCTTGAACCAGTTCTAGAACGCTTTCTTCTTAGTTGCAGTTTCCGGCTCAAAGCCGCATTTATGAAAGGAGACCAGTTATATGCGCGTTTCTTACGACTGGCTCAAGACCATGATCGATATTCCGGAGGATCCCAAGACCCTTTCGGACGAATATATCCGTACCGGCACCGAGGTCGAGGCGATCGACACCGTGGGCGAGTCCTTCGACCACGTGGTGACCGCCAAGGTGCTCACCAAGACCCCGCACCCCGATAGCGACCACATGTATGTGTGCTCGGTCGACGTGGGTGACAAGAACCTCGACGCCGACGGCAATCCTGCCCCGCTGCAAATCGTCTGCGGCGCGCAGAACTTCGAGGCCGGCGACCACATCGTTACGGCCATGATCGGCGCCGTGCTTCCCGGCGACGTCAAGATCAAGAAGAGCAAGCTTCGCGGCGTCGTGTCCATGGGCATGAACTGCTCTGCGCGCGAGCTCGGCCTGGGCGGCGACCACTCCGGCATTATGATCCTGCCCGAAGATACGCCCTGCGGCATGCCGTTTGCCGAGTACGTGGGCTCGAGCGACACCGTGCTCGACTGCGAGATCACGCCCAACCGTCCCGACTGCCTGTCCATGATCGGCATGGCCCGCGAGACCGGCGCCATCTTCGACCGCGATTTCCACGTTGAGCTGCCCGCCATCAAGGCCGAGACCGGCCGCGCGACCGACGACGAGCTTTCCGTCGAGATTGCCGACGAGGGCCTGTGCGACCGCTATGTCGCCCGCATCGTGCGCAACGTGAAGGTCGGCCCCTCGCCCGACTGGATGGTCAAGCGCCTCAACGCCCTGGGCGTGCGCCCGCACAACAACATCGTCGACATCACCAATTACGTGATGATGCTCACCGGTCAGCCGCTGCACGCCTTTGATCTGGACACCTTTGCCGAGCGCGATGGCAGGCGTCGCGTGGTGGTTCGTGCCGCCCAACAGGACGAGAAGTTTACGACCCTCGACGGCGAGGAGCGCACGCTCGACGCCGGCATGGGCCTCATCACCGACGGCGAGCGTCCCGTGGCGCTGGCCGGCGTTATGGGCGGCATGGATTCCGAGATCGAGGACGACACCGTCGACGTGATGGTCGAGAGCGCCTGCTTCAACGCCGGTCGCACCTCGCACACCAGCCGCGACCTGTCGCTGATCTCCGATGCCTCCATTCGCTTTGAGCGTCAGGTCGATGAGACCGGCTGCGTGGATGTCGCCAACGTTACCTGCGCGCTGATCGGGGAGATCGCCGGCGGCGAGGTTGCTCCCGGCTATGTCGACGTGTTCCCTGCGCCCAAGACCATCGACAGCATTAAGCTGCGCTTGGCCCGTGTGCATGCCATCTGCGGTGCCGACATCGAACCCGACTTTATCGAGCGCTCGCTCACCCGCCTGGGCTGCACCGTCGAGCGCGACGGCGAGGACTTCATGGTCACCCCGCCGAGCTTCCGTCCCGACCTGCCGCGCGAGATTGACCTGATCGAGGAGGTCCTGCGCCTGTGGGGCATGGGCCGCGTGACGGCGACCATCCCAGCTGCCAAGAACCACATCGGCGGCCTGACCCGCGAGCAGAAGCTCACCCGCAAGGTCGGCGAGATCCTGCGCGCCTGCGGCCTCAACGAGACCACGACCTTTGGCTTTGCCGCCCCGGGCGACCTGGAGAAGATCGGCATGTCCACCGAAGGCCGCGGCTGCCCCGTGGTGCTCATGAACCCGCTGGTAGCCGAGCAGACCGAGATGCGTCGTTCGCTGCTGCCGGGCCTGCTGCAGTCTGTGGCCTATAACGAGGCCCACGGCACGCCCAACGTGCACCTGTACGAGGTCGGCAGCCTGTTCCATGGCCGCGAGAACGCCAGCCTGCCCAAGGAGACTAAGTCCGTGGCGGGCGTGCTCTCGGGCCAGTGGAGCGAGCAGTCTTGGACCATGAAGTACCGCAAGCTGCGCTTCTTCTTTGGCAAGGGCATTGTCGAGGAGCTGCTCGCCCAGCTGCGCATCGAGAAGGTTCGCTTCCGTCCCGTCGAGGGCGAGGGCTACGCTTTCTTGCAGCCGGGTCGTGCGGCCGAGGTTCTGTCCGGTGGCACCGTGCTGGGCTGGGTCGGCGAGATCCACCCCGAGGCGCGCGAAGCCATGGGCATCGACGAGGTCGTCGTTGCCTTCGAGCTCGACCTGGACAAGCTGATCAAGGGCGCCCGCAACCAGGAGAACTACCGTGAGTTCTCGCAGTACCCGGCCGTTGAGCACGACCTTGCTATCGTGGTCGACAACACTGTGACCTGCGAGGATCTTGAGCGCCGTATTACCAGCGCCGGAGGCAAGCTGCTCGAGGATGTGCGTCTGTTCGACGTCTACCGCGATCCCATCCGCATCGGAGCGGGCAAGAAGTCCATGGCCTTTGCGCTTACGTATCGCTCCGACGACCACACGCTTACCAGCGAAGAGGTCGAAAAGGCGCACCAGAAGATCGTTACCAAGGTGTGCAAGGGCGTAAACGGCGAGGTCCGCGGCTAGGTCCTGCGCCGGATATAGGCCAGCGTCGGCTGCCGCCGAGTCTTACGTGACTGCTGTTTTCGGTATAAGGCACCGTTGAGCCTGCATATATGACACGCGCATTACATAACGGCGTGCTGCTTTGTCGGCAGTGCGCCGTTTTGCTATGATAGCCCGCGGCGTGTTACGAATCTGACATTACGTAACACTGGAAAGGTGATTCAAGCGGCGTTGCAATTCCGTGCGCCGATAACCGGGAGGCGTACATGCACATTCCAGATAATTATCTGTCCCCGCAGACCGATGCCGTCATGGCGGTGGCAATGGTGCCCGTCTGGGTTCACTGTATCAAGAAGGTGCGCGCCACGCTCGATCGCGAGCACATGGCTTTCCTGGGCATCTGCGCCGCATTTTCCTTCTTGCTTATGATGTTCAACGTGCCGCTGCCCGGCGGCACCACAGGCCACGCCGTCGGCGGCGCGCTCATCGCGCTGCTGCTGGGTCCCGAGGCCGCTGCCATCGCGGTTTCGGTCGCGCTGGCGCTGCAAGCGCTGCTGTTTGGCGACGGCGGCATCCTGTCCTTTGGCGCTAACTGCTTTAACATGGCCTTCGTGTTGCCGTTTGCCGCAGCCATCGTGTTCCGCGCGCTTAACAGCCGTTTGCACGACAAGAGCTGGGGCACCTCGGTTTCGGCCATCGTAAGCGGCTGGGTCGGCCTGTGCCTGGCGGCCCTGTGCGCAGCAATCGAGTTTGGTATTCAGCCGATGCTTTTCACGAATGCTTCGGGCGCTCCGCTGTACTGCCCCTTCCCGCTGTCCATTGCCATTCCGGCCATGATGATCCCGCATATGTTGGTAGCCGGCGTGGTCGAGGGCGTGGCGACTGCCGCGATCTACGGCTTTATCAAGAAGACGGCGCCGAGCGTTATCGTCGGCCCCGAAGCCGCCGATGGACAGCTTGCTGCCGAGGGCGCTGCTGCCAAGAAGACCTCGCTGGTCCCCGCGCTCATCTTGGTTGCCGTGCTTGTCGTGGCTACGCCGCTCGGCTTGCTTGCTACCGGTGACGCCTGGGGCGAGTGGGACGCCGAGGGCGCCGCGACTGCCGTTCAGGAGGCTGGTGACGACAGTCTGCGGGCTTCGGTCGGCCTCGATACTCCGACCTTTGCCGACGCTCTGCCTACGGGTGATTACCTGCAGGCCTATTCCGAGGAACAGGGTCTTGGCTTTGCCGGTCAGGCTGCCATGTATATCCTGTCCGGCGTGATTGGCGTGGCGGTGCTCACCATCGCATTCCGTCTGATCTCGCTGACGGTTAAGGAAAGCGGTGCTCATGGCAATAGCCGAGCTGCCTAGCTGGCTTGCGGTCGAGCAGCGTTACGAGCCCGTGGGGGCTCGGCATCGTGTGATGCAAAAGAATGTCCTGCACCTGGCGAGCCTGCTTGAGCGGGTTCGCCTGGGTGGAGGCGCGCACGAGGGCGGGTCGATGGTCGACCGCGCCCTTTCTTGCGTTTCGGCTCCGGTGCGCCTGGTGGGGATATTCGTTTGCGTCCTGTGCGTGTGCCTGACACAAAGCCCGCTGTACCTCATGTTGATGGCGGCCATTGCGCTGGTGCTCGTTGCCGTGCGTCCCGTACGCGGGCTGCGCGCGACCTTTGTGCCGGCGCTTGGCGCCGCGGGGCTCGCAGTGGTTTTGGCGCTGCCTGCCCTGCTGCTGGGTGCTTCCGCTACGGGCGCCATGCTCAAGATTGCGCTCAAGACCTTCATTAATGTGTCGCTGGTGCTGGGCGTTTCGTGGACCCTCACGTGGAGCCGCATGTCGGCGGCGCTCAAGATGCTGCATCTACCCGACGAAGTTATCTTTACGTTTGATATGGCGCTCAAGCACATCGAGGTGCTGGGTCGTACGGCGCACGATCTGTGCGAATCGGTCATGCTGCGCAGCGTTGGCCGTGCGCCCGAGGGATTTTCGCGTACCGATTCGATCGCGGGTATCATGGGCATGACCTTTATCAAGGCGATGGAATGCAGCCGCGCGATGGACGAGGCTATGCTTTGCCGTGGCTTTGCCGGTGTGTATCCGGCGCCCGCTCGCGCCGGGTTGAGCTGGCGCGATGCGGCTTATACGGCCGTTGTGGTGCTGCTGGCGGCTCTGTGCGCCGTGCTGTAGTACGAGCTTTGGCTTCGATGCGAATAGGAAGGGCGACGTTTTGGCTAACGATACGAATAGCGTGACTGGCACAAACGGTGCGGGCGGCGCCGAGGTCGCGCCGCTCATCGAGCTGCGCGACGTGGTGTTCTCCTATGCGGGCCATACGGTTGTCGATGGCGTGTCGCTGCAGGTCGATCGTGGTGAACTCGTTGCCCTGCTCGGTCCCAACGGCTGCGGTAAGACGACGATTATGCGTCTTATTAACGGCCTTGAACTCGCGGACGCGGGGGCATACCTGTTTGACGGGCATGTGATCGATGCGGCGTTTCTAAAGGATTCCGCGGCCGCTCAGCGTTTTCATCAGCGCGTGGGCTTTGTGTTCCAGAATGCCGACGCCCAGCTGTTCTGCGCTACGGTGGGCGAGGAAGTTGCTTTTGGTCCCGCGCAGATGGGGCTGCCGGCAGACGAGCTCGAGCGTCGCGTGCGCGATGCCATGGAACTGTTTCAAGTTACCGACCTGTTCGATGCCTCGCCCTATCAGCTTTCGGGTGGGCAAAAGAAGCGTGTGGCGCTGGCGGCAGTCGTATCGATGAATCCCGATATCCTAGTGCTCGATGAGCCCACCAATGGGCTCGACGAGGATTCATGCGACATCGTGGTCAACTTCTTGCTGGCCTACGTCGCGGCGGGTAAGACGGTCTTGATGAGCACGCATCACCAGGATTTGGTGCGACGCCTGGGTGCCCGTCCAATCTATATCGATCGATATCACCATGTGGTCGAGGCGTCTTCGTCGTCGTATGGAACCGAAAGCGGTGCTACGGACTAGTTGCTGCGTAGAGCGTGCGTAGCCGTCCGCGCGGCTTTGCCGTGATGGTATAGTTATCCAGGTTTTTTATGGGGGTGGCTATGCCAAGTTGGAACATTCATATCGCTCAAACGGAGCGCTTGCTGGCGCGTGCTGGTGTGCTTGCCGATAGCGTTCGTGACCGCAATGCCTTTTTGTTTGGCTGCGTGGTTCCGGACATTTTTGTGGGCTATATGGTTCCCGGTATCGCTGATCCCATTCCGTATCGCATTACGCACTTTGCAAAGCCCGAGCCTATCCCTAAGCCTCGTGAGCATGAGTTCTGGGATACCTATGTGGCACCGTTGCTTAAAAGTTCGCCCATCGGTGCGCCGGCCGCGGCGACCTCGATTATCGAGGAACGCGAGCGGCTGAACCGCGTGCACTATCCCCAGCGCTACAAGGATGCCGAGCCGGTTGCCGGTCCCGGCGCCTGTGAGTTCTCGCTTGCGTCCGAAGATGTGGCTCAGTCGTTGCTCGATTTGACACTTGGTGTCTGGTCGCATCTGGTGGCCGATACCGTATGGAATACGCGCGTGAATCAGTACCTGGAGGCGCACGGCGGCAAGCCGTGCGAGGAGTTCCGCATTAAAAAGCAGGGCGACTTTGACTGGTTCGGCAAGACGCTCGGCATTGTTTCGATTCCGCGCGCGACCGATCGCCTATATACTGCGGCGACGCGTTTTGGGCAGTATCCCATCCATAAGGAGTATGTGCTCAAGACCATCGGCGTTATGCACGAGATCGTGCGCGAAAACCCCGGTGAGCCCGACCATCCGCCATACCGCCTGCTGACCGAGGAGTTCTTCGACGCGACGTTTACCGAGGTGATCGAGCTGACCGAGGCGGGCTTTGCGGCTCGCGTTGCCGCTTCTGACGTCCCCGCAGTGCCTCTGATCGCTAGCTGCTAGCCGGCCGGTCCGGCAGTGAATAGCTCAACCCAATCGACAAGTAGCTCTTGCCGTAAGGTATCTTCGGCAATGCGCTCCTGTTTGGTCTTTGGGATGTGGGGAAGCCCGGCCTTTTTATGGATGAGCTCGGCTATGTGGTCGAAGCTCTTCTCCTTGATCTGGTCATAGGTAATTTGGATGACGTCGTAGCCCATGCTTGTGAGTGCGGTGGCGCGCTCGGCATCGGAGAGGCTCGCGGCTTCGCTGTCGTGGGCAGAGCGGCCTTGGCATTCCAGAATGACGCCCGTGCTGTCGGTGGCGCTTTCGATGAGGATATCGGCGTAGCAGCAGGTTTTGTCATACAGCGAGCGTGCGGCGTCGCTGAGTGGGATGCGCACGTTGTTTGCGATGTTGATGCCCATGCCGCCCTCGTCGCGGGAGAGCGAGACAAGCATGGAGGTCTGTACTTCGAAGGGCGAGGCGGCCTGCCCCGTCATGTGCTCGGCCGCCCAGCGCAGTTGTTTGACGCCGCGCAGGCCTGCGGCCTGCTTGGCGAACGCGGCGATATCCGCCGCGGTAAGAAGCGGCGTGCGCTTCCACAAGTTGGTGTCATTGCCCTTGGTGTCGTTAACTCGCTCCCAGCCGCAGTTGGGTGGAATGAGCTTAAGCGAAATAGCTTCATCGAGTTGTTGTTGCGTTCGCTCGCAGGGCTTAAACACTGCAAAGGAGCCGCACATCTCGTAGCAAGCCATGAGTAACTGGTTGCGTGAGGCCTGTGTGGCAAGGCTGAGCAGCGTAAACTCCGGTGAAGTGACATCAAACCCATGCTCAGTCTGCCTAAACGACCCGGGAGGCGGCTCTTGGGTCAGGAGGTGCGATTTAAACAGGCTTCGCGACCCGGATTGTGCCCGAGTGAATACAAGCCTGTGAAGCGGTGCGTGAAGCAGGTCTTTTACAACTGCATGACTTCCGAGGCCGCAACATCTGCGATCCATATTGCCAAGGCTAATGGCGGGGTAAAGGCCTAATACCTGCGGCGGGATACGGTGATAGTAAAAAGCGGATTGACCGCATAGCGTCAGGTCCATGACGTCCTCCTGGTCGAAATATGCTTTTGGACCGTGCGATACCAGCGTCAATTCGGAAGTATGCGGCAAAATCTGAACTCTATGAGCAGACCTGGCTTTTGAGGCTAGTTTATCAGGCATTTTGTTGCGAAAAAACGGGGTGTGCTCGGAGGTCTCAGAATTTGCCGCATACTTCCGAAAACCAGGTCGATCTGGCTCTTGCTAAAACGATTTAGCAGCGTCGGTTAAGGTGTGGGTTTGCCACCGGGCGAACACTTTTAGCGCTTGGGACTTTATTTTTTGGGCCTCGAAGGGTGGATTTCGCGCTTTTGGTAAAGAAATGAGTGCGCGTTTTGCCGTGCGACGGCATTGGCACAGAAAAAGGGCCCGGAAGGCAATGCCTTCCGGGCCCTTTGCAATGCAAATTTGCTTGCAAGTACGATTTAGCGCACCTGAGCGACGTAAGCGACGTTGGTCGAGGAGACCTTGTCCTCGAGCTGGACGCTCATACGGGGATCGCCGGCGGTAGCGACGGTCAAATCGCCAGTCTTGACGTAGCCGAGCTCCTTAGCGGTCTCGATCGCCTTGACGATCGTGCCGTTGACGGTGCCCTGGGTAATCTCGGCCTGGTGCGGGATAACGCCCCAGTACATGATCATCTGCTGGACGGCCCACTCGTGGCGGGAGAACGCGCAGATCGGCATGTTGGGACGGAAGTGCGAGATCAGGCGAGCGGTACGACCGGTGGTCGTCGGCACGGTGATGCACTTGGCGCCAACGGTGGTAGCCATGTTCACAGCGGACATACCCACAACGTTGTTGACAACGCGGGTGCCGTGAGCATCGGCCGGAACCTCGAGCGGAGCGTGAGCCGGGAGGTACTTCTCGGTCTCGAGAGCAATGCTGGCCTGCATCTTAACGGCCTCGACCGGATACTTACCGGCAGCGGACTCGCCAGAGAGCATAACGGCGTCGGTGCCGTCGTAAATGGCGTTAGCAACGTCGGCAACCTCGGCGCGCGTCGGGCGCGGGTTCTGCTGCATGGAGTCGAGCATCTGCGTAGCGGTGATAACGGGCTTGTAGGCCGCGTTGCACTTGGCGATGATCTCCTTCTGGATGTGCGGAACGAGCTCGGGCTTGATCTCGATGCCCAGGTCGCCACGGGCGACCATGATGCCGTCGGAAGCCTCGAGGATCTCGTCGAAGTTCTCGACGCCCAGGGCGCACTCGATCTTCGGGAAGATCGTCACGTGCTCGCCACCGTTCTCGCGGCAAAGCTTGCGGATGCCGCGGACGGACTCGCCGTCACGGATGAAGGAAGCGGCGATGTAGTCGATGTTCTCGGTCAGGCCAAAGAGGATGTCCTGACGATCGCGCTCGGTGATAGCGGGCAGCGAGATGTTGACGTTGGGCATGTTGACGCCCTTGCGCTCGCCAATCAGGCCGTCGTTCTTAACGACGCAGGTCATGTCCTGGCCGCTGACGGACTCGACCTCGAGGGCAACCAGGCCGTCATCAATCAGGATAAGGGAGCCCTTCTCGACCTCGGAGGGCAGAGCCAGGTAGTCGAGGGAGATGTGCTCGGCGGTGCCGTGGAAATCCTCGGACGTGGGCTGAGCGGTGACGACGATCTTATCGCCGGTCTTGACGGCAACCTTCTTGCCATCGACCAGAAGGCCGGTGCGGACCTCGGGGCCCTTGGTGTCGAGCAGGATGCCGACGGGCAGACCGAGCTCCTTGGAAATACGACGGACGCGCTCGATGCGACCGTGGTGCTCGTCGTAGGATCCGTGCGAGAAGTTAAAACGGGCGACGTTCATGCCCGCCTTGATCATCTCGCGGATGGTCTCGTCGCTATCGCAGGCGGGACCCATGGTGCATACAATCTTAGTGCGCTTGTACATTCAGACCTCCATCTGACATCGTCTTGCGCTGATAGATAAACCATAAGAAATAAAACTGAGATGATTATAACGAAATGCTGACCGAATACCCCAAAAATTCGACCGTATGCCGAATTAGAAGTTCATTTTTTGCGGTAAAAACGGTATGTGAAAAACCTTTACCAACCGTTCTGACCGCTGCTATCTGGGCGATATTTCAGTTTGACGATGCGCCGAAGAAAAAACGTTTTATCAATGTTGAGCATCACACGGTCTGCATCGTTGCACTCGAGCCGTGTTTCCAATTGGAATGTTTTGGCTAGACGCGCCGCTTTGGGGTACCATAGCCCCACTATCAACTGCCGCTCAGCACGGCAGCCTTGATGAGCCCTTGCCCTTCTCCTGGGAATTATGATCGGGCATCAATCTGCTGAGTGGCCCGAATCCCAGGAGGGGACTCTATATGCAAAAGGAATACCTGTCCGCCGCGGCGGAGGTACTCAGCGACCAAGGTGTCGATGAGAACCTCGGCCTGAGCAACGACGAGGCGTCGTCGCGCCTCGCCAAGACAGGCCCTAACAAGCTCGAGGAAGCCGAGAAGACGCCGTTGTGGAAGCGCTTCTTTGAGCAGATGGCCGACCCCATGGTCATCATGCTGATCGCGGCCGCGGTTATCAGCGCACTCACGGGCATGGTCAAGGGTGAGGCGGACTTTGCCGACGTCGCCATCATCATGTTCGTCGTTATCGTCAACTCGGTGCTGGGCGTGGTTCAGGAGGCCAAGAGCGAGGAAGCTCTCGAGGCATTGCAGGAGATGAGCGCCGCGCAGTCCAAGGTTCTGCGCGACGGCAAACTCGTGCACCTGCCGAGCGCCGAGCTCGTGCCCGGCGATGTGATCATGCTCGAGGCGGGCGACTCCGTCCCGGCCGACTGCCGCGTGCTCGAGAGCGCCACGATGAAGATCGAAGAGGCTGCACTCACCGGCGAGTCCGTGCCTGTCGAGAAGCATGCCAACGTGATCGAGCTCGCCACCGGCACCGATGACGTGCCGCTCGGCGACCGCAAGAACATGTGCTACATGGGCTCCACCGTGGTGTACGGCCGTGGCCGCGCCGTCGTAGTCGGTACCGGCATGGATACCGAGATGGGCAAGATTGCCGGCGCCCTGGCCGAGGCCAAGGAAGAGCTCACGCCGTTGCAGGTGAAGCTTGCCGAGCTCAGCCGCATCCTCACCATTATGGTTATCGTCATCTGCGTCGTTATCTTTGGCGTCGATATCATCCGCCACGGCGTGGGCAACGTTCTTACCGACCCGACCGCCCTGCTCGATACCTTTATGGTCGCCGTCTCGCTCGCCGTCGCTGCCATCCCCGAGGGCCTGGTCGCCGTCGTGACCATCGTGCTGTCGCTTGGCGTGACCAAGATGGCCAAGCGCCAGGCAATCATCCGCAAGCTCTCTGCCGTCGAGACCCTTGGCTGCACGCAGACCATCTGCTCCGACAAGACCGGTACCCTCACCCAGAACAAGATGACCGTCGTCAAGCACGAGCTCGCCGCGCCTAAGGAGAAGTTCCTGGCCGGTATGGCGCTGTGCTCCGACGCCCAGTGGGACGAGGAGCTGGGCGAGGCCGTTGGTGAGCCGACTGAGTGCGCGCTCGTCAACGACGCCGGCAAGGCGGGGCTCACCGGCCTGACCGCCGAGCACCCGCGTGTGGGCGAGGCCCCGTTCGACTCCGGCCGCAAGATGATGTCCGTGGTCGTCGAGACCCTGGACGGCGAGTATGAGCAGTACACCAAGGGCGCGCCCGACGTGGTGATCGGCCTGTGCACCCATATCTACGAGGGCGATAAGGTTGTCCCCCTGACCGAGGAGCGTCGCGCCGAGCTCGTGGCCGCCAACAAGGCCATGGCCGACGAGGCCCTGCGCGTACTGGCGCTGGCAAGCCGCACCTACACCGAGGTCCCGGCCGACTGCAGCCCCGCTGCGCTCGAGCACGATCTGGTCTTCTGCGGCCTGTCTGGCATGATTGACCCGGTCCGCCCCGAGGTCGCCGACGCCATCCGCGAGGCCCACGATGCCGGTATCCGCACCGTCATGATCACGGGCGACCACATCGACACCGCCGTGGCCATCGCCAAGCAGCTGGGCATCGTCACCGATCGCAGCCATGCCATCACCGGTGCCGACCTCGATCGCATGAGCGACGAGGAGCTCGACGCGCACATCGAGGACTACGGCGTGTACGCCCGCGTCCAGCCCGAGCATAAGACACGCATCGTCGAGGCTTGGAAGTCGCGCGACCAGATCGTGGCCATGACGGGCGACGGCGTCAACGACGCCCCGTCCATCAAGCGCGCCGACATCGGCGTTGGCATGGGCATCACCGGTACCGATGTCACCAAGAACGTTGCCGACATGGTGCTTGCCGACGACAACTTCGCCACCATCATCGGTGCTTGCGAAGAGGGTCGCCGCATCTACGACAACATCCGCAAGGTCATCCAGTTCCTGCTTTCGGCCAACCTTGCCGAGGTGTTCTCGGTGTTTATCGCCACGCTCATCGGCTTTACCATCTTCCAGCCGGTGCAGCTGCTGTGGGTGAACCTGGTCACCGACTGCTTCCCCGCGCTCGCGCTGGGCATGGAGGATGCCGAGGGCGACATCATGAAGCGCAAGCCGCGCAACGCCAAGGACGGTGTCTTTGCCGGCAATATGGGTCTGGACTGCGTGGTCCAGGGCCTAATCATCACCGTGCTGGTGCTGGCGAGCTTCTTTGTGGGCGTGTACTTTGACATGGGCTACATCCACATCGCCGATATGATCGCCGGCAATGCCGACGAGGAAGGCGTGATGATGGCGTTCATCACGCTCAACATGGTCGAGATTTTCCACTGCTTCAATATGCGCAGCCGTCGTGCGTCGCTGTTCACCATGAAGAAGCAGAACAAGTGGCTGTGGGCTTCTGCCGCGCTGGCACTGGTGCTGACGGTGATCGTGACCGTGCAGCCGACGCTTGCCGAGATGTTCTTTGGCCCTGTGACGCTTGAGCTCAAGGGCGTTCTTGCCGCGCTGGGCCTGGCCTTCCTGATCATCCCGCTGATGGAGATCTACAAGGCGATCATGCGCGCGGTCGAGAAGGAGTAAGTTAACCTGTCCGGGCCCGCCCCTGCGTGTTTTCTTCTTCGCTGGTCCTCGCGCTTTGCGCTGCGGGATCGCTCAGAAGAAACCCCTCCCGGCGGTCGGGCCTTCGGACAACCTCTCGGGACCGTAAGCTGAGGGAAAGTTTGTGAGCTGGTCGGGCTTTGCCCGGCCAGCTCTTTTTGATTTAAAATACCTGCTCAGTTGTGTGGTTTTGTGCTGGGAGGCGCTTGTGGGCAAGGCTAAGGCTAAGGCGAAGAAAAAGACGACGGGGGCGCGGGCTAAGCGCGATCGTCGTCGGAAGCTTGCGACCGAGGCCCCCACGTCTGCCGAGGAGCTGCTGGCAAGTGTGCCGGGGCTTGACGCGCTGCAGGATGTTCCGGCGTTCGACGACCTGCCGATCGATGAGGCTCAGAAGGCGGCATTTGACGACTTTTGCGCACATGCCGAGGAGCCCGAGCAGATGCAGCTTGGCGCCGTGGTGCGCCTGGATCGCGGGTTTCCGCTGGTGGCGACTGCCAACGATACCTTCCGCGCCGAGCATGCCGTGGGGTTTGCCAAGTCGCGCGGCGAGGACGAGGTCCTGCTGCCTGCCGTGGGAGACCGTGTGGCGGTGCGCCGCGCTCCCGGGCACGATATGGGCGTGATTGAGTGCGTGCTGCCGCGCCGTACGAGCTTTGAGCGTTGGCGCGGCCGTGCCCGCGGAGAGCGCCAGGTGCTCTGCTCCAACGTGGATAGCGTGCTAATCGTGCAGGCGCTCGGTGCCGGTGAGGTACTGCTCGACCGCGTGGCACGCTCGCTGGTGTTGGCGCTCGACCGCGATGCCGAGCCGGTGGTGGTGCTCACTAAAGCTGACCGCTGCGATGCCGAGGAGCTCGAGCGCGATCTGGACCGCGTGCGCCGCCTGGTGGGGCCGAACGTGCGCGTGATCGTGACGTCCTCTGCCGAGGGCCGCGGCCTGGACGAGGTCCGTGCCTGCGTGCCCGCCGGGAGCTGCGCCATGATCCTGGGCGAGTCGGGTGCCGGCAAATCGACGCTGCTCAATGCACTGCTGGGCCACGATACGTTGGCGACCGGCGGTGTGCGTGAGCGCGATGACCAGGGTCGCCACACCACGGTCGCGCGCGTGATGGTGGCGCTGCCGGGCGACGCCGGCGTGATCGCCGATGCCCCGGGCCTGCGCAGCCTACCGCTCGTGGGTCACGAGCGGGGTCTGGCGCGCGCTTTCCCCGAGATTGTCGAGGCATCGCACGCGTGCCGGTTTGGCGATTGCACGCATACCCATGAGCCGGGCTGCGCCGTTCGCGAGGCCGAGGACGCCGGGCAGATCGACAGCCTGCGTCTGGAAACGTTCCAAAACCTGGCGTCATCCATGCGCGTGAGCGCCCAAATGCTCGATCCCGATGTTCATCTGTAATTGATTTTTCCTATGACAGCCGTCTCCCAACTGTTCGGGAGACGGCTTTTTTGCTGCGGAAAAGCCTCGAAACATGCAGTTTGCTGACGTGCTGACCAAAACCTTGCCACGAGCTTGACGGGCTGGTCAGCTTTTGGTCAGCGATTGGTTTGACGTCGAAAACCAAGATCGCGATTGCGCCGCTTTGCGCTCTGACCGCCCAGACAATGGTGGTACGGGCATTCGCCCGGCACTGCCATGAGAGGAGCGGCCGTGAACAAGAGCAAGCGCATCGCCATCAGTCTGGTCGCGGGCGTGCTCGCTGCTCTGCTCTGCATGGTTTACGGCTCGTCGATCCGCTCGCAAGCCGAACAGGTCCAGGCCGAGACCTTGGCCAAGTACGGTGGCGATCGCGTCGAGGTATGCGTCGCGGCGCGCGATATCGATGTGGGCGAGACCCTCGATGAGACCAATGTCATAACCCAGGAATGGCTGACGAGCCTGTTGCCGCGTGACGCGGCGACCGAGCTGCGCCAGGTGCGCGGCGACGTGACGACTTCGCGTATTCCCAAAAACGCCGTGATCTGCAATGTCTACACCAAGGCCGAGAGTCACAAGCTCGAGGTGCCTAAGGGCAAGGTCGCCGTTTCGGTGGCGGTCGATGCCGAGCACTCGGTCGGCGGTGCTACGGGCGTGGGCAGCTACGTGGATGTGTATGTACAAAAAGACGGCGTAACCGATCGGTTGTGCGGCGCGTACGTGATCGATACCAGTGAGGATTCCGGTGCCACGCGCGAGGGCAAGATCGAATGGGTGACGCTGGCGGCTGACCCCGAAGATGTCAAGGAACTGCTGGGAGCCTCGGGCAAGGGAACGGTCAGCTTGACGATTCCCGCCACGGCGCGCGGCAAAAAGAGCGGAGGCGACGAGTGATGAAGGCGATCTGGCTTGCGTGCTGCGCGTGCGGCGATTACGGGCTGTTGCAGCGGGAAGTCGAGGGCCGTGATACGGGTGCACAGGTGCTTCGCGTGGGTGACCTGGACGGGCTGGTTTCCATGGCGCGGGCGTTTCCGTCGCGCCGCGGGGCTGCCATCATCGCGGCGTCTCTGTTTGATACCGAAGATGTGCGCAAGACTGTTGCGCGCCTGACGGCCGAAGGCCGCGTGAGTCGCGTGGTCGTGTTGATAGAAGCACTCGATCCGTCGGATATCGAGGGGCTGTTTCGCGCAGGGGCGACCGAGGTCATCGCTGCGCACAGTATATGCGGCAACGGGCGCGCGGGCGAGGGAGCGGTTGATTCCGATCGGCGCATGACGATTGAGCCCGATGCTTTTGTTGATAGGGAACCCGGGGCGCCTCGCGCTACAAGAGGCCCGCGTGTTGATGATTATGGAAAAGCGGAAGCCGAGCATGGTCGGCGCCCCCGGAACCCCCTTGTATACGATGACGCTGGAGGGCCGGCGCAGCATGCTGGCGACTCCCCGGCTGTAGATATGGGATACGTGCACGGCGTGAATCTGGCGGATGAACTCGACGAAGTTGAGGGCTTTGCCGGGTGCGGCGAGTTGTCGCTGATGCAGCATGAGCAGATTGCACAGAACGAGCCTGCCTCGCAGACCGAACAGGCTGTCATGCCGGCTTGGACGCAGCGTGTGGCTGCGGCGGGGGAGACGGGGACGCTGTCACCGACGCCCGCCCCGCCGCCTCCGATGCCGCCGGCAGACGCTGCCGCTCCGCAGCGTCGAGCTCCGGTCATCTGCGCCATTTCGGGTTCGGGCGGTTGCGGCAAGTCGACGATCGTTGCCACCATGGCACACGCATCGTCGCTGTTGGGCTTGCGTGCCGCCGTGCTCGACCTGGACCTGATGTTTGGAAACCTTTACGACTTGTTAGGCGTCGATGCTCCGCGCGATATGGCGGCACTTATCGAGCCGTCGGCGGCGGGCGCGCTTGCCGAGCCGGATATCGTGGCCGCATCGATGCGCGTGGCGCCGGGCGTTACGCTCTGGGGTCCCGTCGCGGCGCCCGAGCAAGCCGAGCTCATGGCACGTCCGGTGGAGCTACTACTTGATGTTCTGCGTCGCGAATCCGACGTAGTCTTTGTCGACACCTCGGTCTTTTGGGGTGATGCCGTGGCGGCTGCGGTGGCGGCGAGCGACCGCTGCCTGGTCGTTGGCGATGCGGCGGTGTCGTCCGCGACATCGGCGTCGCGCGTCATTGAACTGGCAAGTCGAGTAGGTGTGCCGCGCACGCGCATGAGCGCCGTGTTCAACCGGTTCGGTGCGCGCGGGGCAGACGAGGACGTCGCCATGCGCTTTGAGATTGCCTGTGCGTTGAGCTCCAAGATTCGTATCGCCGATGGCGGGCAGGATCTCGCCGCGCTCATGGCGTTTGGACGCGCTGACGAGGCAGTGGGTCAGACCAGCGCTTTTGCGACCAGCGTGCGCGAGGCCACGCGCGAGATGCTCGTGGAACTGGGGTGCGCCGTCGGCCCTTGGAGCGATATAGTCGCCGACCGTGCAACGCGCACCGAACGCCCGCGTATCCGCCTTCCCTGGTCGCGCGAGGGTGATCAGCGATGAGCCTGCAAACGAGGATTAAGGCTGCCGGCGCTGCAGCGGCGGCAGCGCCTGTAGATGCGGGGCGTCGCCGCGCGGTGAAACGACGCACCAAGCGCGCCGTGATGGACCGCATGGGTTACGACGAAGTGGCGCGTATCAGCGCCTATATCGACCCGGCACTTGCCCGCTCGGAATTGCGTCCCGCGGTGGAGGCGGCGCTCAATGTTGAGGAACCGACCGATCTCGCGACGCCCGAACGCGAGACCATCATCGACGAGATTTTGGATGACGTGGTGGGCTTGGGGCCGTTGCAGCCGCTCATCGAGGACGACACCGTTACCGAGATCATGATTAACGGCTGCCGCTCGGCCTTCTTTGAACGCGGCGGCGTCTTGCACCCCATCGAGCATGCGTTCGAGGATGATGAGCAGATCCGTGTGCTTATCGACCGCATCATCTCGCCACTTGGTCGCCGTATCGACGAGCGCAGCCCCATCGTCAACGCCCGCCTCAAAACGGGCTATCGCGTCAACGCGGTGATTCCACCCGTGGCGATTGACGGACCGATTCTCACCATCCGAAAGTTCTCGGACCGCATCTGCTCGCTGGACGAGCTCGTGGGGCTGGGGTCGCTGCCGCTTTGGTATGCGCAGCTGCTGTCGTGCGCGGTGTCGCTGCGACAGGACCTGGCGGTTGCGGGAGGCACGGGATCTGGTAAGACCACCCTGCTCAATGCGTTGTCATGCGAGATTTCCACCGGAGAGCGCATCGTGACGATCGAGGACTCTGCCGAACTCAAGTTTGCGCATCATCCGCACGTGGTGCGCCTAGAGGCGCGCGAGGCTTCAATTGAGGGTGAGGGTGCGGTGACGATCCGCGACCTAGTAACTAATGCCCTGCGCATGCGCCCCGACCGCATCGTGGTGGGCGAGGTGCGCGGTGCCGAGTGCTGCGACATGTTGCAGGCCATGAATACGGGCCACGACGGGTCGCTCACCACACTTCATGCGGGCTCAGAACAGGAGACCGTGGTGCGTCTGACGTTGCTTGCACGTTATGGCATCGATCTGCCGAGCGAGCTCATCGAGGAGCAGATTGCCATGGCGCTCGACGGCATCGTGATGTCCGAGCGCCACGCCGATGGCAGGCGTTTCGTCTCCTCGTATTCGGGGGTGCGTCGCGCCACGTCGGGCGGCGTAGAGCTCGAGCGCTATGTGACTTTCGATGCCGCCGAGCGCACCTGGACGCTTGACCGCGAGCCGCCGTTTATTGCAGAAGGCCTGCGGTCGGGGACGCTCACACAAGAGGAGGTGGACGAATGGAGGTCGCTGTGCCCCTCGTCGTAGGGGGTTTGGCAGGGTTTTCTGTTGCGACGGCGTGCGGGGCGGAACCTCGTGTGCCGCAGGTGCCGCCGGCGGAGCTGGCGCGTCAGGCGCTCGAGACGGTGGCAGAGAGGCTGCCGCGTGAGCTGGTGGAAAACGATCTGCTGAAAAAGATCGCCCGTTCGTGGGCATCGCTGGCTCCGGCGCATCGCCTTGGCCTCGTGATCGAAGATGCTTCGGGGCGTTTGGCGTTTCTACTGCTATCGAGCGGTGCCTGCTGCGTTTTACTAACGATGGTGTCGTTATCGCCCCTCGGGTTTGCCTTGGGACTTGTTGCTCCGATTGCCGCTGGCGCCGCTCGGGATGGCTTTGAGAGCCGGTGCGAGCAACGCGATGCAGAAGAGGCCATGCCCGAGGCGTTTACCGCACTTTCCATGTCGCTTGCCTCGGGACATTCGCTGGCCCAGGGCATGCGCTTTGTGGGCGCTCATGCGCAAGAACCGGTGCATACCGAGTTTTTGCGGGTGGCGGCGGCGATCGATTGCGGTATCTCGGCGACCGACGCGCTCGATGACTTGCTCGTGCGCATCGACGCTCCCGGCCTTTCGCTTGTGACCTTGGCGCTTAAGGTGTCTCAGCGCACCGGTGCTCCGCTTGCCGACTTACTGTCCGAGGCGTCGAGCATGGTGGGGGAGCGCATCGAGCTCAAGCGCCGCCTGGATGTTAAGACGTCGCAGGCTCGCATGTCTGCGCATATGGTCGCGGCGATGCCGGCGGGCATGTGCGCGGTGTTGGCGCTGCTTTCGGCAGATTTTCGTCGCGGTCTTGCGACGCCTGCCGGCGCGGGCGCTATGGTGCTGGGTCTTGCCCTCAACGCCGTTGCCCTGGTGGTTATCCGACGCATTATGCGGGTGGAGCTATGAGCACCCCGGTTGCAGTTGCGGCTTGCCTGTGCGCCCTGAGTGTATTTGTCGCGACGGGTTTGGATCGGGCGGATGCACGCAAGATCGCAGGGGCCTGCAAGCGCGAGGCGGTGCTGGTCGCTGCCGCGGGTCGCTCGGTGGTCGATGCCCTGACCGCGCGAGTGAAGGGCGCGGTTGGAGTGGGCGGCCCGGCGCGAGTGTCGCTTGGCGAAGTGTCCGAGATGATCGATGTTGTGCGCTTGGGTCTTTCGGCCGGTCTTTCGTTTGATGCGGCGCTTGAGATTTTCTGCGCCAACCGCCGGTCAGTGCTGGCTCTTCGCCTTGAGCGGGCCTGCATGGCGTGGCAGGTGGGCGTGGGCACGCGTGAGGACGAGTTGTTGGCCGCCGCGCGCGACCTGGACGTGCGAGCGCTCGAGACCTTTGCCATTACGGTGGGGCAGGCGCTCGCCCTGGGTGCCCCACTTTCCGAGACGCTGGCCGCTCAAAGTCGCGAGATCCGTGCGGCTCATCGCGCCGCGGTCGAGCGCGAGATTGAGCGTGCGCCCGTCAAGCTGCTGATTCCCACCGGCACGCTCATCTTGCCGGCGTTGCTTCTGTCCATATTGGGCCCGCTGCTGGGAGCAGGCGGGATGATGTAGGGAGGAATACATGAACACGATGGTCGAAGTTGCTGACAAGGCTTGGAACTGGGCTTTTTGCCGGGCGGTCCGCGCTCGCCAGCATGCCAAGGAGGTGTTGCAGGAGGAGAGCGCGCAGGGTACCACCGAGTACGCCATTTTGGTGGGCGTGCTTGTGGTGATCGCGATTATTGCCATCGTTGCATTTAAAGGCAAGGTTAAAGAGCTATGGGATGCGATCAGCGAGGGCATCAACAGCCTGTAGAGGGCGAGCGCCCCATCGGGGCGCTGCTGGTGTTTGCCTGCCTGACCGTGGCGATAGCGGCGGCGCTTTGGGGGCTTAACGCCGCGCGGCAGCAGCGTCCTGGGGCCGCCTTCGATTCGGGCTCAGATTCGGCGGTGGCGTCTCAAAAAGATGAGATGCGAGATGCGGACGATTCGGATGTCGCTGTCACGGCGCAAACCTTTCTGCGGACGCTCGACAAGCGGTCTGGCACTGTGACGGATTCGCCTGAGGGCAACGCGATTGCGGTCCGGCTTGCATGGTCCGAGGACCGACCGATGACCGAGGCAGCGGCGGATATGTTACGCGCCTACCGCGAGGTGCCAACGGCCCAGCTCGCCCTGAGCGGCTATATCGATATTAAGGGCAACGTATGGGGCGCCATTGTGCGCGATGGGCGCGGCTGGGTCGATATGGTGACGGTTGCCGCGGATACTGGCGATGCTTCGTGTCGTCTGCGCGCGGTGCGCCTGGTCTCGCAAACAATAAGCTCAAAGGAGGGGTCGTGAAATGCATGACGTCCTGCGCGAGGAATCTGCCCAGGCGACGGTCGAATACGCCATCGTCACGGTGGCACTGTTGTCGATCGTGCTGGCGATCGCGGGACTTTGGCGTGCTGGCACCGATGGACGCTTGGCGGCGCTGGTTGAGCGGGCGGCATCCCATGGCGTTGCCTCGACGTCGGTTATCGACGCCGCTGCGGGCGCTAAGGACATCGCGTTGTATTGATATCGCGAACGAGGACCGGGCGCAGTCTACGGTCTGTCTCTTATACACATCTCCGAGCCCACGAGACTAGCGCTCA
>CABSMS010000005.1 GCA_902478885.1 uncultured Collinsella sp. | reverse complement strand
CAAGGCTATTCGTCGGCAGCGTCAGATGTGTATAAGAGACAGGATGACGAGCATCACGGGGCCGCGGCCGTTGCCCTCGGGCTTCTTGGCGCCGCGACGACGGTTGCGGCCGCCGCGTTCGCGCACGGGCTTGGGCGGAGCGATGTGCTCCAGGTTGTTCATGGTCGGCAGCAAGAAGGCGGCCGTCTTGCCGGTGCCGGTCTGAGCGGCGGCAAGCAGGTCGCGGCCCTCGAGCACCACGGGGATGGAGCTGGCCTGAACGGGCGTCGGCGCCGTGTAGCCCAGGTTCTCGATAGCACGGAGCATCTCGTCGGAGAGGCCCAGCTCGTCAAAGGCGGGCAGGCTCTCGGTAGCGGACTCGACGGCCTGGGCAGCATTGGCCTCATCGGCGGCATCGAAGGCAGCCTGGGTCATAGCCTCGCGGGTCTCGTCCAGAATCTCGGCGTCGGTGACGTCAGATACAGAATTACGCATATGTTGTTGTTCCTTATCTGCACGCGCAATGGGCGCGGCATGCGGCCGCGCGGGCGTGCTTGGTAGTGCGCTAATACATACAAAAACGGGTGCGCACAGAGAGGACGTTGCTCAGCACGCTGGCGATCGCTTTGGCAGCCCTATCACGCGCCGTCCAGACGCAGCAGCTCTAAGCGATGGAGCAGATTCGCCGCCGGTTAGTATACCCGTGCTTCGCATGCCCCCACGTAAACCACAGATAACGAGGCGGACGAAGTGGGTCCGGACCGATTGTCTCAATCTGTAACAGTTACGAGACAAAACCAGGTCTACACGTTACAGATCGAGACATTCAGTCAGCATCCTTGGCTAACATCTCGATCTGTAACAACTAGACCCCGTATCCCCCGCCAGATGTTACAGATCGAGACAAACGTACCGAGCACCAAACCCGACAGGCAACAAAAAGGACCGGACGTCCAGCCATCACAACTGGAACGTCCGGCCCCGTCAAACGTCAACTAGGGAAGCTGAACCAACAGATCACAGCCTCTACTCTGCGTCCGGGTCCTTAAAGCTCTTGGGATCCAAGACCATGCAGGTGTAGGTGATGTCGTGCTCATCATCGGGGATGGGCTCAAACCCGTTCTTGCCAAAGAAGTCGATGAGCAGATGCGCGAGCTTAATCGGATCCGCATCAGCATCATCAAAGAGATATTCGCTCAGATCCAGGAATGTAGGCTGCTGTTCGCCCTCGCTCTCCCAGTATCCCAACAGGGCGTCGTGCACCAGGCGCGCGCCATAGCCGTTACCGCGGTAGTCGGGGTCAACATACACATGGCTCAAAAACGTCGACGTGTACTCGTTGAGCGGGTGCTCCGTAACGGCATCCGGCAGGTCGGGGTCATCTGCACCGCCCGTTACGCAAAAACCGACCAGCCCATCATCGGCAAAGACGCCCCAGAGGTAACAGTTCTCCTCGTCCTCGTCCTCAACATAGTCCGCCCACGCGTCATAGACCTCGTAGCCCGACTGCTCGTCCAGATCGACCATATCGTCGACGTCGTCGGGACCCAAAGCCCTTACTTCAACTTCAGCCATTGTCCTGTCCTTTCTCTCGCTTTCAGGACAACCCGAGCATACGGCGCTGTCCAGATAACCTGTTGCGCAACATCGGAAGCTGCGTCAATACCGCCGTTAACGGCGACGACGCCTCAGGGCAACGCAGGCTACGACAATCGCCAGCAACACCAAACCCTGATAATTGATGCGGCTAATAGCGAAGCCCGAAGGAACAATAAAGCTGTCGTAGAACATGTCGAGCAGGCCGATAAACACCAGAAACGCGACGAAGATCCAGAACACGCGACTCCTTAAAATGGGAGTAAACATGTCGAGCACCGAACCGCCCGAGGAAGAGCCCTGATAGCCAATCAAATCAAACGGCTCATCCTTTTCCACCTCGTCGACATCGCTCGAAGCGCCTGAAGACTCGGACTCCAAATCGCGACGATCCGTCCAATACCCGGGCACATGGTCGCGCTCACCAAGGTACTCACCGTTTTTGACCACCGGCTCAAACAACATGGCACTCGAAAGCTGCTCGAGCTCCTCGCGAATCAACTGGTCGGTGCGAGCGTCATGAGGCTCCTCGAGCTCGCACTCAAGCTCGTACATATGCTCCATGACCCGCTCGTAGTCCTCTTCAGACATATCGTCATCGTAATAGGAGTTCCTACTCATCGTTCATCCCTCATTCAAGAACCGAATCCCTTTTGGACAACTCAAGTGTAGAAATCCATGCCAAGCAAGCGTTGCGCAACATTGCCGGGAACGAGACGGATCCGCTCTCAAAACGCCCCAGCAAAACCGTTCCGCATTGCAATTTGCGCACTCGCGGATGTTGCGCAACGTTCTCGCCCATCGGGGCAGTAGCGTTCGAGTTAGCAAAGCCACGAGCCCTAAAACCCGGGATCGTGGGCTTCCACCGCATACGAAAGAAGGAACGATGGACGAGATTTTTGAGCATCTGCTTCAAGATACCGACCGAGGGATCTCGATCAACCAGATTGTCAATCGCATCGTGTTTCCCAACCACGATATCTGCATGCAGGCCAAAGCCGCCCTGGAGCGAGACTATGGCGAGTTCTGCTTTGCTGCCGTGATCCCTGATTACGAGGACTTCCAGCACATGGATCCGACCGACGCCACCAATGCCGCCCTGGAAACCTGCGGGTCCGACGGCGAAGAGGTCACCAACGTCGTCTGGGGCTACAACTCGCTCCAGTACGAATACAACGGCATCCCCTCGCTGGAGGTTGCCAAGACTATCTCCAAGATGATCGGCGTTCCCGTCTACTACGAGTACACTGATGCCGATGAGCTCGCTGCCGGTGCCGTGATCGCCGATGCGCAGGGCGACAGCGTCTCGTTTGCAAACGTGGTCGACAAGAGCTGCTGGGTGTATTTCCCGGAGGGGTTCGACGGTGCCACCGACACCCTGTTCCGCTGCGGCATGGGAACCATGTCCATGCCCGACGGAAGCCAAAAGTACTTTGAGGACACCACCGACCCCATCATGCGTCCGTATGCGCAGCGCGGAAACGTGTCCCTGTACTTCGACTTTCTCAAGGACCAGTTTGGCGCCCAAGAGGAGCCCCAGGCAGAGTCCGATGCCCAGGCAGAGTCCGATGCCCAAGCGTCGGGCAATGTCTACATGTCCCAGGCCATGGGCGCGATGACGTTTCGCATCGTCTTTCCCAATCATGACTGCTGCGAGTATATCCGCGATGATCTCGACAAGTGCTTTGGCGGGTTCTCGCTCCAGGCGATTTGCGGCACACCCGACGGTACGTTTGACTCACCCGATGAAGTCCTGTCCACCATGGCAGGCCACGGAATCCCCGACGATGCAACCGATGTCGAATGGGGCTATAACTCCGTGCGCTATCGCGTGGCGCACTCCGTGCCCAACGCCGTCGTTCTCGAGGCGCTAGTCCAGCACTACAACATCCCGCTGTACGTCGAGTATTTCGATGAGCTTAAACGCGCGACCGGCGCTGCCATTACAATCCCCGACATAGCGAACCCGACCGCATTCATCCCCGGCACACTCGGATGCAAAGAGCAGATGTACTTTGACCATGGCAGCGACAACGAAGGCTACGTTGCACTTCGATGCGGCTATTGCCAGGCGGTCTCCGATGATGGCAAAACGCGCATTTCCTTTGTCGACGACCCTTCGCAGTCGGTCATGGCGGAAATGGCAGAAGAAGCATCGGTCGGAGTCTACGTTAGGCTGCTTAAAAAATTCGATCTTGAGCAAGTTCTCCCCGCTGGATATCAGAAACCGGCTTCTCGTCCCGCCGCAAGCTCCAAAAAGAACACCTCGACCTCCTCGGCAGAAAAATCGAAAATCAGCCTGTGGATGAACTCCATTGCAGAGAAGCATGTCTGGAACTCCCTCGATGCCTACGGCCAAAAGCAGGGCAAGCAGAATGACATGAACATGTTCTTTTTGGAGCCGCTCTATCGCGGCGGCGACCAGATCCGCGACCCATTTGGATTTGCCACAGGCCGCAAACCTATGCCGGCTTATGCAAGCCACCAGGCGCACCGAAAGGTTATCGACGCCGCCCTTACTACCGACATAGAAGTCGGCGCGCTTGTCGCGGGGCTTCTCGGCCAAGACCTGTTGACATCCGAAGAGCTCAACGCACTGCACCGCGATATCGAGCTCAAGGCCCAAGGTATAAGCGCCATTGCCACCGGAAGAGGCGCCGCACTCGAAAGCCGTTGCGACTCGGTTTGCTACCTTATTGCAAAGCTCCGGAGCCATGACGGCGACAATAGCCATCGCTTTATGATGTGGATGGCAGACACCGACCAAGCCGTACGCGTAAAGTTCTACGGCGAGGTACCGGCAATCGGCGTGCCCTTTACGTGCCGCTTTAGCGTAGTGGAAAATGATGTCATTACGTACTGGATGCCCGTCGAGGGCGAAAAGGGCTTCTCTCGCTATAAGCAGATTCCCGAGGGAGGACGCATCGACGTCTCCGCGGCAAAGAGCGACTCTGCCGCTATGAGCGCCCTGCGCAAGGCCAACGCGATGTTCCTTAAGACGTGCGGACTCAAGCAGACCGCACCGTCCAAGACGCGCATGACCCCGGAGCAGTCGCAACGATTTAGCGAGCTGCGAGAGAAGCTGGATCGTAAGACGGGTTATGCCCTCACGGTGCTTTTCTCGCGCTGCGTGCTCTGCAGCGCCGAAGCCGACCGATTCCTCGAGCTCATGGAGCACGCCGCTGCCGCGCACGATCGCGGAGAGATGATCGACGTCGACGATACCGAGGTCGTAGAGCACAAGGCCGCATACATGGTTGGCCCAATCTCCGCCGAGGATGGCACCTGTCAGCTCTACAACCCCAACACCGTCAACTTTGAGGACTTTAGGTTCCAGCCCAACCTGCTCGAAGACTTCCACACCGACCCGCCCCGTACCGGCAGCTTTATCAACATTGCAACGAGCGTCGTTGAGTCGGACGTCATCGCCGCCTGGGCGGGCTACAACCCGGGCAACGCCCAGCGCTCGACGCGCTACTAGAGAGCGATTGGCACGGCCAAGCCATGTATCTGTTGCGCGGCATCGGCCCCGGACGTCGAACCGCACCGTTCGCGATGTTGCGCAACAGAATACAGCGCAGGCGGCCTAGTATGCGAAGTAACAGGCGCGCGCAGGTCAGACGCATCGAATCTGACCTGCGCGCGCAACACAAATCATCGCAGGGAGCACACCATGGCGCGTGACACATCAAATGATCCGGTTGTTAACTTGCCGCTCGATTACAAGTTCGACGGCAACGGCAACATCATCCAAAAGGTCTTTTTTGGCGTAAATGCGGTATTCTGCCCCGTCTGGTACTGGTGGTACTTCAAAAGCAATCGTGATCCCAACTTTTGGGTCGGTGACAGCGACATGGACGGCTATGATCCCGAGGAATGCGCTACCGAGTTCCTGCACCGCATGGATAACTTTACGCCCGAGGAGAGCTGCAATCTCTTTGAAGTCGCAAAGTATTGCGACCGCATGACGGGCGTTACCGTCTTTTACGTCGTAAACGGGCGAAATGTAAACGAACGACACCTGGATGACTACTACACCGGCTACGACCTTGGCATCGAAGATGATGACGAGGACGAAGAGGACGACACAGACATCGAGATGGAGTTTGACGGGCGACCTGTTAGCCCCCAGCCAATGCGCGTATGCGACGAGGGCCCCTGCCAGTTTATGCTGCCGCCCGTTTTAAACTGCGGAACGGACGACGGTTCTGGCTACGAGGTCGAGATTCCCCTGCGCGCCAAAACGACCAAGAGCGGTACTCCGCAGGAGCGACTATCGTTCTATATCCCCGCCGACGTCGCCGTACAGTGGTTCCGCGAGGTCACGGGCGAGCCACAGGCCGACTACCAGCTGTTCCAAACCATTTGGATGGATCGGGCCAATCGGCTTGAGAACCCGCACTTTGTCGACCACCTGTTTTCCTATGCGTTTTGGCAGGAGCGACTGCTGCGCATCCTGCACTACACGTACAAGCGGGGCAAGGTACAGAGCGTGCGCATCGTTGCCGACTACGAAGGCGACGCCGCCGAGTTTATTGACAAGTACTATCCGGAGGCCGAGGTCATCGGTCATCAAAGCAATGAGAACGCCTTTGAAACGGGAGCCGCCTATCTGGTGGACCTCACGCTGGACTACAAATACAAGGGCGACAAGCTTGTCGAGAAAAAGACGTTCTCGGTCCTTGGCAGCTTTGGGCGCGAATGGTATCGACTCTTTAGCGGCAATCCCAACGCCACCGTCGATGATTTCTATGCATGGTGCGAGCAAACCGACACCTACGAGCCCCTACGTCAGGCAGCCGAAACCGCCGGCGCAATCGTTCAGTACACCACCTACGGGCTAAAGGACGGCAAGCTCACCAGCAAGCGCACCGAAGATCTCCAAGGCCGCACCAACGTTGAGATTAACGAGGCGGCCGAGCTGAGAGACCGCATGCTTACGTAGGCAGTGGGAAGATATGCCCATTTGCTCACACTGCCCTCTAATCCTAGGAGGTTACTACTTTGGCTGAAATCTTATGGACCCTAGCGCCCCTGATCGCTTTCGTCGCACTCTGTTGCTCTGTCTTCCTGGAGCTCCACAGTCATCAGTACAGGTTCTTTGGCCATGAAATAGATTATGATCGTCGCCTCGTCGCCTTCATCGTCCTTGCCATTGGAGCCCTTTTCCTGTTCGCGCCCGTTACCTGGGAGCAATGCTTTTCATCCGACCTTGGCGAGGGCTGGGAACCAGGGGGCTGGAATTATATCAGCTGGTTCATCACCAACCTATTCACAGTTGGCTGGACAACAACCATCCAGACTGGCCTTACCGATATAACATCGGTCGTCAACGGCGTCATCCCCAGCCAAGCATGCCGCCTGTTCTATTCGCTGTTAACACTCGCATACATCATTGCCCTTCCCGTTGAAGTTGGCCTACTTGCCTTCAACGCCGTCGTCACACGCCTCTCGGGCAGCGTGATCAAGCATCACCTCAAGCATGCCAACCATGTAATTGTCTTTGAAAGCGTTGACGCCAACACTGAGTTGCTCACGCGCGATATCGTCAACGACATCAAAGATGGAAAGCTCAATAAGGCCAACGGCGGCGACATCGCTCTCGTCTTCTGTCTTGACTGCGACGAGGACGGCGACCGCCAGCGTATACTGCGCAACCTCTGCCAAGGATATGTACGCTACGCCTTCACCGAAGACGGCGCAGCCGATGTCCTGAAGACCACTACCGATCGAACTCGATCAAGATGCACCGAGTATATCGATGTCGTTGCGACTTCCGAAAAAACCGAGCGAAATGTAAGCGCAACGATCGACATGCTCGAGACGCTTAACCAGCAGTTCCAAACCGACGAGCAACCTTTTAAGATCACGCTGCATTGTCTTCACAGCAACCCCGACGACCCGAGAGTTTTTGATGCCATCAAGCCCTATCCAAAAAACGTCAATCTGCACCTGGTTTCTCGTACGCAAAACGAAATCTACAACGTTCTGGACGAGGCACCCCTTTTCAGATGGCTTGCTCCTGTCGACATCACCCGCGACGACAGCACCAAGCTCCAAAACCTCACAGTGCTCGTAATTGGCGCAGGAGATTACGGTATGCAGGCGGCACGCGCCGCATACTGGATGGACCGTCTGCCGCAGGTAAAGCTCAGCATTGTGATCGTCGACCCTAATGCCCACGAAATCGTCGAGCGCGAGGCGGCACGATATCCCGAAATGCTCGGAGAGATCAAAGACGGGATACCTACAGTGCGTTTTGTCGAGGCCAGCGCCCCCTCAATCACGCTTGACCGCCTTATGGCAGGCAACAGCGTCGCAGCTCTGCACTACGACCTTCAGAGCAAGCGCGTGGCATGTGATGACAGTTGTGTCCTGCTGCCCGATAACGCATTCGTTTATGCCTTTGTAACCACGGGCAACTGCAGCCAGAACCTCTCATGCTCCCTTATGTTGCAACGGCAGATTTTCAACCGCTTTGTCGAGCATGGCACTCCAAACTACATGAAGCAACGCCCTGTTATTTGCCCTCACATCGAGAGCGAAGAGATTCTTAAAGCCTTAAGAAAGCTCGCCATGACCGCAGCAAGTTCCGAAAAGGAAAAGGACCCCATTGTCGGAATCATGCATCCCTTTGGTTCTCGCAAGGCTTTCTTTACCTACGACAATCTCCTCAATAATAAGCTTGAACAGCGCGCCATACAGCTCAATGCGGTATATGAGATGTGCAACTATGACCATGCCACCGTCAGCTATGATGCCTCCATGGCAGACGATATGGCGCGCGACAAATTCAACAAGAACGAGTGGAACAAATGCAGCAGTCGCGCGTCGGCCGCGTATCTTCCCAGTCGCTTTTGGTCGGTTGGTCTATCGGAAACCATCGATACGCTCGAAAACGACTATCTGGCGAAACTAGAAGGCGGAAGAAGCGAAGGCCTAGACAATGGTCATCTGGTAAAACAATACCTACTCGAAAATAAAAAGAAAGGCGATACATTAGAGACCTTCGCCAACAATGAAGCCAATTATCGCAGAAGAATTAAAACTATCTGCCTATTGGGCGATATAGAGCACGAGCGCTGGCTCGCTTACTGTCAGGCAATAGGCATGACCGAGCTGGGGCACGGCACCAGAGAGGACGAGAGGGATCAGCGCAGGCGCGCACATAATGTCAATCTTCTCCTTAAAGGGGAGGAGCCCGAAGACAAGCCCGAAGACAAGCCCGAAGGCACGAATAAATCTGAGGCCCTCATGCGTCACGCCTACATGACACTCGACAACGACATACTCGGCGCCCGTGGATTCTTGCTGGGCAAGGACGTCTATGCCTACGACCGAATCATCGTCGCCCTCTCAGCCCGCATCGCCAAGGGCAGCATTGTCAAATAACAGCAATCGTCAAAACGGAGGAACTCATGAGCCAGCAGCAGTCCATGCTAGGGGTTGAAAAAGATGAAAATGGCAACACCCTTGTAAAGGTCTTTATTAGCTACAGACGCAACGACAATCTATTCAACCATCTCATAGATATTGTTAACCGAACAATGGACAAGCTTAACAATGATCTTCTCAAGGACACCGAATACCGAGTGGAAAAAGTGATCGACTTAAATTCAATCAGTATCGGCGATAACTGGCCAGAGAAGATCGATAAAGACCTGTCCAAAAGCGATATCCTCCTAGCATTTATTACAGAAGAATACCTTACAAGCGATCCTTGCCGATATGAATTCAACACGTTTCGCACGAATCAAATTGACACTCGAAACGATAGTGAAAAACACCACGGAAGCCTTTGTGTTCCGGTTTTTTGGGCTGCTCAAAAAACCGTTGCAGACAAACTGAAAGATAAATCCAAGCTGCATTTTGATAATGAAAAGGATTCTGAAGCCGCCTACACAAATGCTTGCGAAACTTGGACAAAAATCAAAGAGGTCAATGGCGTCGAGGGCATATTGCCAAAACTGATCGACTTGCTCAAGAACGAAGCCCAAGGTTCTGATTATTTCTTTATTAGAGACTGTATTGTTCAATGGCTTGCCAATAAAGTCAAAGCTGCCATCGATCATATGCAAGAAGACGCTACTGAAGAAATCGAAGACATCCCCGTCAAAATCAGCGCCCCACAAGACATATCGGAAATTGAGCTTCATACGTACGGTCGTGGATCCGATGCAATCGGGTATTTCACAAGCGATGGCTTCATTGTAATGAACGGCTCAAAAATTGCCGAAGGCACCACCGCATCTGCCCGCAAGCCCACATATGAAAGCCGTCAAAAATACCAGCACCTCATCAATGAGGACAACATCCTAACCGAAAAACTGGTATTCCCAACCCCCTCTGCTGCATCTGCGTTTGTTATCGGTCGCTGCAGTAGTGGCATGGCTGACTGGAAGACCAAGGACGGCAAGCAACTTGGCGAGCTACTCGAAGAGGAAAAAAGAAGGCAGCTGCTGTTCAGAAATAGACAAAAAGGGGGCTCGGTTCAAAACCGAGCCCCCTTTTCATTTAGCTATGGCTTTGCGACAAACACTGATCCATCCCTTTGGAGAAGCCTACCGCTCCTCCAGCGTCCAGCCCTTCTGGGCGCAAAGATCGCGCAGGGTAGCCACCAGGTCGGCATTGGTGTTGCTGTCGACCACGATCTTGTCGATATGATCCGCAGCGATGTTGAGCTTGGGGAACGAGTGGCTGCAACCCGACAGGTTAAGTTCGCCGACATTGCAGGTAATCTCGAGTGCGCCAAGAATGTCATCGTTCGAAAGATCAATCTTCTCGACGTCGCCCTGAAGCCCTTGGTCAACGGTAAAGAACATCAGGTTCTTAAGACCCGAGGCGTTGATGGAATTGACAGCACCCTTAAGGCCCTCGATCTTAAAGGAATTTAGCTTGGGACAGACACTCAGATCGAGGTTCTGAGTCGTCATGTCGCCAAACTTGAGTACCTCGAGTGCCTCGAGCTCGCTAAAGTCCGCACTCTTGGCGCTTAGGGTATTGATGCCGAGCGTATCGAGCTTGTCCAGCTTGCTAATGGGCGTGAAATCCGTCACCTCGTCACTCACAACCAACTCCGTGATGCGTTGGGCCTCCTTGGCGGTCAGCTGGCCATCGTCATCGTTATCGTAGTCGGCAAGCAGCCCGTGCAGTGTATCATCCGAGATCGCATCAACATCAACGAGACCTTTTTCTTTCTTGGTCTCGGAGCCAGAGGCGTCAGTTGAGCTCGACTCTTTAGAGACGCTCGACGAGGCTCCCCCGCCGCCTTGCACGTCACCGACGCCGCCAATCACGGAGAAAACGGCAACCGCGCCTATGACCACAACCGCCGCAAGCACTACCAGGGCGCGAGCGCCGCCCAAACGAGAGACGGCTTCATTTGCACGTTCAGCCGCCTGTCCATTCGGCTGTCTGGCAGGGCGAGGGATCCGACTTGTCGAACGCCCCGGTGTCTGCTGCGCCTGCCCAGCAGACTTTTCGGTTGCCTGCCCGTTCGGACGCATATTCACCCGCACATCCGGCGTCTCGGCAGCCTGCTCATGAGCCCCGCCCGAAGGCTGCTCGGTCACACGCTGAACCCGTTCGTCATCCCGCCAAGACATGTCGGGCTTAAAATTCGCCATATCGCTTCTCCTCACTTGAGCGCATCGCTACTGCTGCTCCATGGTGTAGCCGTAGTCACTGCTCATTTTTTGCAAGTACTCGACCACGCTGCTGCTCGTGTCGCTGTCGTACAAGATCTTGCCAACACAATTGGGTGTAAAAGTGAAATGGAAGGCATCTTCCCTGCCTGCCCCGCACAAATTGAGCGTTTCGACTCTGCAACCGATCTTCAGAACCTCGAGGTTCACATCACCCGACAGGTCAAGTGTCCCGATACTGCCATCAAGGCCTTCGATCTGGACGTTCGTCAACGAGGACATGTTTTTGGCATTCAAGGTATCGACGGGGCTCTCGAGCCTGTTTATGGTAACGCGCTGTAGCTGAGGAAAACGTGTGAGATCAACCTGAGGCACCGAGCAATCGCCAATGGACAGATGAGTGATATTGCTAATGGAGCTTATGTCGTAGCTTTCGCTGTCGTAGTCGCCGATGCCAAACGTCGTGATGTTGTGAAAGTTGGCCAGCAGCGGAAGCGAATCAAATGACTCGACGTCGATTGATCTAGCTTCATCCGCAGTCTCTTGCGAAATATTCCCGTCCTCATCTGCATCGAGCGCTAAGTCCGAGCGCAGCGCCTCGTCCGTAATTTCATCGAGCGTAAGTACCGTGGCCTTTTTCGCTTCTTCCTGGTGGCGCTCTTCTTTTTCCCTTTTACGCTGAGCGCGCGCCGCCTCGTCTTCTTGCTGCTGTTTGGCCTCGGCACGCTGCTCGGTCTGCCGATTGGTGTCGGAGATGCCGCTTGTGATGGACGTGACCGCCACAATCGCGATGACTACCACCACGGCAAGAACGATCACCACGCGCGGACCGCCCAAGCGGTTCACGATATCGTTGATATCCGATCCGTTGGACCCGGCGCCCCCGCGGCCAGACCCGTTCTGATTAATTGCCATCCGTGTTTCCCCTCCCGCCGCCTACAGGCGGTCCTTGTCGAAGTAGTCAGCGTCGCGCCAGTCGCCGCGCCAGCGGTAGGCGTGGGCGTTCTCGCGCGACCAGTCGCTCAGGTGGCGCAGGATGAAGCGGCTCATGTCGTCCGCGAGCGGCTCGATCGGCCCCACGCGCCGCGCCTCGGCCTCCCGCTCCCAGAACGAGTACGCCATGAGGTAGAACGTGCCGGCATCGACGTAGTCGCCCGGGTAGGCGGGGTCGTCGAACCAGCCGTGCGTGTCGGGCGTGCCGTTTTGCTCGCACCACTCCGCCACGTTGAGGGCGAGGCTCATCAGGGCCGTGTAGTCCTGCGGGTCGCCCGAGGCGAGCGCCTCGTGCAGGTTGGACATGGGGCCCTCGGCGCCGTAGGCCGGGTAGTACAGGTCCCACAAACGGTCGGCCTCTTCATCAGTCAGTTCCAAGACGGACGGACGATCACCAATTCCATCATCATATTGATATGAATATGGATCTACGCCCGTCAAAGCACCCTCGCCGTAATCAAGAGAAGATGAGCCGTTGCGCGCACCACGTTTTGCGCGCAACGCCGACCCCAATAGTGAATAGCCATTGTGATAGCCTTCGCGCGTGTCAGCGATAAACTGACCAAAGTTAAATTGTGCATGCGCATCCGATAATGCGCGCCTTGTAGCAGCTGAACCGCGTAGCAAATAGAAAAGACCAATGATCAGCTGTTTGATAATCAGACTCAGCGGTCCAATTAATAACTCAATCGAAACGACAATTAGGCCACCGAAAATAACGGCTGCTTGAGCGAATGGGTTAAAAGCGCTATATCCAGGAGCAGGGAGACCCGTATGCAAAATATCGTCTCCACCTGTATTTAGGAACAGACGGTACCAGACCGAGCAAAGACCCCACACCGTAAAAATACGCACCGGAAGAAAACGAATGACGGTCGGAATAGCATCTACGATGCGCGATAAATTAATGCTCACATGGTGCTTTGGTGCACCGGCGGTATTCCAGTTGATGTCCACACGTCCATTTGGTGCGTCGGATTCAATGTGAACCCCGGTATCTTTCGGTGCCATCCGCTGAGCGCGAAGCTGTTCGAGTCGCTCCTGCGCCGACAGGCCCTCAGAATCTCGTTCCCCCATGCCCATTATCTATATCCTCACATATCATCAGAAGTGGTAATGCATAGCGCCAAAACGCTCTAACGAATAGCCAAGCTCTCTAGTCATAGCCTTAATCGTGTGGGTCTCTCGCTTCCTCGTCACGGGATCCCTTCGCATGAATACAAACGTCGGGAACATCCCCCATGCCACTTGCTGAAAACCTGTCATGGCATTGGCGGGGATGACGATTGGCGGGTTTGAATTTCCCGGAGCAAGAATCCTTCCCGCAACAGCCTTGCTTTTGCCAAGGCCGGGAACAAGCGACTTGACCACCGGATGATTGTCCAGCGTCGAGCCTTCGCGTTTTGCAACAATCTCGATGCGGTTTTCGTACAATCTAATCGAACAGGGCCTTCCATCGTACGTTCCGTATCCCTGGTCGATGACGGTTCCGTACACCGCATCTTTCCTAGCCATGCTCTCGGCAAGGCGGCGTCGTTGGCGCTGCGCCTCGGCGCTATTAGCAATAGCCTCGCGGCCCCCCATAACCAGCCGCTCAACATCGTGAAGCTGCCCACCTGCTCGCTGAGCATTGGAGCCCTGTTGTTGAGAGCCCCCGTTACGATTCCTATCGTTACCGGAGTTTCCAAACATATTTCCCAAGTTTAACGTCGGCATAATTCATCCAAACTATCGTCTCGCCAATCGGGGCCCTCCCCAACGGACGCATGGGTATTTTCTTCTGCCCTCATCAGTAATGGAAATGAGAGTCTGCAAAGTCTTCGAGTACCTCGTCGAAACCCGGCGAAAAAACCTGAATCGTGTGTTGCACGCGAGTGTGCAGCTCACGATTTTTTCGGTCAAACGTAAATTCGGGGCTATTGGTGATGCCAGGCACGCGAAGCCAATTAGTGAGCGCGTTTGCTGGAATATTGATTGCATTTCCAGCGTAAGGCCTATTAAACGCCTTGTCCAAGTCAGACGTTTTCCCCGATTTAACTACGGATTTATATTTGTCTAAATCGCGCCTTCCAGAATACATCGAGGTATGAATGATCTTGATGTAGTTAGCATAGATGTCGATACGGCAAGGCATCTGATCATAGGTGCCGTATCCAATAGCGTTCGGTTCCTTTTTGCCTTTCACTCCAGAACTGGACTTCTTAGCATTCGCTGTTTCCTTTTTCGCAGCAGAAGCATTGCCCGTACGACCGGCAGACGCAGCACTGCCAGAAGCGTAAACATGACTAACAGGCGCCTTGTAATCCGTCTTCATTCCAGTGCTGGAATTCTGAACGCCATTCTGCGGAATGTTGTCTTGTTTAGCAGTGTTCTGCTGAGCAGCAATCGGCTGGGCAATCGGCGACTGCTTTTTCCGCGATTGGAGATCATCCCATTTTTCCAAACCACGGAAAAACACGAATGCAATAACGCTAATTACAAAAGCAAGCAAGAGGAAAATGAAACCGAAAAGGCTCAGGAAGTTGGCAAACGAGACAACCCCAGAAAGTAAAAACTCAATGAGTATCGGAGGTATCCACATGTAAAGCCACGAACGCAGCGCTTGAGCACTGCCAGGATGTGCATCCTCGCCAAACACGATCAATACGATCATCAAACCGAAGCAAACCGCAATTAAGACTTCTACCCTCGCATACACATCGCCATCGACATACATTGACCCCATAAAGCCAAACGCGCTAACGATGAGTGCCGTGATGAGCACCAATCTGCCAGCAAGACGTCCGAATCGATCCATGACTTCGGGATCGGTATAAAACGACACAGAATGACGCCCTGTCGAGAACAGCGGCTTACGCGCATCGGTCAATGCGGCATCTCCCGACTGAACTGACAGAATTTCAGTAATTTTGTCATTGCGTCCGTCGAAATCGACCAACTTGACCAAATAGCCCTCTAAGGCAGCAGCGTTTGAATCCAGAGCATCTTCGAGACCCGAGACACGATCAACGGCAGAAAAAGAACGGAGCACATTGAGTGCAAGGAAGCCGAAAGAGCCCAAAAATGCCAACACCAAGAAGACGACAACGAGAGGGCCAAACGTTCCAAGTGAAACAATAAGCTGACCGAATGCGCCGCGGGCACACTTAATAATAAGGAGATAGAGAAGCGCAACGGCAATGGTAGTAATGAGAACGTTCCGCTGCTCCTTCTTTACAGCAGCAATCTGAGCATCGCTGTCAGCGATACCCTTGACGACACCGTATTCACGCGTGTCCGTTTCGATAGCGGCCTTCAGCTTTCCATCGGCAACTCCGCGAGCGTCATCCAAATATTGTGAATATGCCGCGGACGGCAGGCTATCGACATCCGCCAAAAGCCTAATCTCAAGGATGTCGAGCACGCCATGGTCCTCACAAGAGGTCAAGAGGTCAGAAACGTACCCACGCGGCACGACATCATCCTTTACCTGAGCACAGAACAGTGATCCCATCGCGATGGGGCGAGTTCCAAAACGTTCATCAAGTTCCCAGCCCAGAATATATGGAACTGGCGTAGATTCCATGTCGCCTCGAAGCTTAATGCCCTCAAGACGGGCGTTGCTGCCCAACTTAACAAGTGTCGAGACGGGCGCATCCATTGCCGGATTAAGTCCACGAAGCACGATAACCGCAGCTTCACCTGTCGAACCCTGCATCGTTTCATATAAGTCGGTATGGCCAGAAAGCCAAATCCAGGCAGCATAGTTTCCATACTTTCGATAAAACGAGCGCACGGCGGCCTTATCGTCGGCGACCTTATCCATAAAGACAAGGACAACGTCGGTGTCTATGCCGCCCTCGGCATTTGCCCCATCGCGAGCAGCGATGATTGCTGACATATCAACATCGCCGGCAAAATAGAGCAAAAACTCATCGAGCGATCGAGAAGACGAACAGACGCCAAAGAATGCAGAGGGTTGCCGCAATACCGACTTAAGCGCACCCTGGGCCATAGCATGCTTGTTTTCACTGGACGTCAACAAGCCCTTAAATAGGCAGGCCGCAAAATGCGGGTCGTCCGATTGACGAGCAAGAAGCTCAAGACTGTGAATATCGGAGGCCAAACGAACCCTTTGACTGTCGGCGTTTGCTTCCCGAGATAAGACGAGCGAGAGGAATCCAGAGGGCAACACGCCAGATGAATTTGTGCCATCAAGACCTGACTGCCGAGCATAGCGATCAATTGTATCCACAGCCATCGATGCAATACGCGCCGGCAAAGCATCGGGTGCATTAGTCAGCGAGACATCCTCGCCGCGCCACGACATAATCTTGCCGTTGGACATCTCATAGATTACGCAAGCGAGCGCCAGGTCGGGATTGGACGCTGTCTGGATATCCTCTTCGACTAACTGGTGAATCCTAGTCTGCAGGTCATTTTCACCCCAGTCGCCCATCAGGTTTTCGAGCTGCTGTTGGCTCATGCGAAGTTTAGCCTCGTCCCAATTGGAGGACAGCGCTCGAGCGAGCAACACCGGATCGCTATACTGCTTGCCCGCAAACTCGTAAGGCTTGCGAGCACTGCCGGCGTCCATGGTGGGAAGCTTACGATAGAAATTATCTGGGTCGGCCATCCAGTCTTTGACTTCTTCGTAGCCAAAACGCTCGCCCGAAAGCTCAAACGTCAGGCCCTTGAGGAGGTTTCCCAGGGTTGCATCATCTGGATGGTTAAAGTCCGCAGGCTCACCCGTCTCTTGGCGATCGGAAAGCGTATTGTCGTCTATGAACTCCTGCAGCGGGTGGACATTGTTTTCGTAGAGCGTCCAGATTGTATAGCCAAACGAATACCAGTCGTTACGAGGGTCGACCATGCCGCCACGACCAGGCGTATAGCCATCGGAGCGCGTCATGGTGTTCGTCAGTCGGCTGTCAAATCCGGCAAGCGAGCGGGCGGAGCCATAATCTCCAAGCACGATCTGCTTGTCATACAGGTAGACGTTCTGAGGCTTAATGTCACGATGGACAATGCCGAGCTCGGTATGGAGCAGCTCAATTGCCTGGCTGAGCTCGGGAATCGCACGGCTCTTAACCATATTCTTGCTACGGGGACGATCAAAAAGGCATGTGGCCAGCGGCGTAATGGAAACATCCCACAGTTGAGGAGCCGCAGCCCCCACTTCGGTCGCGCTCAGGCCCTGGTGCAGATAGGCAAAGATGGGCAGCAGATGCGTTTGAGACACGGGGCGGCCATTAAGCCCCATTACGGCGCTTACCACCTTTTGATATGCCGAACGCTCGGCGCCCACAAGAGGCTTAAAGACCTTGGCAACGCATGCCAAACCATCGCTCACCCGCTCGGCAGCAACAATGCTAGATTGACCGCCATGGCCAACGACCTGTCCCAAATGAATAATAAACTGCTGCCCGTCATTCGAGACAACCGTCGCATCCTCTGCAACAAAAGGCGAGGCAGATGCAGCGGCAGCATGTGCGCCCCCACGAGAAACGGTCACCGTTTCGCCGTTGGGACTGGCCGTGACGCCGCGCGAGACGGTCACAGTCTGACCGTCGGGGCTCGCAGTGCGCGGCACCGTGACAGTTTCGCCTGCCGAAGAAGTACCAGAGCGTAAAACAGTAACGGTCTTGCCGTCGGCGGGAGCACTGACAGACGGCCTCGTAACCGTTACCGTTTCACCATTCGATTCGGTCATCGGGCGATGCACCGTTACGGTTTCGTTTGTCGATGGCGTACCGTCGCGGCGGACGGTGACCGTTTCGCCAGATGCCGGAGCGTCGGCTCGACGCACTGTCACGGTCTCTCCAGGCGCAGAAGCCTGGTCGCCACGGTTCACGGTAACCGTCTCTCCCCCTACGGGCGCATTCCCGCGGCGCACCGTTACGGTCTCATCATTGTCATTGCCGCCATCTCGGTGTACCGTAATCGTCTCATCAGACATGGCTACTCCCCCACTTCAATTACAATCAGCGTCGCATCGTCCGTCGAGCCGTTCACCCGAGCCTCGGCATATAGCTCTTCGCACAACTGCGCACATGTCGAATCGCTCGCAAGCATCTGCTGCAAACGCTCCTGCGTAATCTGCCCATCAATACCATCGGAACAGATCAGATAGCGATCGCCCGAAAGCATCACGGTCGTCTTGACCTCAAGATTGCGACCGCCCTGATTGAGTCCAATCGCGAGCTCAATACAATGCGAAACAGCATCGTCTCTGTATTCAGCGCCAACGCCGCCCACGCGCCGCTCAGGCGTGTGGTCACAGCTAAGCACGGCAAGCACACCGCCACGCAGTCGGTACACGCGAGAATCGCCGGCATTAAAAACAGCACCGTGCCCGTCAGGAGCAACCACGAGGCCAGCAACCGTGGATGCAGCAACAGACAGTCCATAGCGAGCAGCATACGTCTCAACATCGTTCTCGGCTCGCTCGCCCGCCATGCGTAGGCGCTCCTGTAACGCGTTGACGGCATCGGCATCAAAGACGCGCACAGCCTGTGCAAACGCCTGAGCAGCGAGCGTCGAGGCGGCCGCTCCGTGCCCGCCTTCGCTCACGCCGTCAAAGACTGCCATGCAGCCCATCTCGCGCTCGCAATCGCCCACCAGACCATAGCAAAGGACGTTACCGTCAAGAAGCAAACGGTCCTCGTTGACGGGGTGATTGGTTCCCGCTTGAGTTTTTGCTGCAGCGATAAACTTCGTCATCGCCAATCGCCTCCCATCGATCCGGGCACGAGCTCAAACGCGATATGCGCATCGTCGCCCTCGCCCTGCGGCACGGCGCGTGCCACCATGCCGGGGCGACCGCGCCACTCGGCGCGGTGTTCAAACAGAAAATCGGAAAGCCCGTTAAGGTAGCCGCTCTCCACCAGGTTGCCAATGCCACGGCCGCCCTTGGCTTTGACGGCGTCCGTCATGGCAATGGAGTGCAGCAGCTCGCGGGCGGCATCGGTCGCCTCAACCGTAATATCGGGCTGTGCCTTATGCACGTTGCGGTTAACGGCATCGATCTTGGAATTGAGGATCTGAAGTGCCACGGCGTCGTCGATAAAGTTGAAGATCACCACGTTGTCGCCGATACGACCCAAGAACTCGGGCTTAAACTCGCGATCCATCTCGGTGCGCACGCGCTCGCAAATCTCGTTATAGGGCGTGTTAGGCGCGATGGTATTGCGAACTTCGTTGCCTTGCGCATCAATTTCAATCTTGGAAAAGCCGATGTTGCTCGTAAAGAAGATAACCGTCTCAGAGAAGTACACGGTATTACCCTGGCCATCGGTCAGGCGGCCATCTTCGAGGATCTGCAGGAACTTGTCCATAATGCTCGGCGCTGCCTTCTCGATCTCGTCGAAAAGAACCACCGAGAACGGATTGGCCTTGACCGCATTGGTAAGCTGACCGCCCTCGGCATAGCCCACGTATCCCGGAGGAGCGCCAAAGAGCTTTTGATCGGAGTTCTCGGCACCGTACTCGGACATATCAAAACGCAGCATGCTGCGCTCATCGCCAAAGAGGAGCTCCGTAATGGCCTTAACGATCTCAGTCTTACCGGTACCGGTGGGACCGCTCAAAAACAGGACGCCTTTGGGCTTGGAACCAGACGAATGGGTGGCGCCCGAAAGGCCCATGACGGAGCGCTTGAGCACGGTGACGGCCTTCTCAACGGCCTCGTCCTGGCCCTTCACGCGGCGTTTGATCTTTGCCTCGGGATCCTCTTCGAGCTTCTCGAACATCTGCTGCCATTTGTTCTCGCGAAAACCGTACTTGTAGACGTCGACGAGCTTGGGAAGGATGGCCTCGATGGAAGCATCGGCGTTTTGCATATCGCGCTGATACATGCGCTGCAGGCCCTCGAGCTCCTTAACGCTCATGCCGTCGGTGGTATCGATAAAGCGACGCACCGCGCGGTCATCGGAATCGGACAGCGCCTCACTAAAGCCAAACTTACTCTGAATATAGGCTTCGCGCATGTCGCGGTCGGGATGCGGCAGCGTGATGGTGCGCAAGAAGGGGTTCTCCTCGATAAACCACACGGGCAGGTTGCGCACGTTATCCGTTACCAGAATGAGCGTGTTGACAGCCGTGCGGTTAATAAGGCGTGCTTTGCTGGCGCCAAGGTACAAGTTGAGGAAAAACTGCGTCTCGTCGGGCATAAGGCCAGTCGAGGATGCAAGCAGGCGCGACGCCATGTTGACGATCACGCAAAGCGGCTTAGCCTCGGTGCCGCCATCGGGATTGTCGTTGTATTTAAGGCGCAACATTGAGCGGATAACCTCGCCGTATGATGGCAGGCTCGACTGCTCGGTGGCATATGCTTGGCGGCCATCGGCGATGCAGGCGTTCGCCTCCATCATGCGGTCGTCGCTCTTGGAAGCCTCGTCATGGGCCAGCGACACCAGGCGCTTGCAATCGACGTTGCCCATGCTGCTCGAGAACAGCTGGATGGGATCGAAATATGCCACGTTGTACTCAACTGAGCCATTGGCGTCTTCAAAAAGGCCGCGCACGACCTCGGCGAGCTCCGAGAACTGAAGACCGCCGTCGACCACATCGGGATACTTGTCGTTCACGTTGCCCTCAAGGATAAAGAGGCTCTTCACCCCTTTAAAGTTGAGCATCTCGCGCTGCCAGGATTGGCGCTCGAAATCAGTTGCCATGTGTTAACCCTCCTTGGCAGAAAATTCATGGTGGTAACGGTCGGCAATACCAACGGTGATAACCGTGCCGTCCTGGACATAGTTTTGAAGCTGACGAGGCCGCTGAAGATACTGGTCGTAATCATCGTGTGGGCGGTCGCTCAGGTAGATTACGCGCTGGTTAGTCGAACCGCGCAGCACACAGTCGGGCACGTTAAGCTCGTCTATGTACGGACCGTCAATCAGCACATCGATGAGGGGCTTGAGCGTCTCCCACACGTCCGCGCCGATCGCTCGCGGCAGCTCTTCGAGCGTAAATCCGGTGTAAACGAGGATGTCATCGTAAGCGCAGCGGATCGTTGCCAGCAGCTTCACGAGCTCTGATGCCTGCTCGAGCGGATCTCCACCCGAAACCGTCAGCCGATGTACGCCGTGCTCGCGTGCGGTATCGAGCAACATCTGCGCAAGCTCATCAACATCGACATCCTGCTCGGGCAGCTGGTTGCGCCATTGGGGCGAAATACATCCGGCACAACGCTTTGAACAACCAGCGGTCCAGACAACAATACGTTCTCCCGGACCCAGCGAGACGACGGGGGCAAGCACATGGCTAACGAACATCGGCGTAATCCTCGCCCGGATCGAGTGTACGGTACACGGCCGAGGTACGCGCAAGCGAGCAACCGCATTCCTCACAGCCATCCCCAACCTTTGCGCGCTCATCAGCAACGAGATGCAAACGACCGCACTCGGGGCACTCGACAAACCAGCCCTCGACACCCGTAGTCTCACCAGCAGCAGAAACAACCGGTGCCGCAGCAGACGCGGGCTGAGGCGCAGACCAAGCCTGGGTCTGCACGGGTTGCGCCGCAGGCGGTTCCTCCACAGTAACCGTCAGACGCAATTGGGCAAACTCGCCAGACGTAGCCGGAATGAGTAGCGTATCTCCGGTATGAATCGGCTGGGCCACGCCGGGAACCAAGTTGAGGATCTGACCGCCACGCATAAGAGCCGTTCCGTTATTGGACCCCTCATCGGCAACCATCCATGTGCCCCGCTCAAAACGAACGCTGGCATGCTGCCGGGACATGGCAAAGTTAGAAGCCATAGAAGGAAACGCGTTGCGTCCAAGCACGGCGGCGTCCGTGAGACGAAGCTGCTCACCCATAACTGGATCGGCAAGCGTAAGCGTAGGAACCGCAGGAGTAGCTGCAGCATTCGCCATGGGTTGCGGCGCGGGCTGCGGCATTGGCGCAGGCGTCGGCTGCGGCGCAGGAACCGGAGCGGGTTGCGGAACGGGCATGGGGGTAGGCTGCGGCGTGGGAGCAGGAGCAGCCTGATATGCCTGCTGGGGCGCGGGACGCTGAGGCCGCGAAACACCGCCCATCGATGATGTTGCAGGATAGACGGCGGGAGCCGGACGCTCAGCGACCGCGGCGGCAAAGCCGGACGCTGAGGCGACTGGCGCCTCGGGTGCCGAGACCGCGGGCACAGGGGTCGAAGGCGTGGGAACCGCACCAGCGGGACGCGGCGTCCCACAGTCCTCGCACATATCGCGGGCATCATCGTTCATAAGACCACAGATAGGGCATTCCCATGTCATGGTTTACCTCATTTCCCTTTGCTTGAGCTGACTTGCTTGACGGCGATTACGCAGGCGACGCTCCGCATCTGCGGAAGGTGTGGGCGGCACATAATCGTGCGGGTGAATCTCGACGGCAGCATCCGGACTTGGCGGCCGCACAAAACCAGCCGAGGTGTCTGCAAAGACGCCGCGCTTCTTAAGGTCTTCACTGAACTGCTTGTAGAAGTCACAAAATTCCGCTTGGTCCTGGACGGCCTTATCGACGGTTGACTGATCCTGGATTTTCATGTCTTTGATAATCGTGGGATTATTCGGGTCTTCAGAAAACTCAGCTGGGTCAGCCTCTACGACACGCATGATGATCTGCTGTTCGCTGCTACCTTTAAGGACAGCGACCGCTTTGTGTTCGTTTGTGTCAAACATAAGACGCCAGGGTTTGCCCGAGCCATCCATAACGGCATAACGGACCACATTGACACCACGTTCAGCCATAGCATCATTAATTGCACGCTCGATATACTCGTCTTTTACGGCCTTATCAAGCTCGGCATCGGCAATTTCGATTTCTTCGTAGATATTATCGATTTCATAAATGTGCTTAAGAACAGTCGGGCGATGGTATCGATCGTTGAGTAGCTCTACTCGAATCTGGTACTGCGTGTACTGTTCATGCTTCTCGGCAGACTCATACTGGGCGCGCTTCATGACATGATCGAAATCCTTGATGCTCTTATTAATTGCAAGCAGCTCCTCAACAGTTGAATCGGAATCAAGCGCATCATAGGCGGCGCGGATCGATTCGAATTTCGCGCTTATTCGATTACGCAGCGCCATATCCAAGGCTTCATCCTGCATCAAAGAGATGGCAACTTCCGACCACGCGTCAAATGATTGCGCCGCCCCCTCAAACGTTTCAACGCCCGGAGAAGACTCCGCCGCCGCGGTTATCTGAAGCAATGCCCTCTTCAGATCTATAGGATTATCAGGCGTTACATCAAAATCAATCGCCCTAGCAAGACCCTGTGCTCTCAGCTTTTCAACGGTCAAAGCAGCATCAATCTGACTTTTGCTCATCTCCATCCTCTGCTTCAGATGAGCGTCAAAAGTCATTTGTGGAAACAGGACGTGAAGTGTTGAAAACAAATGAGCTAACGCCTTCTCCATTCTCACCCTTGTATCCCTACCAAGACTCATCGTGTTTTCTTCATGTTCGGCATAAAAGGAGCGAGAACAATTGGTGATCAGCTCGTCCAACATTGCCCGTGTTGATTCATCCAGCCCGGAAGCTATCTCATCGATCCGTTTCCTAAGGTCCGCGAGAGTCTCATTAAATTCCTCTTTGGCGGCATAACTTGCATCTTTTTCCGCCGTCTCACGAGCAGCCAACGCACCCGTAACAATTGCGGTAGGAGCCAAAAGGACCATACCAACAGCGCCGGCAGCACCCAAGCTTGTCCCAGTAGATGCGGCGCTACTTGCCGCAGGGCCAACAGATGTAAACATCCCAACCACGGCGCTCATACTTGCTATCCCTCCGTTTTTGACCAACTTGGTCCTTGCGTCTTTCCTACATCTTTCTACCGCCGTCTTGCGCGATTCTGTTGCGCAACATTGGCGAGCGGCAGATTTGTCGATGTTGCGCAACAGAAGGCGGCGGCAAGCGCATATCCTGCTAATGGAAGAAAGGATGAAAGCGCGCCATGACCGGTTCTTACGAAGAAGTTCGACTCGTCAAGTTTCATACGCCAGCGCTGCTCACCGAGCGCGAGCAGGCTGCGGCACGGCGTCGCTTCTGCACGCTTCTCGTTCCGCCGCAAAAGGGCGGCTTTGGCGGCAACGCCTATGTCCGCCGCGTCCAGAGCGGCGATCGCGCTTTTGAGCTCGCGCTTAAGATGCCGCGCCCCGATGCCCAGCCCGAGCAAGAACAGCTCAACCGAGAAACTTTGGAAGAGGAGTACCGTACGCTCTCCGTCGTATCCAACCTAAGGGGTTTTCCCGATGTCTATGGTTTTGGCTACACGGCAGACGGAATCCCGGCGCTGCTCATGGAATGGGTTGACGGCGTCTCGCTTCTTGATGCACGGTCCGCTCTATGTGATGGCGCTGAAACCTGCCCCGGCGATATCGTCGCTGCGCTGGGCTGGAGCGTACTCAAGATCATCTTGTCCACGCAATCACTCGACACGCCCTTTGTTCACCGCGACCTCTCCATGCGCAACATCATGCTACGTCACGATCGCATCCCGCTCGAGGAGCAGGTGTCGAGCGGCTATTTCGACATCTGCCTGATCGATATGGGCAGTGCCAAGCTCGTTAAACCGGACTTTTCCTTTACCGTCGACGTCAACGCTTTTCGCGGTGCCACGCCGGCATACGCGGCACCCGAAATGCTGGAGCGGTTTAAGGCCGACCCCGTTGCGCGCGACAACCCCGCCGTCGACATCTATGCGCTGGGAAGCATCCTCTACGAGCTTTATTGCGGACATGCCCCCTTTGAGGCAGAGCTCAAGCACTCTGGAGATCACGCGCTCCTCAAGCGTACCGTGCAGCCGCAACCCCTTGCACCCGCAACTCCCCGCGAGCAGGGCTTGGCCAACGCGATTATGGCTTGTTTGGCAGTCTCGCAAGACGCACGCCCTTCGGCAAACGAACTCGCGGCGCGCCTTGAGCCTTTCGCCCGTACGGGTGCCCCGCGAAAGCGCCGGCCCGTAGCGGATCGCGGCAGCGCTACCGTGCGAACGGACGCCACCGTCCCCACCCGCACGGCTGCACAGGCGCAGCCCGCGTCTCGGCCAACCCCATCCACCGAGACCGTCCGCAGCGCCGAGTCCATGCGTCGCGCGCGCCTTGCCGTCAAACGTCAACGCACGATGGCATTCACGATGGTGATTGCTGCCCTGATAGCAATCGTGGTTATTCTCGCCCTCGCATCTGCCGGCATGCTTTAGCCGGCAGTAAAACCCAAGTCAGCAAATAGGCCCATTTGCAAAAAGCGGTGGCGGGCGCAACTCTCAATAAAGCCGCGCCCGCCACCGTCCCCATGCATCGCACGCTGACAATACGAGGTACTAGGAAATCAAAAGCTCAAAGGAATCCGTGATGCGCGTTCCCATGGTAACGGCGCCGTCTCCCGATTCGACTGTGGTATTCAGGTAATACTTGCCGTTCTTCTTTTTAGGAACACCCGAAACCGTAAGGTCGCAGTCCTCCTCCTCGACGGGAAGCGAGAACTCAAAGCCCTTATTCCTGACAAACGTACCGGTGACGTCCGTGTAGGTGCGATAGTCGTCGCCATCGGATTGGGCGACGGTTTTTTCGGCGTTGTAGGTATCGTGGGCATGCAGCGTGGCCGAGATGTCTGCAACCGCTTCGCCGGAATCGCTGATGCTCTTAAACACAATCACAAGGTCGTTTTTGCTCGCGCCGTAGCAAGTATGGCCCCAAGAGTTGCCCGTCTCCTTAAGTGCTCCGCGCCACGTGGTGTTGGCAAAGCTCGTGGGCTTATCGATGTTGAGCTTCGCTGTGCTACCGGAGGTCGTGGTGGTCGACGAGGTCGCATTGCCCGTCGTGGAGGAGTCCTCGGCATTGGAGCTGGCGTCCTCGCCGTTCTTGCTTGCGGTCTTGAGCTCCGCCTTAGCATCCTTAAGGTCGGACTTTGTCTGATCGAGCTCGTCTTGCGTTTTTGTGAGTTCGTCCTTGGAAGATTCAAGCTGCTTCTTGAGCTTTTGAATCTGCTCCGTATTTTGCGGATGGGCCAAACCATATGAGTAGCCCGCCCAGCCGGTTCCCGCGCACAAGGCGGCAACGACAATAACGCCGGCGGCGATGGCGGGCGCATACGACTTGCCCAGGCGCTTGCGTGCCAACTTGTACTCGGCCTTGGCCGTCTTGAGGCTCTCGCGGTCCTGCTCGAGCTGCTCTTCCTCACTGAGCGGCGTAGAACCAAAATCGGCATGGTAGGCAGACTCAGTGTCCGCGTCCTCGATCGTAGTGCCAAAGTCTGACAAGGGATCGACTACACGCGTGGCGTCCGAATCGGATTCGGGCACAGCGGGCTCAAACGCGCCGGGTGCTGCCACCGGCTGCTCGTCTGCTTTCGAGGCAGCATCCGCCTTAGGCAACTCCACCGTTGCCGCCGTAGCGGCCTCGCCGTCGCGCCAAGAAAAGGCAGGGCTCTGTGACACGGTCTGGGGCGTAGTATAGGGATCTTCGGGAACGGGCGCAGTCGACGAGGGCGCGGCAAGAGGCGATCCACACTCAGAGCAAAAACTAGCGTCATCGGGCAATAATGCACCGCAATAAGGACATTCCACAGGGCACAACCTCTCAAAATGTGTCGTTTGCAGCCATCCTGCAACTTGGTGTATATGCCCTATAATGTCTCAATAGTTATGCAAGGCGTTGCGCAACATTTTTCGAGTCGGTACGCTTTGACCGTAGCCATTTCCTAACATGTTTGCAGTACGTCATTAAAGTTATCTGGGGAGGCAGCCATGGCGGCGGAAACACCGTGCTCGGTCCTCTACAACGACATCCGATCGTTCGGCGGTCTCAAGCATCTCGAGATTGCGCGAATGCTCATCAACGGCAATTCGTATGCAGGCAGCACCCTGCTCGACAAATGCTCTACCAACCGCTCGTACCTCACTCGCTACATCGTCCACCGCGAGCCCGATCAGTGTGCGCCAGGTATCTACAATGACCTTACCGTCTCCACACTCAACCTTGCTGCCGCCATTAGCAACAAGCTCGGCGGAGGCGATCGCGCCTATCGGGAAATATCCGAGCATTACAGCGGCCCGGCGGCCCAAGGCATGATGTCGGTTCTCGCCGATTATGACCTCGACGACCGCCTCTACGCCAATGCCTTGGGGCGTATCAACAGCTCCGATGACCACGAACCCCGCGAAAAAAGCACGCTCTTCTTGATGCTCTTTGTGGCAACGGGCGCACTTGCCGACCCCGTTCAAGGCGTGGCCACCGTCGAGCGCTTTTGCGACAGCAAGACGGGCGGGCACTTTGGCACCACCGAAACTACCATCGGACGTGGCTTTATGGGCAGTCTGGATCAGCCGCGCGCTGTCGCCCCCAACCTCGGTCTGCTTAGGACACATGCCGACAACTGCGTCGACATGCAAATCCATCCCCTCACACGCGATCCGCGCGGCACCGTGATTGGTTCTTTGCCCAAAACCTCGCCCAGCATCACCGATGTGGGCGCCGATGCATCGCGCGAGCATCTTCGCATTTGGCTTGAGGGTGAGCACTGGTACGCCCAGGGCCTTGGATCGACCAACGGCACGGTGCTCGAATCGGGTGCAGGCGACGGCGATATCGTAATCGAGCCGCCCCGCGACCAACGAGAGCCCGGCAAAGTCTATCCCCCCGTGGAAATCGAAAACAGCGACAGACTTCACCTGGGTCTCTATACAACGTTTCTCGTTATTGTGGACTAGCGCGGGCGGTGATCGAAAGACGGTCATCGCCCGTCTTTCGTCTGCTACCTTCTACGTCGTAAACGACAATACCCAGCGGCATACGTGAGCAGTGCGGCTATTATGGTACTTTACCGATAACCGCACTGTTCACGTACACGTGCGACAACCCATGCCAGACAAAGGAACGCCATGGATACTACCGACAGCGCCTATGGCGACAAACTCATCCGTCTCGACACGTTCGATACCGCCGTGGCGGTCGACCCCAGCGCCGAGGACGACGCCAAACGCCGGTTTATGACACTTATTCTCCAGACGACTCACCGCGACAACGGCAACATCGGGCACGTGCTGCGCGCGACCAACACGAGCGGCGAGGTCTTTGCCGTCAAGCTGCTCAAGGACAGCGCCATCCTTTCCGGCCAAGCCCCCGATCGCTCCGCCGAGCAAGCGGCCGCGCACCTGGCCAACACCGCCGCGCTGTTCGAGGAGTACCGTCATCTGTGCACTGTCTCGCACCTGCGCGGATTTCCGCGCGTCTATGGCTACGGATCGTGCGAGGACGACCCGCTCATCCTCATGGAGTGGGTCGAGGGTACCTCGCTCAAGCAGGCGCTGCCCTTGCTTCCGCACGATGTCTCGGGCGGGCTAACCACCCAGATGGTAGCCGCCGTTGGAAACGCCGTGCTTCGCGCACTCCTGATGACCCAGGGGCTCGTGAATCCGGTCGTCCATCGCGACCTGTCGCCCGCCAATATCATGTTCCGTACCACCAGCCGAACGCTCGAGCAGCAGATTGCCGATTGCTCCTTTGACCCCTGTCTCATCGACATGGGTTCCGCGACCATGGCCCTCGGCGACGACACGATCACCCGGCGCGCCGACATCTGGCGCTTTGCCACGCCCGCATACGCCGCGCCCGAGATGCTCACGCAGGATATCGAAGGCATCGCGGCCCTTCGCCGTTCGCCGGCAATCGACGTCTATGCGCTTTCGAGCATTCTGTACCAGCTCTACAGCGGTCGCAAACCGTTTGACTTTGAGTCGACGGACGCCGCTGCAACCGGCTCGTTCTATCTCGTAAAGACCAAGACCAAGCCGGCACCGCTCGAGCCGCGCTGCGAGGGCGATGAAGCGCTCGTCCAAATCATCATGAAAGGTATCTCGGTTGAACAGGGCGATCGCCCCACCGAGCAGCAGATGCTCGAGGCGCTCTCGGCATACCTCCCCGCTGCAGAATCTGAGGGCCACGAGGGCGCGGACAGCGACGGCGCAATCGACATCGACTCCGGTACACACCTTAAGGTCGACGTCGCCGGCGAGCGCGCGCGAGAGATCCTGGAGCAGGCCCGGCACGATGCCATGACCCGCCGCCGCTTTATTATCGGTGGCATTGTCGCAGCCGTTGCGGGGCTCGGCGTTATCGGGGCAGCAACCCATGGCTTTGGCATCCCCGACTACCTGGACGGCATTCGCGGTTCACTTGGCGACTACACCTGGGATCAGCTGCAGGAGATTTCGCTCAAGATTAAGGCCGCCGAGACCCGTAGCGAGGCACGCGAGATTGCCAAGCGCTACCACCTGCTCGACGCTGATGGGCATATCCCCTATCCGTGTACCAAGCGCGTGAAACTCACCAACGGGCTGGAGGTCGGCGCGCAGCTTGTGGGCATCCGTCACGATGAGCTTCTGGACGGGACGGGCAAGGCAGGGCTGACGTTTATGTTCGATGCGGGTATTGCCGAGCGCAACGCTGCGGCTGAACCGCCGAGCGCCGGCTGGGCAGATTGCGAGCTGCGGGAATGGCTCAACGGCGACGGCCTTAAGCTGCTGCCCAACGAGTTGCGCGCACTCATCAAATCCGTCAAAAAGATCTCAAATAACGTTGGCGCCGCCAACAGTGCATCGTGTCTGAGCGAGCTGCCCGCGACCCTTTGGCTGCCCGCCATGGTCGAGCTGTGCGGTACGCAACCGCCCGGTTCGTTTGCCGAGGACTATCACTACCTGGCAGACATCTACAACGGCGAGGGCAAGGAGTATCAGCTCTTCCGCGAGCTCAAGGTAAGTCCGTATACCACGAACGAGATGTTGGTTCGCCAGTGGAAGGGCAGGGACACCTGTTGGTGGGAACGAACGGCGAGTCCCGACACATCGGAGAGCGAAGGCACACTCTATATGAACCGCGTGGGGCACGACGGCGACGTCTTTACGTACGCAACGCCCGCGGAAAAGCCAAACAAGCGAACCTGTGTGATTCCCGGATTCTGCATCTAGGCAGCGGGCGTCTTGCCATGACGGGACCCCACCCCGGCAATTGTCTCGATCTGTAACACTAGCTCGGCAGATACGGGTCTAGATGTTACAGATCGAGACAAACCCCAACCCCGCGAAACAACATCTCAATCTGTAACAGTAAGGGGTCAAAAACCTCTCTAGATGTTACAGATCAAGACATTTGAGTTGGCCCCGGGCAGTCTGTCTCGATCTGTAACAGTTAGAGGTTATATTTCCCGCTAGATGTTACAGATTGAGACATTGAGTTTGCTGCCAACTGTCTGTCTTGATCTGTAACAAATACTCGGTAAACCGGGGTCTAGTTGTTACAGATCGAGACGTTAGTTTTCGGCTGAAATGTTTGTCTAAATCTGTAACAGCTATGGTTCAAAAACCGGTCCAGATGTTACAGATTGAGATGTTTGGCAGGGACGGCCGCCGATTGAGCAGCCACCCGCATCTGTAATGAAAAGTCATACATTCCAACTATTACTAGACACCCCCAGGGGGTATGGGTGTATAGTATCGGCAGGTTAACAATTCCAACACCGAACCACAGAAAGGAGAAGCCATGGCTCAAGATAAGTTCGACGTGGGCGGTATGACATGCGCCGCCTGCCAGGCGCACGTGGACCGCGCCGTAAGCAAACTCGACGGCGTCCAAAGCGTCGCGGTCAACCTGCTCGCCGGTTCCATGATGGTCGACTATGACCCCGCGCAGGTCTCCCCTGACGATATCTGCACCGCCGTCGACCGTGCCGGCTACTCGGCCTCACCCGTCGAAGCGGGCACCGGTGCCGCCAGCTCAAACGGCAGCACGCAAGCCAGGTCCGGCGCCGCCCACATGGAGTCGCCGACCAAAAAGTTGGAGGCCGCCGCCTCCGCCATGCGCACTCGTCTCATCGTCTCGATCGTATTCCTTATCCCACTGTTCTACATAGGCATGGGGCACATGCTTGGCTGGCCACTGCCCAGCATTTTCACCGACCATACCCACAGCATGACGCTCGCCCTCACCGAGCTCGTCCTGCTCATCCCCATCGTCTACGTCAACGACGCCTACTTTATCAACGGGTTTAAATCGCTCGCGCACGGCGCGCCTACCATGGACGCCCTCATCGCCGTGGGCGCCACCGCCTCCATCGCCTGGTCGCTGTACGCCATGTTCATCATGGCCGACCAGTTAGCCGCGGGTCAGGTACACGAGGCCATGATGACAGGCATGGACAATCTGTATTTTGAGAGCGCCGGCACGATCCTGTCGCTCGTCACCGTGGGCAAATATCTCGAAACGCGCAGCAAGTCCAAGACCGGCGGCGCGATCGAGGCGCTGATTGACTTGGCGCCCAAGACCGCGACCGTCGTTGCCGATGACGGCACCGAAACCACCGTCGACGTCGACAGCATCCTTCCCGGCCAGGTCCTGCGCGTGCGCCCCGGCGAGTCCATCCCCGTCGATGGCGTAGTACTCGAGGGTAGCTCGGCCGTGGACGAGAGCGCGCTCACCGGCGAGTCCATCCCCGTGGAAAAGACCGCCGGCGACACCGTCAACGCCGCCACCGTCAACCGCACCGGCTCGTTTACCTTCCGCGCCACGCGGGTGGGTGCCGAGACATCGCTCGCCAAGATCATCAAGCTCGTCGAGGACGCCAACGCCACCAAGGCGCCCATCGCCCGCATGGCCGACAAAGTCGCCGGCGTGTTCGTGCCCGTGGTGTTCGTGATCTCGATCGTGACCTTTGCGATGTGGATAGCACTGACCGGCAGCATAAACGAGGCACTCACCTCAGCCGTGGCCGTGCTGGTGATCAGTTGTCCGTGCGCGCTCGGCCTGGCCACGCCCGTCGCCATTATGGTAGGCACCGGCAAGGGCGCCGAGATGGGCATTCTGTTTAAGAGCGCCGAGGCGCTGGAGAACCTGCGCAGCGTGGGCACCGTGGTGCTCGATAAGACGGGCACGGTCACCCGCGGCAAGCCTGCCGTAACCGATATCGTGGTAGCCACGCGCACTGACGGCTCGCCCGCCATGAGCGAAAAGGCGCTGCTCAAGCTGGCCGCTGCGCTGGAGCGCTCAAGCGAGCACCCGCTGGCCGAGGCGATTATGGCCGAGTGCGAGGCGCGCGGAATCGTCGCGCGCATGGTCGAGGACTTTGCCGCCGTGCCCGGTCGAGGCGTTACGGCACGCGAGGGGCAAAACGCCATTGCAGCCGGCAACGCACGCCTGATGGACGAGCTGGGCGTTACCGTGCCCGCCGGCCTTGCCGAACAGTTCGCCGCCGAGGGCAAGACACCACTGTTCTTTGCCAAGAACGGCGAGCTTGCCGGCACCATTGCCGTGGCTGACGAGGTCAAGGAGACGAGCGCCGGGGCCATCGCCGCACTGCGCTCGCTTGGCGTCGACGTGCGCATGCTCACCGGCGACAACCGTGTGACGGCCGAGGCCATCGCCCGCCGCGTGGGACTGAACAGCAAGCAGGTCATCGCCGACGTCCTCCCCGCCGACAAGGAGCGCCACGTGCGCGAGCTGCAGGATGCGGGCAGCAAGGTTGCCATGGTGGGCGACGGCATCAACGACTCCCCCGCTCTGGCACGCGCCGACGTGGGCCTTGCGATCGGCACCGGCGCCGACATCGCCAAGGAGGGGGCGGATGTGGTGCTCATGCGCAGCGACCTCATGGACGTCGCCCGCGCCATCGAGCTGTCGCGCGCCACGATTCGCAACATCAAGCAGGACTTGTTCTGGGCGCTGTTCTATAACGGCATCGGCATTCCGCTCGCCGCGGGCGTGTTCTTCCCCCTTACCGGTTGGCAACTCTCGCCGATGTTTGGCGCCGCAGCCATGAGCCTGTCGAGTGTCTGCGTTGTGTCCAACGCGCTGCGCCTGAAATCCTTTAAGCCTAAAGTGACACAATAGGCTCACCATTAAGTCCATTTAGAACGGGTTTTCCAGGTGCCCGAGATTGACCTGAAAGAGGAGCGACGCGTACTTTGGTACGCGAGCGACGGCTTGAAGGTCAAGATCGGGTGCCTGGGAAAGCCGACACAACAGAGAGGAATACCCATGCGTTACACGATCAAGACTTCCGGCCTTATGTGCGGCCACTGCGATGCCACCGTCGAGACGGCACTGCTCAACGTTGCCGGCGTGACCGACGCCGACGCCGATCACGAGACTCAGACCGTCCAGGTGGAGTGCGCCGACACCGTGACCGCTGAGCAGCTCGCCGCCGCCGTCGAGGGCGCCGGCGAGAAATTCCATGCCCTGTCCGTAACCGCCGCGTAACAGACGCCGCCTACTCAATCCTCAGAAGTTGCGGTGAAATACGGACTGTTGAGCCGCCCTAGGCCTTTAAACAGTCCGTATTTCACCGCAACTGACGGGAGCATCCGGAAGATCGACCAGAAACGAGGACCCGCCATGATGGCAGACCATAAATCGGTGACCCGCATGCTCAAGACGGCACGCGGTCAGATCGACGGCATCCTGCGGATGGTCGAGGAGGACCGCTACTGCGTCGATATCTCCACGCAGCTCATGGCAACACAGGCGCTCCTCGCGCGCATTAACGCCGACGTGCTCAAGGCGCATATCGAGGGCTGCGTGACTTCGGCAATCGAATCGGGCGACGAAGACCTCAAAGCCGCCAAACTCGCCGAAATCGAACGCGTCGTCGACAAACTCTCCAAGTAATTGGGGCATTGGGGACAGGTACGTTTGCACCGTCTTGGTATTCCGGGGACAGGTATGTTTGCACCACATTGGTGCAGATTAACCTGTCCCCCTTGCTCTAAATCGGGTATAAAGGCGTGCAGCATATTGAACGAAAGGCAATTCGCATGAATGACTTTATGAAGGGTCGCAACGGCGCCGACGAGCTCACCATCGTGCTGGGCTTCATAGGAATTATTTTCGCGATGATCGGATCGATGGCCCGCATCCAGTGGCTCAGTTGGATCGCCATCGCCGTCATCGTGATTGGTGTGCTGCGCGGCCTGTCCAAAAACATCGATGCACGTCGCAAGGAGAACGAGACCTTTGTCGCCGCGACCGCCAATGTTCCCGGCTTGGGCAAGTTCGTCGCCAGCTTGGGCGACGGGGCCGCAGCGGCCAGCACTTCACGCGCGGCCGGCACCAGTAAGGAAGACTTTGAACGTGCCAAGCGCACGGCCAAGAAGATGTGGAAGGGTCGCAAGACCACGGCATACCTCAAGTGCCCCAACTGCGGCCAGATGCTCTCCGTCCCCAAGGGCAAGGGCAAGATCCGCGTCACCTGCCCCAAGTGCCACGCCAAGATGGAAACGCGCTCGTAGCCGCCACACCATAGGACAAAATAAAAGCCGAGGCCTCGCACTGAGACCTCGGCTTTTTTGAATGTGACAAGGGGACCGTCCCTTTGTCACGTCTACGCCACGCCATCGCGGGCAAGCTCCTCGGCCAACGCCTCGGCAGGCATGGCCATAATCGCGTCGAGCTCGGCGTCCACCTCGGGAATACGCTTCACCTTGAGCTTGCGCACCAGATCACCGCGACACATCACGTGCGTCGGCTCACGCAGTGCGCACAGGTCATCGAGCGGGTTCTCGCGCGTCACCAGGATATCGGCGGCCTTGCCGCACTCGATTGTGCCGGTCTCGCCGCCCAGCCCCAGCAGCTCGGCATTGACCTGCGTGGCCGTATGCAGCGCGAAGGCGTTGCACACGCCGACATACTTGGCAAAATAGGCCACCTCACGCCACGTGTCGTACTGCGTCACGAACGGGCAGCTCGAGTCCGTGCCAAGGCCCACCTTAACGCCAGCTTCCAGTGCGGCACGGGCGCTCTCGATGATGCCCGAGCACACGATGTCACCGTTCTTCTTTTGTGTATCGGTCGAATGGGTCTTTTCCGGGTCGAGCAATACAAACGGCAGCGCCGGGCTGATAGTGCAGGTAACGCTGGGCGCACGCCCCTCGAGCTGCGTGCCCGCGGCGCCACGGTACAGCTCCAGAATCTCGGGCGTCAACGGAGCACCGTGCTCAATCGTGTCAACGCCGGCCTCAAGCGCGGCCTTCACACCCTCGGTACTCTCGACATGGGCCATGACAGGAAGGCCCATATCGTGTGCCGCCTTGCACGCCGCCGCGGCAACCTCCACCGGCATACGAAGCACGCCCGGCTCGCCCACCTCGGTCGCGTCGAACACACCGCCCGTTACGAACAGTTTGATGACGTCGGCACCGCGCGCATACAGGTCGCGCACCTGTTCGGCTGCCTCGGCGGGACTGTTTGCCACTTGGGCGAACAAGCCCGCACCATGGCCGCCCGGCACCGTGACGCCCGTTCCCGGCGCCACCAGGCGCGGACCCTGATACTTGCCGGCATCGATGGCATCGCGCACAGCCAGATCGGCAAACAGCGGGTCGCCCGCGCCGCGCACCGTGGTCACGCCACTTGCCAGCTGCTGCTGGGCGCTACCCTTGAGGATATGGCGGACAATGGCGCGCCCCACGGGATTATCGAGCTTCTTCATCAGCGCGCCCGCATCGCCCGCCGAAACCGGCTTGCCCGAACCGCACAGATGCACATGCATATTGATGAGGCCCGGCATGAGATACGCCCCTGCCAGGTCGATGACCTCGGCGCCCGCCGGCGCCTGCGCCACGGCGCTCGGACCAATCCAGGTGATGATGCCACGCTCGACGGCCACGGCCATATCGGGTTGCGGCTCCATATGCCCCGAACCATCCAGAATGGTCGCATTGATAAACAACGTAGAACGATCGGCAGACGCCATATCGAGCTCCTCCCTCACGATTAACATGAACATTTGTCCATTATCACCTAATGCAGCGAACTAAAGTCAAACATATCGGTTAACGGAGGGAAGAGAGAGATGTAGGGGCAAACGGAGACAGCGCGGCGTTGCTCTGGCCGTGCTGACGAAACATCTCAATCTGTAACAGATACGGCCCCAAACACCCCCCATATGTTACAGATTGAGATTTTCAGTCACACGCCCAGCCTTTATCTCAATCTGTAACAGGTAGACCAGTTTTCAGCCGCCAGATGTTACAGATTGAGACGAACTCGTCCGGAACAACCACATCCGCGTTAGTCGTACCCCTCAGTGCCCATACCACTGCCGCTTCCATTCCTCAGCCAAATCGGCCCGCTGCGGAATACCCGCTAGCCTCATCTTTTCAACCAGCTTTCCCGGGTTCTTGAGCTCATCAAACGTGAACCGAAGCACTTTGTGCCCGAGCATTGTCAGATGGGACTCCCGCTGACGCTCTGCCACGAACGGGTCGACCGACTCCCGACCCTCGCCGTTCTGCAAGGTATACTTCCCCTTTCCGTCGAGCTCGCCGATGACACATGTCCCGTCCTCGAGTCTCCAGAAATAGTCGACGCGAAACACCTGGCTCGGATCGAGCGGGTCGCGAAACTCCACCTGTAGCTCCGGAACCGGAAAGCCGTACGCAATAAAGAATGCTCGGAACCGAGACTCGCCGCCGTTTTCGGACAGCCCGTCTGCATACGACGCAATCACCTGTGCCCTGCGATACCCTCGCCTGCCCTCGCAATCGGCCTGGAGCCGTTCGCAGAGGTCGTCGCGCGACATGCCCTTCGCCCGCAGCGCAGAATCGGCAATCGCCAACCCGTAGGAGAACGGCGCACGCAGCAGACAATCCTCCACCGTGCGCCAAAACGGCGTCACCCGCACGCCATCGACTTGTTCAAGCGCACCCGCCGCCTGCGGACGCAACAGCCTACATCCTGCACTAAGCGTCACCGAGCAACCTGTCTTAACAAGATATCGTGGCCCAAGCAGATCATTCGGCACCTCCAGACCCCACAAAAGCGCCGCGTCATAGCCCCAAAACGCCTAATCGGGATGAAATTCCGCAAGCCCTTTGATAGTCCTCAACGCTCGCTCCGCCGGCGTCAATGCATCCCAATCATGCTGAAAACAGAACAGGTACGGCTCGGGCTCCGCGATATCGTCGGTTCCAACATGGCGTCGCAGCCACATGAGCTCGGTATTGTCATGCGTTGCGAGCAGCGCACCTTGCTTGGCCGTCTCCGTGAGCCGCGCGAGCATCCTATTCCGCGCCAACGTGTTGCGAGTCGCATGTTTGTGTTTGAGAACGGTATTAGACACTTTCGTCACCACCACGTCAGACAAATGGACCATCGTCACCGTTGCCTCCGCTGACAAATGTCTTGATCTGTAACAGGAAGACAGTCTTTGAGCCTCTAGTTGTTACAGAACAAGATCTTTCGACAGCCGCCAACCTTTGTCTCAATCTGTAACAGGTAGGTCGAATTTGGGCCTGTAGATGTTACAGATTGAGACATTCCCCCAACCAGGTGCCAAACGTCTCGGTCTGTAACAGTTAGACGTTCTCCAGGCCCCCAAACGTTACAGATTTATACAAACCAGCGGCACCCAAGCGTTCGTCTCGATCTGTAACAGGTAGACCGGTTTTTTGTCCCTAAACGTTACAGATCGAGACAAATAGACACGCGGCGGCGCTGCGACAGCCCATCCCCTACTCCCACTCCTGCTCGTAGATGTTGAGCGACTTTACGTAGCGCCCCTGGGCACCCATGATGTCGCGGACCAGACGCAAGAAGAAACTGATGCACGAGGTGTCAAAGCCATCCTGCAGGTCCTCCGGATGCACCGCACCAGGCCCATCGACCGCCGTGTCACTCAGGCGTGCGATGTCATACAGATAGAGTTGTCCCGCCGTCAGCCAGACATCGTCGACGCAGGCGAGGCGCACCGCAATCGCACCGTCGTTCCAATGCTCCTTTTGCACGATATGCGGGTCGTAGACATCAAAACGTCGATCGGTGCGCGTATCCTTCAGCGCAACCATGCCAGTCGCGGGGTCCTTGTCCAAAATGCCAAAGCGCGAGAAATACTGCGTGTCGCGTACCTGCTCGAGCCGCTTGAGCGAGGCGGGCGAAAGCGATGCCGGCGGCTCGTCAACATACAGCTCGAGCAGCGTCTTGCCATGGCGATAGGGGCGCTCGAAGAGCAGCCAATCGGTAAATGCCATGTTGTAGGCCATGATTTCGTTTTGCGAAGGCTCGATGCAATAGCTGAGCCACGGATCGACAATGATCTCGAACTGTTCGCGCGCCGGCTCCAAAAACTGGAACTTCCGCAGCATCCAAAAATGGGCCATGTCGGCAATATCGTTGCCGACGGCTTCGGCCGGCCGCGCTCGATCTAAAGCGTGATCAGTCATGGCATCCTCCTCAAACTGATGGACCTCAATTTGAGCTTACGAGGAGGGCGGGCAGCCATGACCAGCGCGGGCAAAATAGGCCTCCGGCTGCAAACCAGATGCTGACCAAATACTTGACGAAAAGCTTGACCGAAAATGCGCACCGCAACAAAACCGCAGGTAAACATAGACGGCCAACCCGCCCTTTTGAGCCAGATGCCCGCAGCCACCACAGAAACAACATGCGACTACAGCCCAAGAAGTCGACAAATGAACACCCGTACGTCGACAAACGAGCAAATCGCTCGCAAAGAGCGTCCCCAACGACTAGACAAAAGAGACTAGTCATTGGGGACGTTCTTAAATGACTACTTTACAGCTCCAGCGCCTCGGCGACTTCGGCTGCGCAGGCCAGGGCATCGGCCATGGCGTTCACAACGAGCGAGCTGCCGTTGCGGGCATCACCGGCCACATACACCGGCGCGGCATCCGCGGCGACACCCTCCGTGCGGGCCGCGAGGTGCGAGCCCTCGGCAGCCATCACCGGCAGCGGACGACCAGCAGTGGCAACAGGCACGCTCACCGCATCGAACACGCCATGCTCGGGACCCGTAAAGCCGCAGGCGATGAGCACCAGCTGCGCCGGCACCTCGTGCTCGGAGCCCGCGATGCGCTCGGGCTTTCCCGCCGACCAGTCCAGATCGACCACGCGCAGACCCGCAGCCGCACCCTTCTTGTCCAGCAGCACCTCGAGCGTATCCACGCCCCAAGCACGCATCTCGCCACCCATCGCAGCGATAGCCTCCTGCTGGCCGTAGTCGGTCTTCTTAACGTTGGGCCACTGCGGCCAGGGGTTGCTCGCCGCGCGCTTATCAGGCGCAGCCGGCAAGAACTCAAACTGGCGCACGCTGCGCGCGCCCTGACGCACGGCGGTACCCACGCAGTCGTTGCCAGTATCGCCACCGCCAATGACCACAACGTCCAAGCCGCGCGCGTTCACCGCGGGCTCGCCGCCATCGAGCACCGAGACGGTCGAAGCCGTCAGGTAGTCCACCGCGTACACCACGCCCGGAGCATCCACGTTCGCAGCCGAAAGACCGCGGGACGCACGAGCACCGGCAGCCACCACGACGGCGTCAAAGCCATTGAGCTTGGCCACTACCGCAGGGTTCGTAACGTCAGCGCCCAGCTCAAACACAATGCCCAGCTCGCGCATGAGCGCCACGCGACGCTCGACCACGGACTTCTCGAGCTTCATGTTGGGAATGCCGTACATGAGTAGACCGCCCGGGCGATCGTCACGCTCAAAC
>CABSMS010000004.1 GCA_902478885.1 uncultured Collinsella sp. | reverse complement strand
GGAGTACACGCGACCGATACCGATGCGGCCGACGAAGTTGGAGTGGTCGATGGTCACGCACTGCATGGCCAGCGGGGCATTCTCGTCAACCTCGGGCGCGGGCATGTCGTCGATGATCATATCGAGCAGCGGATACATGTCCATATTGCCGTCGTTGGGGTCAAGGCGGGCAAAGCCATTCATGGCGCTGGCGTAGACCACGTGCTCCATGGCGAACTCAAGCTGGTCGTCGGTGGCGCCCAGGTCGGCCATAAGGTCCAGGCAGTCGTTGTAGGCCTTCTCGGGGTTGGCGCCCGGACGATCGATCTTGTTGATGACGATCATGATCTTGAGGCCGGTGTCGATGGCGTGACGCAGCACGAAGCGGGTCTGGGGCATGGGGCCCTCAAAGGCGTCGACCAGCAGCAGAGCGCCGTCGGCCATACGCAGCACGCGCTCGACCTCGCCGCCAAAGTCGGCGTGGCCCGGGGTGTCGATGACGTTGATCTTAACGTCTTTGTACTCAATAGAGATGTTCTTGGCGAGAATCGTAATGCCGCGCTCGCGCTCCTGGTCGTTAGAATCCAAGACGCGGTCCTCGACCTGCTGGTTGGCACGGAAGGCGTCCGTGGCACGCAGGAGCTTGTCGACCATCGTCGTCTTGCCGTGGTCGACGTGAGCGATGATGGCGATGTTCCTCAGATTGTCTACGCGCATGTAGTTCCCCTATCTTCTATCTATATACAAACGGCACGCGTATGCGACCCGCCCAGCAACACAACGCTCGGCGGGAATATTAAGCCTTTTACCGAAAACTCGTTTATTTTAGCGATTTTAGATAAGAGGGGTTTCCTCACCTGCAGGTTCAGGGTCGCTCCACATAAAACCATCGCCGGCGCCCACACCCTCGTACAGCACGTATGCCGAAAAGCCGCTCTCGAGCGTCGTCTCAAAGAAACTCACGAGCAGCGCGTCATGATAGCCGCCGTCAATTTCGACACAACCGGTGTAGCCGATGGCGTAACGGGCAATGCGGCCCAGGCCCTCGTCCTTAAGGCCCATCTTATGCTCGGAGATAAAGTTGGTGGCAGCCTCCAGGCACGCCTCTTCGCCGTCCTCGTCGAGTGCCGCAAGATAGCGGTTGGACGCGGCGTCCTCGATCGCAACGACAACGCCGGGGTTCTCACCAGCGGCAAGATCGTCTAAAAATGCCCCGATGAGGTCGCACACCATGGCGTCGAGCTCGGCGGAGACGTTTCCGGCGTCCTGCATATCCTGTGCCATTTTTAGACCTTCCCATCGAGTCCGGCGTCGTTACATCTCTTGTGCCTCGGCGGCGATCTTGGCGGCGGCGTCGCGGGCGCGCATCATATCGGCCGCGCGCTTGTCGAGTACCTTGATCTGGTTGGTCAGCATCACGGCATCGACCACGCCCCAGATGACCAAGCCCGTCGAAATCGAAAACCCAAGCGCACCAACTGTACCACGAAGGCGCGATGAGATTGCCGCGACAAGTGCGGAGACGGCAACCATCTTGATAAAGGAGGCACGGCGTTCGCGAAGCGTGCGGGCCTGCGTCACATAGGCGATGCGTGCGGCCTCGGATGCCTCCGAGCGCATCTGGGCCTCGCGGGCAATGGCGGCGGCCTCGGCCGAGACGCCACGCTCCATCAGTGCACACTCCGTCTCATGGCTACCCGTCATTTAAAAATCATCGGGCGAGAGCGTATGGACGAACTCGTCGAACTTCTCAAATTCCTGCTCGTCATCGATTTCCTCGGCAACCGGAGATACGGTCCCCAGGCGGTTCATGATGTCATCCTCCACAAACATGGGAGCATTGCTGCGCACGGCGAGAGCGATGGCGTCGCTCGGGCGCGCATCGATCCTATGCTCGCTACCGTCGGCCAGAACGACGACTGTCGCGTAGAACACGGGAGGCTCGGCGCGGACGATCTCGATACGCTCGAGTTTTGCATCCAGGGCATTAAGCGTATCGAGCAACAGGTCATGGGCAATCGGGCGCTCGGCGCGACCGCTGTCGATACCACGGCTAATAGCCGCGGCCTCAAAAGAACCAGTTTGGATGGAAAGGGAGCGTAGCGGCGCGGAGGAGTCCGATTTGCTGCAGCGCTCGCGAAGTACGATAAGCGATGGCACGGGACCGGCGGCCATGACGATGGTCTCTATGTCGACACGAACCATGGAACACCTCCGGTACGTAGCGGTTAACACACGGCGCCTTCGCCGCATTGAATTGCTATACTACCCAATCTTTCGCACAGCACACAAAACCAAAATGAGTTTTATAACACACAAGAAAAAAGCCCCGAGGCAATACCTCGAGGCTCTTCACAGTTTTGATGGTGGACCTGACAAGATTCGAACTTGTGACCTCCCGGTTATCAGCCGGACGCTCTAACCAACTGAGCTACAGGTCCATCATGGTGGAGGTTAGGGGGATCGAACCCCTGACCTCAGGCTTGCAAAGCCCGCGCTCTCCCAGCTGAGCTAAACCCCCACGGAGACAGTAATAAACACCCCAGCGGCGACTCGGCTCTCGCTGGGGTGTTTATTGCGAAAGAAAGTGGTGGACCTGACAAGATTCGAACTTGTGACCTCCCGGTTATCAGCCGGACGCTCTAACCAACTGAGCTACAGGTCCATCGCGCAAGGGATATATTAGACGAGTCGTTACGCGCGCGTCAACAACTTTTTTGAAAATCTTTGAGGGGTGTGTCAGACGGCTGGGCGAGATGGGTTAGGTTTGCTGCTCGGGCAGTCCTGCGCAAGACGAAGGCCACATTAAGTGGCCTTCTTTGCGTGCGGAACTCGCGACAAACCTAACCCATCTCGCCCAGCCGTCTGACACGGGGCTCCAAGCTTGTCAAAAAAGCGGTCGGCGCGCAGGTGCGCCGACCGCCGATATATGGGGTCTGATATTTTCTACCAGCTAGTTCCTCTTACTCGTCTAGGAGATCCTCTGGCATGTCGTTGCCGTCGCCTAGATCGACAGGGGTTTCTTCGGGGGCAGAGCCGTCTTCTGTGGCTTCGCCTTCGGGCTTCTCCTTGGCGGCCGTCATGCGGGCTACGGCGCAGATGCGGTCGTTGTCGTCGACGGTCATCATCTTGACGCCCTGGGTGGCGCGGCCGGTCTGGCTGATCTCGTCGGTCTTGACGCGAATGACCGTCGCGCCCTCCGTCACGATGAACAGCTCGTGCTGCGGGCCCACCGTCTTCATGGCCGCGAGGTTACCCTTACGCTCGGTCATTTGGATGGTGTAGACGCCCTGGCCGCCGCGATTCTGCTCCGGGTAGTCCGCGACCGGCGTGCGCTTGCCGTAGCCGCGCTCGGTGATGACAAACAGATCGCCGTTGCCGTTAGTGACTTCCATGCCCAGAACGCTCACGCCGTCCTTCATACCGATACCGCGAACGCCGCTGGTATCGCGGCCGGTGGCGCGCACCTGCTCCTCGGAGAACATGATCGCCTTGCCCGCGGTGGTGGCCAGGATAATCTTGTCGCCCTCGCGCACGCGGCGCACGTTCAGCAGCGCGTCGTCGTCACGCAGGTTGATAGCGATCAGGCCGTCGCGACGGCTGCGGTCATATGCGCTCATCACGGTCTTCTTGACCATGCCGCTCTTGGTGGCAAACATCAGATACTCGTCGGCAGGGAACTCGCGGCAGCTGATGACGCTCGCGATCTTCTCGCCCTCCTCGAAGGGCAGTAGGTTGACGATCGCGGTACCGCGCGCCTGGCGCGTACCCACCGGCAGCTCGTGCACCTTCAGGCGATAGACCTTGCCCTTGCTCGAGAAGAACAGCACGTACTCGTGCGTGGACGCGATGAACATTTCGTCGATGACATCGTCCTCTTTGAGGTTGACGCCCGACACGCCCTTGCCGCCGCGTTTCTGGGCGCGGTAGGCGGCCACCGGGATGCGCTTGACATAGCCGGTGTGGGTGATGGTCACGACCATGTCCTCGTCGGCAATGAGGTCCTCGACGTCCAGGTCCTTCTCGACCTGGCTGATCTCGGTGCGGCGCTTATCGCCAAACTTCTTGGAGATCTCGCGCATCTCTTCCTTAATGACGCCCAGGATCTTCTCCTCGTGCGCCAGCAGGTCCTCGTAGTAGGCGATGGCACGGCGCAGGCCGTCCAACTCTTCTTGGATCTTGTCGCGCTCCAGGCCGGTCAGGCGGCGCAGCTTCATCTCGAGGATGGCCGTGGTCTGCTCGGGCGTAAAGCCAAAGCGCTCGATCAGGCGGCTGCTGGCCTCGGAATCGGTCTGCGAGGAACGGATGATGCTGATGACCTCGTCAATATGGTCGAGAGCCATCAGGTAGCCCTCGAGGATATGCGCGCGGGCCTGGGCCTTCTTAAGGTCGAAGCGGGTGCGGCGGGTGACGACGTCGACCTGGTGGTCGATGTAGTGCTGCAGCATCTCGCGCAGGCTCAGGCATTTGGGAACGCCGTTGACAAGCGCCAGGTTGTTGGCACCAAAGGTCGTCTGCAGCGAGGTGTACTTGTACAGGTTGTTGAGCACGACCTGCGGGATGACGCCCTTCTTGAGCTCGATGACCAGGCGGATGCCCTTCTGGTTGGACTCATCGCGCATATCCGAGATGCCCTCGATGCGCTTGTCGTTGACGAGCTGGGCGATCTTCTCCTGCAGGGTACCCTTGTTGACCATGTAGGGAATCTCGGTAAAGACCAGGCGGCTGCGACCGGTCTTGGTGGACTCCACGTGTGCCTTGGCACGCACGGTAATGGAGCCGCGGCCGGTCTCGTAGCTCTGCTTAATGCCGGCGCTGCCCATGATGATGGCGCCGGTGGGGAAGTCCGGACCGGGCATGATCTGCATGAGCTCGTCGACGGTGGCGTCGGGGTTGTCGATCAGGTAGCAGGTGGCCTCGATCGCCTCGGTGAGGTTATGCGGGGCGATGTTGGTGGCCATGCCGACGGCGATGCCCTGGCTGCCGTTGACCAGCAGGTTGGGGAAGCGCGCAGGCAGTGCCACGGGCTCGGCGAGTGATTCGTCGTAGTTGGGCTGCCAGTCGACGGTATCCTTCTGCAAGTCACGCAGCAGTTCCATGGCGGGCTTGGCCAGGCGACTCTCGGTGTAACGCATGGCTGCCGCGCCGTCGCCGTCGATGTTGCCGAAATTGCCGTGACCGTCGATGAGCGGCGTGCGCATGGAGAACCACTGCGCCAGGCGGACCATGGCCTCGTAGACCGCGGAGTCGCCATGCGGGTGGTACTTACCGATAACTTCGCCGACCGTCCAGGCCGACTTCTTGTGCGGTCGGTTGGGGTAGATGCCGCTCTCGTTCATCGCGTACAGGATGCGGCGGTGCACCGGCTTTAAGCCGTCGCGCACGTCCGGCAGGGCGCGCGCCGTGATGACCGACATCGAATACTCGATGAACGACTGCTTCATCTCGCGGCCAAACTCCGAAATCTGGAGCTGGCCGCCGTTGATATCCTCGCCGACCGAGGCGCCACGGTCGACTTCGCCAAAGCTCTCCTCGAGCTCGGCGTCGTCTTCTTCCTCATCATCAACGGCATCGGGGTTATAGGCGTCCGGATCGCCGTCCTCGCCCTGCTCAGCACGGGCAAGCAGGCGCTTCAGATCGTCGGGCATACCGGCATCGCCGGCCTCGTCCATACCCTCGTTATTGTTGATATCGTCTGCCACGTTACCTCCTCTTAAGCGTCAAGGAATCGTGCATCATGTGCATGCTTCTCGATGTACTCGCGGCGATAGCCGACCTCGGAGCCCATCAGCTCGCGCACGGCGCGGTCTGCCACCACGGCATCCTCGATCGACACGCGCTGCAGGATGCGGGTCTTGGGATCCATCGTCGTCGAGGCGAGCTGCTTGGGGTCCATCTCGCCCAGACCCTTGTAGCGCTGGACGGTATAGCCCTTGCGCTTCTTGGTGATCTTGCCATCCTTGGCCTTGCCGTCTTCGTCGTTATCGTCGGGGTTCAGGCCCAGACTCTGGATGGTGTCGCGCAGGATCTCGTCTTCGGGCTGGCGGCCGTTGGGATACACGTAGTGGATCTTGTTGCGCACCTTAATGCCAAAGATGGGCGGGCAGGCAACATAGACGTAGCCGGCATCGATCAGCGGACGCATGTACTTGTAGAAGAACGTCAGCAGCAGGATGCGGATATGCGCACCGTCGACGTCTGCATCGGTCATGATGATGATCTTGTGGTAGCGCGCCTTGGTGATATCGAAGTCGCCGCCGTCGCCGGCACTCGTCGTGACACCGCAGCCGATCGCGGTAATCAGCGACTGGATGGTGTCGCTCGAGAACGCGCGATGGTCACCAACGCGTTCGACGTTCAGAATCTTGCCGCGCAGGGGCAGAATCGCCTGGATGTCTCGGCGACGGCCGTCCTTGGCCGAACCGCCTGCCGAGTCGCCCTCTACGATGAAGAGCTCGGTCAGCTCGGCATCGCGCACTGAGCAGTCAGCGAGTTTACCGGGCAGGGACGCCGTCTCGAGCAGGCTCTTGCGGCGGGTCGCCTCGCGCGCCTTGCGGGCGGCGTTGCGCGCCTTGCAGGCCTGTTGCGCCTTCTTGACGATCTCGCGGGCGGGCTTGGGATGCTCCTCCAAGTAATCGGCGAGGCCGTCGGTCACGATCTTGAGCGTGAGCGCGCGCATATAGGAGCTACCGAGCTTGGCCTTGGTCTGCCCCTCAAACTGCGGATCGGGCAGCTTGACCGAGATAACGGCCGAAAGGCCCTCGCGCACATCGTCGCCGGTCAGGTTGGCGTCTTTTTCCTTGAGCAGGTTCTGTTTGCGCGCGTAGTCGTTGATCACGCGGGTGAGCGCGGTGCGGAAGCCCTCAAGGTGCATGCCGCCCTCGGGAGTGTAGATGTCGTTGGCAAACGACATGACGTTCTCGCCGTAGCCGCTATTCCACTGCAGGGAAACCTCGACCTCGCCCATCTTGGCCACGGGAGCGTCCGGGTCCGATTTGCCCTCGATGTAGATGGGCTCCTTAAAGGCCTCGGGGACGTCCTTGCCCTCGTTGAGGAACTTGACGAAGTCGATGATGCCGCCCTCGTAGCAAAACTCCTCCACGTGGGGAGTCGCCTCGCGCTCGTCGGTCAGCACGATCTTGAGGTTCTTATTGAGGAACGCTGTCTCCTGCAGACGGTTGTGCAGCGTATCGAAATCGTAGATGCAGGTCTCGAAGATCTCGTCGTCGGGCCAGAAGGTGACGGTGGTGCCCGTCGAATCCGAGGTGCCCACGACCTCCATCTTCTTGACGGTCTTGCCGCGCGAGAACTCCATCTCGTAGGTGTTGCCATCGCGACGAACCTGAACGACCACGCGCTTGGACAGTGCGTTGACGACGGAGATGCCTACGCCGTGCAGGCCGCCCGAGACCTTATAGGCCGAGTTATCGAACTTACCGCCGGCGTGCAAGATCGTCATAACGACCTCGAGCGTCGGGATCTTTTTAACAGGGTGCTCGTCGACGGGGATGCCGCGCCCGTTGTCGACGACCGTGATGGAGTTGTCGGCGTGGACCGTCACCTGGATCTCGGTGCAGAAACCGGCCATGGCCTCGTCGACGGAGTTGTCAACGATCTCCCACACCAGGTGATGCAGACCGCTGGCGCTCGTCGAGCCGATATACATGCCCGGGCGCTTACGAACGGCCTCGAGACCTTCGAGAATCTTAATCTCGCCGCCATCGTAATCGTTTTCGTTTGCCACACGTCCTCCTTCAGTCAAGAAAATGTGTACAGCCTTACTAGTTTATCGTAAAAAAATACCCTCGGGACCGAGGGTATTTGGCTCTACAAGGCCACCAGATGCGATTTAAGGCTCTTTTTTGCTTTGCACGCCCTTGGCCCACTCGGCACTGGCTCTCATGGCATTCTCGAGGGCCTCGCGCAGTTTTTGGTCTTCGATGGGCGCCACCTGGCGCTCGATCTCGGTGCACTCGGCCTCACTTAGGTCGGCGCGCGGGGCCGGCGGGCGCTCGGTCGTCGCCGGGCGCAGGCGCTCCTTGGCGGCGGGCGGCGTGTGACCGGGCGCGGTGGTTTTGAACACCAGGCCGTCCACATGCGCACCGGCGCGCTCCATGCGCGCGCGGATGATCTCGCGCAACAACGTCATTTCCTGCGTCCACGAGGGCGAGTCGAGATACACCAGCAGCTCATTGGACTCGGGCAGGTAGCGCAGTCCCGTCACATGCCGCCCCTCGCGCGTGCCCGAGCACACCGCGTTCCATGCGCGATAGACCGTGCGCGACTCCTCGGCGGCCTCCATCTGCGCACGGCGCTCGGGGGTCGCAGCCGCCAGGATGCGCTGGCGCTCTGCGTTCAAAAACCCGCTGAAGGCGACTGTCTCGCTCTCGCGCTCGTAATTAGCACGTCTCACCCATGCTCACCACCTTGGCTCGATCAAGCAGGTCATCGGTAAAGTACCCCAGGTTGGTCGTAGTTATGACCGTCTGGATATCATCGCCAATCAGCCGCAGGAAAGCGCCGCGACGCTCGCCGTCGAGCTCGCTCATCACGTCGTCCAAAAGCAGCAGTGGGGCGGTGCCCAGGACATCGCGAGCCACGGCAACCTCGGCCACCTTCCAGGACAGCACCAGCGTGCGCTGCTGTCCTTGGCTGGCAAATGAACGGGCGGAGCGACCCGCCACGGTAAACTCAATCTCGTCGCGATGCGGTCCCACCAACGTCACGCCGCGGCGAATTTCCTCGTCGGCATGCTCGTCAAGGGCGGCCAGCATGCGCTCGTACGCCCAACCCTTCAGCTCTTCGCGATCCTCGACCTGGGGCAAAGCCCCCAGCGTGGACGCATAGGTCACGTTGGCGGCCTCACCTGACGCTACTTGCCCGTAGGCAGTGTGCACATGGCCCGCCAGCCGGTCGAGCAGAGCCAACCGGTGCACGAGCAGGGCCGAGCCCGCGCGGGCAATCGAATCGTTCCACGCGCTGAGCATCTCGCGGCAGCACCAGGTCTCCTTGAGCAAGGCGTTACGCTGGGTCACGCAGCGCCCATAGGTGCTCGCAAGATCGGCATAGCGTGCGCTCAGTTGCATGCCAAAGTCATCGAGGGCGGCGCGGCGCACACTGGCGCCACGCTTAACCATGTCCAGATGGTCGGGGCAAAACAGCACGCTCGGAAGAACCCCGCGCACACCGGCGGCAGAGCATCTCTTGCCGTTGCGGCTAAACGAGCGCTTACCGTCCTCCGCGCTCAATCCCATATCAAGCACGCGGCCGTCGCCCTCGAGCCTCAGCTCGATCTTGCACGAGCCCACGCCGTCATGGACGAGCTCGGCTGCGGTCGGATGCCTAAACGAGGCGCCGCTCGTCAGCAGCTGCAGCGCCTCTATGAGATTGGTCTTTCCCGCCGCGTTGGGTCCCGCAAGTATCGTCACGCCCTCGTCCAGGGCAAGGTGATAGCTATCGAAGCTGCGGTAGTGCGCGACGGAAAGATCGCGGGCGAACATGGTCATGGCGCAGTGCTAGATGCGGACCGGCATGACCAGGTACAGGTAGTTGATCTTGTCGTAGGACTTAAAGATGCCCGCCTGCGAGTAGCTCTTGAGCTCCAGCGTGATCTCCTTCTCCTTGGACAGGGCATTGAGGCAGCCGAAGATGTAGTGGTAGTTGAAGGCGATGGTACCCGACTCGCCCTCGGCCTCGACATCGATCGTTTCCTGCGCAAGGTCCTGGTCATTGGAAATGGAGGACAGGCCCATCTGCCCGTTCTCGACATCGATCTCGAACTTGACGGCGGGGTTGGCGCTCGCGATAACGGCCACGCGCTTGAGGGCGGCGTTAAAGGCGGCGACGTCGATCTTGACGCTCGTCACGCACGAATCGGGGATGAGCTGCTTGTAGTTGGGGTACACGCCCTCGATGCGACGCGACACGTAGGTGGTGTTGCCGGCCTCGAAGACGACCTGGGTGTCGGTAGCCCCGATCATGATGGTCGCTTGGCTGGCCATGATGTTCAGCGCGTCGTTAAAGGCGTCAGCCGGAACGTTGAGCTCAAAGGAGCCCTCGAGGGTCGAGGTCTCGACCTGCGTATCGCACACGGCCAAGCGGAAGGAATCGGTCGCTACCAGGCGTACGGTGTTGTTCTCGACCTTCATGTGCACGCCGCCCAGGATGGGGCGAGCCTTGTCGGTCGAGGTGACGCGCCACACGCGGCCGACCATTTCGGACAAGACATCGGTCGGCAGCTCCACGGCACTCTCGATGGCATAGGCCGGAAACTCGGGGAAGTCATTGGCATCGAGCGTGTTCAGGCGGAAAGAGCTCTTCTCGCAACCAATCAGCACCTGGCGCTCGGACAGCTCAAAGGTGACCGGGGCATCGGGGAGGGTCTTGGTGATATTGGAGAGCATCTTACAGGGAATAACCATCTCGCCCTCTTCTTCGACATGCGCCGCGATGCGATGACGGATCGAGATGGTGTAGTTAGAGGTCTGGAATTCCAAGATGCCGTCTTGGGCCTTAACGAGCACGCCCGACAGGATGGGGAGGGTGGATGTCGAAGCGACACCCTTCATAACGACGCCGATGGCTTGTGTAAGCGAGCTCTGGCTGACGGTGAACTTCATCTTTTAATACCTTTCTATAGATATAAATATCTTAATAATAGTAATAGCACTGACGAAACTGTTGATTACTCCCAAAGACGCAGGTCAGACCCAGAAAGAGAATCGACAGCAACCTGTGTGCAACAGGGGTGGTTTTCCACGTTCAAAACCTGCGCAAAACTTTTCATCACCGCGGGTTGGGTTTTAGACACCTTATGCCCGTGGTTTCGACAAGTTTTCAACAGGTGTCTCTATTTCCCTACGAGCGCAGTGTAATTTTATCGCGCAGCGACTTGAGGTCTTCGGTGACGGTGCGGTCTTCCTGAATCATCTTCTGGACCTTTTTGTAGCTCGTACTGACGGTCGAGTGGTTGCGGTTGCCAAATTCGGCGCCCACCGCCGTGGTCGTCATCTCGCACATCTCGATGGCTAGGTAGATAGCGATATGGCGTGCTTTGGCGATATTGGCGTTGCGACGCGGGCCGATGAGCTCCTCGTGCGTCACGCCGTACTGCTCTTCGATGACGGACTGAACCGTCTGGACGTTGATCTTTTTGGCCGATGTGTCGAAGTACTGGCTGGCGATGGCGTCGATATCGTCAAAGGTGAGCTCCCCGCCCTCGCGCTCGCGGTCGCCCGCCTCGCCGGCGCAGCGCTCGCAAAAGCTCTCGAGTTCGCGGATGTTGGTGCCCGAGACCTCGGCCATGTGTTTAAAGTGCTCGTCGGTCAGGTGCCCGCTGTCGCCCCCATAGGCCGCCAGCAGCGAGTCGTCGCCTGCCTCGGGAGCGGCGACGATGGTGTTCTCGTAATAGCGCTGCAAGATCTTGTATTTCATCTCGTAGCTGGGCTCTGCGACCAGGCAGAGCATGCCGGCGTTGAAGCGGCTGGTCAGACGCTCGTCCATGCTCAGGTCCTTGGGGGCGCGGTCTGCCGCGATGACGACCTTCTTGTTGTTGCGGATGAACTCGTCCATGAGCTGGAAAAAGTAGTCCACGCTCGCGCGCTTGCCGATGATGTTTTGGATGTCATCGATGATGAGCACGTCCACGCCGTGGTATGCCTGCATGATAGGGGCGTTGCTCTTCTTTTGGCGGTCGAACTCGGTCATCAGGTCGTCCAGATATGCCTGGGAGTTGGCATACTTGACCTTGATCTCGGGCGACTTCTCGGCGAGCTCGTTTTTGATGGCAAGCAGCAGGTGCGTCTTGCCCAGGCCCGATTTGCCGTAGATGAACAGCGATGTGCACGTGCCGCGCTCGTCCGCGAGGGCGGCAAACTTGAGTGCCGAGCGATAGGCATGGCTGTTCTCGGGGCCGTAGACAAAGTTCTCAAAGGTGAATTTTGAGTTCGCGGCGAGCGGGGCTCCATCCGCATTCTGCTCGGCCGGCACGGTCGGTGCTGGCATGGGTGAAGCGGGGGTCGCGGCTTGCGTGGACTTAGTCGGCGCTCCGCCCTTCATCTGGTTCATCATGCGACGAAAATCATCGGCCGAGAGCGTGTTCTTGATTGCAATGCCCGAATCCGCGCCCGCCGCTGCGTCATGAGCGATGGGCATGTGCGTGACGGGTGCGTTCGTTGACGTCGCAGCGGCGGTCGGCAACGGTGCCATGGTTTCACGGGAAACATCGCTGTGCTGGTGCTCGATTGTCGGCACGTCGCCTGCGGAGGCTGGCGCCGCAGGGGAAGCAGCGGGAGCCGTGGCGGGCACCGTCGCGGCAGCAGATTCGGCCGTTGCGCCTCGCGGTGCCACGATGTCGAGCGCGATCGGAGCAAAGGCGATTTCTTCCAGATAGGCCTCAATAGTCGGCTGATGCTTTTTGAGCTGCGCGATGGCAAAGCGCGAGGGGGCCTCGATCGTGAGCGTATCTTCGGTCAGGCTTATGGCGCGCGATTGCCCCAGCATGTTGATGAGGCGTGCATCTTGGCCGTCGCGCTGGCAAAAGGCGATGGCATCCCCCAGGATGATGCTTGCTTCCTCGTCCACTGTCTCTCCCGTTCTTTAGCTCTGAGCTCGCACGCGAGCGGCGCCGAGTTCGGTCAGATGGTATTTCTGGCCATGCTTGATGACCAAGCCGGCCTGCGCCAAGTCATTGAGCGTGCGTGACCAAGTGGGGGCCGAGTTTCCAAACGCCCTCGCCAGATCGGTTGCACCGCACGCTTGATTTTGCGCCAGATAGCCCAGCGCGGCGTTGCCGCGATCGCTTACGAACACGTCCGGCTGTGGCTGCGCATACTGATTTGCTGCATTAGGATACATCATTTGAGCTGCTGATTGTTGAGAACTCTGCATCGGCGGCATTTGCTGTTGAAAACTTTGAGGCCACTGTTGGTAAGGCTGCGGAGTCATCTGCTGGGCCCAGGGGTTGTACTGCTGCTGCGGCATCTGCTGGTACGGCTGCTGATATCCCTGCTGGTACTGCTGTGGGAACTGCTGGCCATACCCCAGTGGCGGCATCTGCTGATATGGATATCCCTGTTGGTACGGCTGATATCCCATTTGCTGGCCACCCGGTGCCCCCGTCGCCTGCTGCATTGCTGCTGCATCCTGATCCGCCAGCGGCATGGCCTCTGGCACGTTTGGCGGCATCGACATCGACGCCGCCTGGGACTCTTGTGTAGGAAGCATTCCGGGCTGCTGCATCTGTCCCACGCGGGGCTGCATCTGTTGCGTTGCCATGGGCTGCTGCGCAAAAGCTCCCGGCAGGGGATATGCGGGCTGCTCCGTCTCGGGCCGCACGGCAGCACCGCGCCCGCCGGCGCGTTCGATTTCCTGCACGCGTTTAGGATCCAGGCTTACCGTAACCACGGTGCCGTTGCCCATGTTGTCCTCGATGGACACGGCCCCGCCGGCGTTTTCCAAATACTCCTGCACCATGGGAAACCCTGCTCCGGTTCCACGGATATAGCGCTTCATCTTGCTGTTTGCGCTGGTAACGCCAAAGTCGAAAGCGCGCTCCTTGTCGTCGATGCCGGGTCCTTGATCAGCAAAGCGGATGGTGTCTCCGCTGTCCAGAATCGAGATGATGGGCTCGGCAAAGTGCGCGTGGATAAAGTTTTCGACAATCTCGCGGATGACCATGAGCGAGATATGGCCACCTTGTTCTTTCATGCACTGGTAGACGGTGTTGGTCGTCTCTTCCAAATACGTGCGGACATCTTGCGGATCAATGACGATCACACGCGGTGTCGACAGCATGTCGTCATAGACGGCGATGCGCGCGGCGTACATGACTTTTGGCGCCTGCGTGGTCGTCTGCTCGCCTTCCTCACGCTCTTCGCGCACGCCGGTGATGTGCTCGTTGTCGGGTGCCGGGTCTCCGGAATCGACCATGGTGTAAAAGTCGTCAGACATGCCGCTCGCAATCTTTCAAAAGGTTTCGAACAAATAGTAGCTCACCGTGCAATGTTTCTCATCTTTCGACAACTTTTCAAAACCTGTTGAAAACTTTGGAAAACGGACGAAAAGTTCTCAACATTGCCAACATGACCTGTTGAAAACTCGATGAAATATCGTGAAAAGTTGCCATGCACCGCTAAATCGAGCTCGGCTTATGGGGGAACCGTGTGAACTGCGCAACCTTTTACCTTTGATTTCTTGACATTTGAACATTGATTTCCCTACAATCTTCAAGCTCACGTGTCTATATCTGCGTCCGCGCCCCCGCGGACACTCGAAATGCAGCAGGAGGAACTTAAGATGAAGCGTACGTATCAGCCTAATAAGCGTAAGCGTGCCAAGACCCATGGCTTCCGTGCCCGTATGGCCACTAAGGGTGGTCGTGCCGTGCTCGCCCGTCGTCGCGCCAAGGGCCGCAAGCGTCTCACTGTCTAGCAGCGATACACACATCTCGCATGAAGACTATTAAGTCTCGGCAAGATTTCGAGCATGTGTTCAGTCAGGGGCGTCGTTTCAATCACCCTCTGATTCGAATGACCATATGTGAATCGGTTGGCGAAGGCGACTCCGGAAGGGTCGCCTTCGTTGGTGCTAAACGGCTCGGTTGTGCGGTTGTGCGCAACCGTTCTAAGCGTGTGATGCGCGAGGCCGCCCGCAGCTGCGGATTTCCCGTTGCGGGTTATGACATCATCTTGTTCGCAACTCCCAAGACGAGGGTTTCCTCGCCGCAGGAGATGGACAAGGCGTTGCGTTCGCTTATGAAACGCGCCGGCGTTGCCGGGGAGGAGCGATGAGCAATCACGTTTTGCGACGTGTTGCCATCGCTCCTATTCGCATATATCAACAGGTTATTTCGCCCTTATTACCTGACGCCTGCATTTATTATCCAACGTGCTCGCAATACGCCGTTCAGGCGATTGAGAAGTACGGTGTTTTGAGAGGCTGCTGGCTTGCCGTGAGGCGCATCGCTCGCTGCAATCCCCTGCACGTCGGCGGTTATGACCCTGTGCCCTAGCGGGCACTCGCTATCGGAGGAAAACTTACATGTGGGATTGGATCGTTAACATCCTTTTTGAGCTGCTCAAGCTCATCCAGACCTTTGCGGTCGACTGGGGCCTGTCCATCATCATCCTGGTGGTCATTATCCGTCTGCTGCTGACGCCGCTTATGCTCAAGTCGACTAAGTCGACGGCCCGCATGCAGGTGCTGCAGCCCAAGATGCTCGAGATCCAGGAGCGTTATGCCGACGATCCCCAGCGTCAGGCCGAGGAGATGCAGAAGTTCTACAGCGAGAACAAGTTCAACCCTATGGCTGGTTGTCTGCCGCTGCTGATCCAGATGCCTATCCTGTGCGCCCTGTTCACGCTGCTGCGCAATCTGCCGCAGTACTTTAACGAGGGTACGTTCTCGTTCTATAACATCCTGCCCGACCTAACCACGACGCCGAGCGCCTCGTTTGCCGATGGCTTTATGGTTGCTCTGCCGGCGCTGATTTGCCTGCTTCTGTTCGCTGTCCTGACCCTGATTCCGCAGCTGTACATGTCGCGCAACCAGACCGGTCAGCAGGCCCAGAGCATGCGCATGATGGCCGTCGTCATGACCGTCATGATGCTCTGGATGGGCTGGAGCCTGCCCGTCGGCGTTCTGCTGTACTACGACGTGTCTTCTGCCTGGCAGGTTATCCAGCAGATCTTCGTGACGCAGAAGGTCATCGACAAGGCCAAGGCCGATGAGGAGGAGCGTCTTCAGAACGCCCCGCTGCAGGTTGAGGTTACGCGCCGCGAGAAGAAGCCGCGTCCGCACAAGAAGAAGTAGTCGGGATATCAATCTTATTTAGGTACCTAACTTTTGGAGTACGTTATGTCTGAAGAGATCATCGAGGATATGCTTGAGGAGGTTGCCCCGCAGGTTGCGGGCGATTATCCCGAGATTGCACAGCGCTACAAGGCTGGTGAAGAGCTGACCGATGAGGAGCTTGACACCATTGCCGATGTTGCGATTTCTATTCTGCGTTCCATCCTTTCGCACTTCGATGCTGCCAACTCTCCTATCGATGAGTATGAGGGCGATGAGGGCGAGCTGATTCTGGATGTAACGGCTCCTGACCTTGCTGTTCTCATCGGCCGTCACGGTCGTACGCTTGATGCCCTTCAGGTTATGTTCTCGCTTCTGGTAAGCCGTAAGCTTGGCTTTAGGTATCCGGTTGTGGTGGACGTTGAGGGATATAAGAGTCGCCGTCAGGACAAGGTTGCCGCTATGGCTCAGTCTGCTGCCGAGCGTGCTATTCGCACTCACAAGAGTGTTTCGCTTCCGCCCATGAACGCCTACGAGCGCCGACTGGTTCATATCGCACTTCGTGGCAACGATGCGGTCGATACCCATTCCGAGGGTTCCGACCCTGATCGTCACGTAGTGATTGTTGCTCGATAATCTGCTCGAGCTTATGCTAAGGGGACGTGGTTTCCACGTCCCCTTTTTTTGTCAAAAGTTCTCGATACACTGATTTTTGTCAGAAAGGAGTCGTCTTGTTTGTATTGACTGATGAGCAGGCAAACCAGATGCTTAGCCGTCTTACTTCGTATTGCAAAGACTATTCTTTGAAGGTTTCTGAGAATGACCTTCGAACCTGTATTCAGCATCTCGATCTTGTTCTGGAGACCAATAAGACTACCAATCTCACACGTATCCTAAATATTGAAGACGCTGCCGTCCTTCACATTCTGGACTCATTGGTATTACTTCCTTATATCAATAAGGCCCCTGAGGGTGCACTGCTTGATATGGGTACGGGTGCTGGTTTCCCTGGCATTCCTCTGACTATTGCCAGTGGTCGTAAGGCAACCTATATCGATTCAGTTGGTAAGAAGGTCGATGCTGTTAACTCTTTTGTAAAGAGCCTTGGCCTGAAGCATGTCCATGCTGTTCATGATCGTCTAGAAGAATACGCGCGTTCGCATAAGAAGCAATTTGCTGTTGTTACTGCTCGCGCACTTGCTCCGCTCCCGGTTCTTGTTGAATATGCTTCTCCTTATTTGAAAGACGGCGGCCTCTTTGTCATTACTAAGGGTAATCCCACAGATGAAGAGCTTGATTCTGGCGAGGCTGCTGCCAAGATCTGTGGCTTTACATTGCTTCTTACCGATGATTTAGATTTACCTGATGGATTAGGTCATCGCGAGTTTATTATTCTTAAGAAGTCGCGCCCTGCATCAGTTTCTCTTCCGCGTGCAAATGGCACTGCTAAGAAGAATCCGCTTGCTTAGATGTTTCACGTGAAACATAATAGTTAGTATCGACTCAAAGTGTTTCACGTGAAACATCGTAGTTGATAACGAATCGGAATGTTTCACGTGAAACATCCTCCGTTTAACAGCATTAATACACACCAGGAGGGACCGTGGGATTTCGCGACGTTAAGCGTTCTAAGAGCGCAAAAGACACGCGTATCATTGCAATCATCAACCAAAAAGGCGGCGTAGGTAAGTCCACCACAGCTGTAAACCTTGCAGCAGCGTTGGGTGAACAGGGACGAAAGACGCTCATTGTTGACTTTGACCCGCAGGGTAATAGTACGAGTGGTTTTGGAATCGAAAAAGAAGAACTCGATCACTGCATCTACGATGCATTGTTGAATGATGTGCCGGCCGAATCGCTTGTTCTTGATACGAATTGCAAAAAGGTATTCGTAATTCCAGCTACCATCCAGCTTGCAGGCGCTGAAATCGAGCTCGTCAGTGCGATTGCACGTGAAACTCGCTTAAAGGATCTGCTTGAACCAATTCAGGATGAGTTTGACTTCATCTTCATCGATTGCCCGCCTTCACTGGGTTTGCTAACGATTAATGCGTTGACAGCGGCAGACAGCGTTTTGATTCCGATACAGTGCGAATATTACGCACTCGAAGGTGTCACAAAACTGCTTGAATCGATGAAGATGGTTAAGACACGCCTAAATAAGAGCCTTGATACTTATGGCGTGCTTATGACTATGTACGATTCGCGCACATCGCTTTCGAACCAGGTTGTCGAAGAGGTTCAATCGTATTTTGGCGACAAGGCGTTCAAGACTTTGATTCCACGTACCGTTAAAATTTCAGAAGCACCGTCGTTCGGTGAGCCGGTAATTACCTATGCGCCACAGAATAAGGGCGCAAAGGCGTATATGAACCTTGCTAAAGAGGTGATTAAACGTGCCTAGCCCTAAGAAGCGCGGCGGCTTGGGTCGTGGACTCAATGCACTGGTCTCGGAAGCTGAATATGAGACTGGTGGATCTGCAACGTCAGCATCAAATGCTGCTTCGGAAACTAAACTTCCGATTGAGGATATCGTTCCGAACCCAAATCAGCCACGAATTCATTTCAATGAGACAGAACTTCGGGAGTTGAGTGAGTCAATCCAGGAGCATGGCGTTTTGCAGCCGCTTCTTGTGCGTAAGCACGGTAATGGCTATGAAATTATTGCTGGTGAACGTCGCTATCAGGCTTCAAAGCTTGCTGGTCTTGAAGAACTTCCCGTTATCATTAAAGACGTTGAAGATGAGGAGATGCTTGCACTCGCGCTAATCGAAAACCTTCAGCGCTCAGACCTCAACCCCGTCGAAGAGGCTAAGGGATATCGACAGCTCATCGATTCGAGCGGTATGACTCAAGAAGCCTTGTCAAAGGCTGTCAGCAAGTCTCGTTCTGCAATCACCAATTCGTTGCGCTTGCTTGATCTTCCAGAGGTAGTTCAGCAGATGATTTTCGAAGGCAAGCTCACCGCTGGTCATGCTCGTGCAATTCTTGCGGTTCCGTATGAAGAAGCGCGCATTAAGCTTGCTGAGAAGGTTGTTGCCGAGGGATTGTCTGTCCGCGCGACAGAAAATCTTGCTCCATTGTTTTCTGCCGGAGAGACGCCTAAGACACCTCGCCCTGCAACGCCTCAGTCTTTTAAGAAGGCTGCACGCGTTCTGCGTCAGGTGTTTAACACGAACGTTCGCGTTAAGAGCTCGCGCGGCAAGAATAAAATCGAGATTGAGTTTAAGGATGAGGAAGAACTGTCTCGAATTCTTGGTGAAATGATTCAATTTGATCAGGGAGGCCAGGATGAAGAATAAAGTTCTGGCTGCTCTTGCTTTGGCTGCAACTGTAGCGGTCGGCGCATTTGCGGGATTTAAGGTCGCAACAGATGATGAATTGCGTGGTCGTCTGCTTCGCGGGGCGCAGGATATCGTCGATACATCCAAAAAGAAAATGGACGTTATGACCGAGGATGTCGCAATGCGTACAGCTCAGGTAACTAAGAATCCCAAGATTAATCAAGATTGGGTTAATCATCAATGGGAAAATGTAGGCTTTTAGGTACCTAACAATTACTAGCTATTTTCGAAGGGGTTCTTGTCTGAATGCCAGAACAGGGACCCCTTATTTCTTGCGAAAAAGATGTCGAACAATCGCGTGATGCAAATTAGTGATAGATATGAAACAGCCCCGGTTGCAATTAAGCAACCGGGGCTGTTCGATGTTTCACATGAAACGTTTAGGTTGGTCTTCCCTACGCGTTTTTCTGAACCTTGAAGCGCTGCTTGAGTTGGCCGCAAGCAGCGTCGATATCGTTGCCGCGAGAGTTACGGATGGTGGTCTCGATACCACGGGACTCAAGACGACGCTGAAGGTCTTCAACCTTATGAATCGGCGAGGGCTTGAGAGGGCTGCCCTCGATATCGTTGAGCTGGATCAGGTTGACGTGGCACAGCGTGCCCTCGCAGAAGTCGCAGAGTGCCTGCATCTCGGGGTTGGTGTCATTGACGCCTTCGATCATGGCATATTCGTACGTTGGTCGGCGGCCGGTCTTTTCGGTGTAGAGCTGAAGAGCCTCGTGAAGACGCAGAAGTGTGTACTTCTTAACGCCCGGCATGAGTTTATTGCGGGTGGATTGAATGGCAGAGTGCAGCGAGACAGCGAGCGTGAACTGCTCAGGAATGTCTGCAAACTTACGAATACCAGGAATAACGCCGCTGGTGGAGACAGTGAGGTGGCGCGCTCCAATACCGATACCGTCAGGGTCATTAAGAATGCGCAGCGCCTTGAGGACCTCGTCGTAGTTGGCGAAAGGCTCACCCTGACCCATGAACACTACGCTCGTCGCGCGCTCACCAAAGTCGTTAGAAACATGGAGTACCTGGTCAACGATTTCCTGAGCGGTCAGCGAACGCTTGAGGCCGTTCAGGCCGGTAGCGCAAAAAGCGCAGCCCATGCCACAGCCGGCTTGGGTGGATACACAGACAGACAGCTTGTTTCGACGAGGCATGCCGACGGTCTCGACGGAGATGCCGTCGTGGTACTCGAGTAGGTATTTACGAGAGCCATCCTTAGACACCTGTTTGGCGAGCTCGGTCGGCGTGTCGAAGGCAAATGCCTCCTTCAGCTGCTCGCGGAAGGCCTTGGGGAGGTTGGTCATATCATCAAACGAACAAACGTTCTTCTCAAAAACCCATTCGATGAGCTGCTTTGCGCGAAAAGCGGGTTGGCCGAGTTCGGCGACAAGTTCGCGAATATCATTTTGGCTCAAGTCGCGAATGTCTTGAGATTTAGTCCTGGGATTCATGGAAGCCTTTCGATTTTGGGGAAACGTTGAGGGTATCGCTACAATATGGTATCAGCTGCAGGAATTATAGAGGAGGAGTCTGCCCATGCCGGGTAAAAGCCTAGAGAACATGCACGTAGCGGTCTTGGCGGGCGGCCATTCCGCCGAACGCGAGATTTCGCTCAATTCGGGAAAGAATGTCGTGGTGGCACTGAAGGAGGCTGGCTACACCTCGGTGGAGCTGCTCGATACCGCCGCCGATGACTATATGGTGACCATGGCGACGGGCGGCTTCGACGTGGCGTTTATCGCCATGCACGGCGCCGGCGGCGAGGATGGCGCCATGCAGGGGGCCATGGAGACGCTGGGTATCCCCTACACGGCGTCGGGCGTGCTCGCCAGCGCATGTGGCGCCGATAAGGAGGTTTCAAAGCTTCTGTATGCCAAGGCGGGCATCCCCGTTGCCCCCGGCCTGGCGCTTGAGGCGGGCGACGAGATCGATATCGATCGTATCGTCGATGTTTGTGGCGAGCGTTGCTTTGTAAAGCCCGCCGTCAACGGCTCTAGCTACGGCATTTCGCTTGTACACGAGCCCTCCGAGTTGCTGGCGGCAATCGCCAAGGCTTTTGAGTACGGCGATAAGGTGCTGGTCGAAAAGTGCATCGAGGGAACCGAGATCACCGTGGGCGTGTATGGCGAGGACGACGTGCGCGCTCTGCCGATTGTGGAGATTCGCAAGCCTGAGGACTGCGAGTTCTACGACCTGGATGTAAAGTACGTCGATCCCACGGATATCCACCGCATTCCGGCGCAGATTTCGCCCGAAAACTATGCGCGTGCCCAGGAACTTGCCTGTGCGGCCCATAAGGCCCTCGGCTGTCTGGGCATTTCGCGCAGCGATTTTATCGTGAGCGAGGACGGCCCTGTCATTCTCGAGACCAACACCATTCCCGGCATGACCGATACGTCGCTGTATCCTGACGAGATTCGCCATACCGATGACATGACGTTCCCGCAAGTGTGCGACAGCCTGATCCGTATGGGTCTCCGTCGAGCAGGCGTTGCATGCTAATTGAGGACGCCGTATCTCCTGGAACGCCGCAGTTTGTCATCGATTCTTACGCCACGCTCGCCGAGCGCGCCAAGACGCAGTCGTTTGGCCTCATCGAGGAGGATGTAATCGTCCTCGATACCGAGACCACGGGTCTTTCGGTGCAGGACAACGAGTTAATTGAGATTTCCGCGGCCCGTCTTTCGGGCCGCGAGGTCATTGACCGCTTCGATACGTTTGTGCATCCCAAGCATCTGATTCCTGCAGAGATTACCGAGCTCACGAGTATTACGAACGCCGATGTGGCAGATGCCCCGTCGGCCGTCGAGGCCGTCGCGGCACTCGCCGATTTTGTGGGCGGCTGTCCTGTTATCGCACATAACGCCACGTTTGACCGGTCGTTTATCGAATCGGTCAAAGGCGGTGTCAACGTGAGTGATATCTGGATCGATTCGCTGGCGCTATCGCGCATTGCGCTTCCGCGCCTGGCCTCGCACAAGCTGTCTTTTATGGCCGATCTGTTTGGCTGTGACTCGGTATCACACCGTGCCAATGCCGACGTCGACGCCCTGTGTGGCGTATGGCGCGTGTTGCTCGTGGCACTCACCGACTTGCCCCAGGGCCTCATGGCGCGCCTAGCCGACATGCATCCGGACGTGCCTTGGTCCTATCGTCCAATCTTCTCATTCTTGGCGGGGCAGAACCCTGGTTCTATCTTCTCTCTCAGCGCCGCTCGTGCTGACGTTCTCAAGGCCGATCGCGCCGACGATCGGGTGGACGCCGACGAACTGCCGGTCCTCAAGATGCCGAGTCGTGAGGAGATTGAGGCAGACTATGCGCCAGGTGGCCTGGTCAATCGCATGTATCCCACCTACGAGCCGCGTGATGAGCAGATCGCGATGGCGCTCGAGGTCCGCGATGCACTGGTCACGGGCACTCATCGTGTAATTGAGGCGGGTACGGGCGTCGGCAAATCGATGGCCTATTTGGTACCTTTTGCCGAGGCAGCGCGCCGTAACAACATCACGGTTGGTATTGCGACCAAATCGAACAATCTTGCCGACCAGCTCATGTACCATGAGCTGCCAAAATTTGCCGAGCAACTGGACGGTGGTCTGTCATTTTGCGCTCTCAAGGGGTATGACCACTATCCGTGCCTGCGCAAGCTTGAGCGCATGAGCCGCAGCCAGGTCGAGATTACCACCAAGCGCGATCCGGCGGACACGCTCACGGCGGTCGCGGTCATTATGGCGTACGTCTGCCAATCAGCCGATGGCGACCTCGACTCGCTCGGCATTCGGTGGCGCAGCGTCAACCGCCCCGACTTTACGACGGCCTCGCGCGAGTGTGCTCGTCGCCTCTGCCCGTTTTTCCCTGATAAATGTTTGGTCCACGGCGCTCGCCGTCGTGCGGCGCACGCCGATGTGGTGGTCACCAACCATTCCCTGCTGTTCCGCAATGTTGCGGCCGAGGGCAGGATTTTGCCTCCGATTCGTCATTGGGTAATCGACGAGGCCCATTCCATCGAGCGCGAGGCGCGCCGTCAGTGGGCGCGCGTGGTGTCGGCGGACGAATCACGCGTTCTGTTTGAGCGCCTGGGTGGCTCGAGCACCGGCGCGCTAAGCCAGGTTTCCCGTGATTTGGCAACCTCCGAGGGCTCTACGCTCTATCTGGGCCTTACTGCCAAGGCAACGTCGTCGGTTGCGCGCGCGAGCATGGCAATCGCCGACGTGTTCGATGGCGTTCGCGAGCTCGGTCGCCGTGCCCGTGGGGGTTATGACAGTGCCAATCTATGGATTGGCCCCGAACTGCGCGAATCTGACGACTGGCATGATTTCTTACAGTCGGCCTACGCTGCCATCGACGCATTGGAACAGGCTGACAAGAGCGTCGACGCGCTGGTGCAAGCCGTCGCCGCCGACAAGCCCGAGGTTGTTGTCGACCTGGGCGATATCTCGCGCCGCCTGCACGAGCTGGCCGAGAACCTCAAACTCATCATTGATGGCGCCGATGAACACTACGTGTATTCACTGCAGGTCAATCGCAGGTTGCGTGCCGGCGGAGAGTCAATGACCGCAGAGCGCATCGACATTGGCGAGGCCTTGGCAACCGAGTGGCTGCCCGAGGTTCACACGGCTATCTTTGCCTCGGCGACCATGACGGTGTCCAAAAGCTTTGAACACTTTAACCACGCGGTCGGCCTCGATCGCATCGGTGCTTCAACATCCTCATCGCTGCACTTGGACTCGAGCTACGACTTCGATTCGAACATGGCTGTAGTCGTTGCGGGCGATATCCCCGATCCGCGCGATCGCGAGAGCTATCTTACGGCGCTCGAGCGCGTGCTGGTCGACGCCCATCTTGCCATGGGCGGATCGGTGCTCACACTGTTCACCAATCGGCGCGACATGGAAGACCTGTACGCCCGCGTTGAGCCCAAGATGGCCCGTGCGGGTCTGGAGCTCAACTGCCAGCAGCGCAACTCATCTCTTCGTCGCCTGCGCGATCGGTTTATCAACGAGCCGACTTCATCGCTTTTTGCGCTTAAGGCCTTCTGGGAGGGATTCGACGCCAGCGGCGAGACGCTGCGCTGCGTCATCATTCCCAAGCTGCCGTTCTCGAGTCCCACGGACCCGCTCTCGTGCGAGCGCAACCTGCGCGAAGACCGCGCTTGGGCGCGCTATTCGCTGCCCGAGGCGGTGCTCGAGGTCAAGCAGGCGGCCGGCCGCCTTATCCGCTCGTCGACCGATTGCGGCGTGCTGATTCTGGCCGACCCGCGCCTGGTGACGAAGGGCTACGGGAAGAAGTTCTTAACGTCGCTGCCCACGAGCTCCTACCAGCGCATCGAATCGGCGCAGATCGGTCACTATCTGCAACTGTGGCGCGCACACCACGAGCGGCGGCGCTAAAGCGGACAGACGAGGGTTTTTGCCATATCGCACAGACGCTTTGACAGGGCGGGGTCATCCAAGATGCGGATGGCTCCGCCCGCTGCGATTATCTGGCTCAGTAGCCAACGCTCGGAGCCGTAATGCACGGTTACCGTTGCCATGTCTGCCCCGCTGCGCTCGATTAGGGTGATGCCGGCCCAGTCCAGATGCTCCGCCATATCGAATGGCATCAAGAGCTTTGCGCTACGCTGCGTCCGGGCAAGGGAATCGTGGAGGGATGCGACGCCCGGTGTGTGAGGCACGACGGAGTCTTCCGTCAAGGTGAGTCCCTCGATTTTATCCATGCGATAGGTGCGCTGCTCATCGACCGCGATGTCCCAGGCAATCAGGTATGTTTGGTCGCCGTTTACCGTAATGCGCAAGGGGTCGACCAGACGCTCGCGTGGCCGTGCATCGTCCATCGAGCGATACGAGATGCGGCAGCGAACGCCGTCCTGAATGGCGCAGCTCAGCTGCTGCCAGTGTGACCCGTGGTTGACGGTGTCAAAGACGCGCTGGTTATAGCCGAGCTCTTCGGGCAGAAGGGCATGTCGAATCCGAGCTGCCGTCTGCGGCTCGATCCCCAACGATTCAAGTTCGTGGTTGAGCACAGCGCCTTCGGCGGCACTCAGACGCAGCGGTAGCACACGTCCGGCGTCACCGGTGAGGACCACACGCTCGCCGTGGCATTCGCAGATGATGCGCGCACCCGATTCTCGGTCCGCGAGCGTCGAGACGATCTCGAGAATCTCGTCGAGCGATACTCCCGTGATGTCAAAGCGGTCGCAAATTTCGGTTCGTGTCATGCCGCTCTCGCCGGCGGCGTAGAGGGCCTCCATGATGTCGATGGCGCGCGAGAGTCTCTGCTCGCTGGTGAGTTTACGCACGGGCATGCTCGTGCACCGTCCTTTCAATGAGGTGGTTCCACGCCTGCTTGAGCGATTTGGGGGCCATGGGCCTCATGCCGTCCATGGCGTGGACCATGCAAAATGAGGCGGCGGCTTCAAGGTCGCGCACGTCAACGGTCCAGATCCATCCCGCATCGGTGTGTGCGAGCTCACCTCGCCCGCGCGTGAGGCCGTTGATCATATCGATCTGCGTCTGAGGGGCGAACGAGAACGTGGCTGCAACGGGCGGTCGGTCGGCGAAATCGAATTCAAAGAACAGATAGTCGTTGAGATTGAAGTCCGCAGGGATGGCGTAGGCCTTCGAAGGACGCCATGCGCGAACGATACGGTCGCAGCGGAATGTCCTGATGTCGTCGGTGACATTGTCGAGGCCGCAGAAGTACGCCACGCCCTCGCGTTCGAACATGCCGTAGACACAGACGGTACGTTCTTTCTGCTCGCCGCGTCCGTTCTGATATAAAAATCGCAGCGCGCATCGCTCGGCAAAGGCGCTCCATACCGCATCGACGGTGGGAGAGCGGCGGATCGGTACTTCGTCCACCGCCGACATGCCGGTGAGGTAGGCAATTTTGGAGCGAATATCGGCAAGCGGCGCGGCAAAGGTGGAAGAGCCGGCCGCTAGCGTCTGGTCGATGGCGTTGAGTAGGATATCGGCGTCGTCTGCGGTGATGAGGCCGCCTGCAGCAAACGTGTGCTCGCGGTCGATTGTCCACGAGCTTTCCTCGGTCTCCTGCGCACCGGCGGGGCGAACCTCCTTGATTAAGATGCCACGCTCGAGCAGTTTGTCACGATCGCGCCGAAACTTGCGCTTATCCGAGTCGATGTTGCCCGAGCCATATCCCAGGTCAGAATCCAAGACGATCTGCTCGGTCGTCAGCGGTTCGGGGGAGCTGTTGAGCACAAAGAAAAGATTGAGGATGCGCTGAGCCGTTTTATCGAAACCGGGCTCCGAATTCCCCTTTTTAATTGTTGCGGTCGCGTCGCTTGCCGTCATAGAGTCCTCGCATGAGAAGGTGGTTTGCTGCCATGATTTTAGTCCGATATGGAGATTAGGCTATATCCTTGTCCGCTCGGGGCGTTAAGATGGCCCGAATTCGGTCGTTTGCGCTCGCTCGGGGTATACTTTCGACTATATACGGTTCTAATGTGCATGCATTGGGCCTATTTGTCGGATTATGGATGTGGAGCGCACATGGCGAACACCCAGAACTATATTAACCACCTGCTGCAGAACACCGGCATTACGCCGGCATGCAGCGAAGAAGAGCGCTTGGCTGCCGAGGATATCGCTCAGATCTTCCGCAACCACGGCTTTGATCCCGAGGTTCAGGAGTTCAATGCCCCGGCGCCCAGTAGATTGGCATTTGCCGTTACCGGTATTCTTGCGTTTGCCGGCGCCCTGCTGATGGGTATCGGCGGCGGTATCGGCTTGGTCGGCACCTTGCTGGCCATTGTCGGTGCCGTTCTTTACGTGCTCGAGCGCACGGGCCGCCCCGTGGTTTCGCGCCTGGGCAAGACGGGCGTGAGCCAAAATGTCATCGCCTACCACAAGGCCTCGGGCCCGCTCGCATCTCCGCGCAACCGCCCGGTGGTCGTTGTCGCACACTACGACTCTCCCCGTGCTGAGCTGCTCGCCCGCGAGCCTTATGCCTCGTATCGTGCGCTCATCGCCAAGCTGTTGCCCGTTGCCACGGTTGCCCCCGCTGCCGTTGCCATCCTGCGTATCCTGCCGCTCCCCGGCGCGCTCAAGGTTCTGCTGTGGATTGTCGCGATCCTCGCTTCCCTCGTTGCGCTTGCCAACGCGGCAAACATCATCTCTAACCGCCATATTCTTCCCTATACGTCCGGCGCGGTGTGCAACAAGTCTTCTGTCGCCGCTATGCTCGGCGTTATGGACAACGTTGCTCCCTTCCAGGGCGAAAACGAGTTTCCCGACGATGTTCCGTTCGATACCTATTTTGGGGAGCAAAAGCGTCGTGCCGAGGAAATGGCGCGTGCAGCGGCGGAGTATGCCGCGGCCCAGCAGCAAAACGACTACGGCAACACCATCGAGTACGAAGAGCCTACCTACGCCGAGGACGAGTTCGGTCAGCCGATTGCTCCCGACACTCAGACTGAGCCCGAACAGGGCGAGGCTTTCGACGAGCAGATCGAGGGCTTTGAGGGTGCGTCTGCCGACGAGACGCTGATTGGCGCCATCGTGCCCGAGGATCAGAATCAGGCTGTCCAGGCTGAAGAGTTCAATGACGAGGTTTCCGCTGCCGAGCCGGTGGAGGAGCCTGTCGCGGCCGAGCCCGAGCCCAAGCTCTATCGCAATGCCGCCGGCAACATCCGCTTTGGTTCGGATGCCATCCGTGCGCTCGGAATGCTTCCCGAGTCCTGCACGCTCGATTACGAGGAGGGCGAGGAGCCGACGTTTGAGCCCGAGCCTGCGCCCGTTGTCACTGCGGATGATGAGTCTGCCGCGGTTACCGTTGCCGTTGCCGAGCCCGAGGCGGTGTCCGCGATCGATCCCGCGGCAGGACTGGACATTTTGGCTCCCGCCACGCCGGCGCAAGACGTTGCGGACGAGTCTGACGACGATTACGTTGAACAGCCGAGGCGCGTGTCTTACGAGAGCGATACTGATTTCTCTGCCGAGATTCCCGCGGCAACGCCCCATGCCGATATTGCATCCGCGTTCTCTTCGATTGGCGCCAGCGCTTCCAGCTTCTTTAAGGGTGCGCTTGCAAAGGGCAGGAAATTTGTCGACGATTTCGAGGAGAAGCGCGCTGCCGCACGCGAGGCTGCCGAGCAGGAGGCTATCGCTCAGCAGCAGGCAGCCGAGGCGGCACGTGAGCGCGCGGCGCAAGAGTTTGAGCAGAACGAGGCTATGCAGTCCGCGCCCGTCGACGCCGCCGAAGCTACAACGTCCTTTGAGTCCCAGCAACCGACGTCCGCGGATGTTGTTGAGGCGACAACGTCTTTCGAGGCTCAGCAGCACGTCGATAGCACCATGTCGTTTGATGCCGCGCAGTTCGATTCCACGATAACGTTTGAAAAGCAGGGCACCGCGATTGCCGAGCCCCTTCCTGTGTCCGATGAGCAGGGCGACGCGGTGGACGATGACGAGCCCATTGATGCTGCCGAAATTCAGGATGCTGCCGAGGACGAGCCCGTCGAGGCCAACTCTGACGAAGAGCAGTACGCGGCAGCCGAGCAAGATGATTCGACCGAGGTCGAGCAGGAGGAAGTGTCTGCGGTTTCCGAGACTCCCGAGACGGATGAGTCGAGGCCTTACTCCACGCAGATTTTCACCATGCCGACCCCGAGCGGTTCCGGTGCCACGGTTGCCGATGTTGCTCCCACCCAGGACGAAACAGTCGATTCCCTTATGGCCCAGATTTCCTCCCAGGCATCGCCGCGTCCGCAGATGAATGTTCCCGATCCGGCGTCGGCACCGTCGCCTGCACCTTCCTCGTCTCCGCTGGCTTCGGTCCCCGATCCGTCGCTGCCGTCTATGAAGCAGGCAAACGTTGCGTCTCGCACGTCGCTGTTCGACCTTCCCGATCCCTCTGCCCAGGTCAACGACCCCTTTGCTACTGCCCAGGGTCCCGAACCCACATCGGCACCCGTTGCGCCTCCTATGCCCGTTGCGTCGGGCGCGCAGCCGATCGAGACCATTTCGGCTCCCGCCCCGGCGGCACCCAAGTCTCGCAAGCGCGGCCTGGGTGGCCTGTTCGGTCGTAAAAAGAAAAACGAGCAGGACAGCATGAGTGACTGGCTGGGCGTCGAAGACGATTACGATGCCAAAAAGTCCGGTCGCGGCATCGGTTCGTGGGATAACTTCGAGGACGATAACGATGGCTGGAAGGGTGGCGCTACGTCTTCCGATGGCGCTTCTTCCGAAGATATGCTCTCGGCTGTCGCCTCTATGGGCGATGATGAGCTGCTCGGTCACGATATCTGGTTTGTGGCAACCGGCGCCTCGGATTGTGATGGCGCCGGCATGAAGGCCTTCTTGGCTTCGCATCGCGATAAGCTCCGCGGCGTATTCTTTATCAATCTTGAATCCGTCGGCGCCGGTAGGCTTTCGGTTGTGACGGTCGAGGGCGAACAGCAACTGCTCAAGGGCGATCGCCGTATCATGAACCTGGTCAGCAAGGTCTGCAAGTCGTTCCATGTCGATTGTGGCGCGCTCGAGATGCCCTATGCCAAGACCGATGCCTATGCCGCGCTCGAGGCGAGCCGCCGAGCCCTCACCATCGCCGGTGTGGACGGCACGCGTCTGGCTTGCGCTCGTACCGAGGACGACCTGCCCCACAATGTCAACCCGACGAACATTGCCACGGTATCCGAGGTCGTGACCGAGGTTATCCGCCGTTCATAGACGGAGCTCTAAGGAGTCAACGTGTTTTCGTATATTAAGCGCCATTGGCCTGTCTACGTGATTTTGACCTTGATTGCCATTGCGTTAGGATTTGGGGCCGCCTACATCGTGGGTGCAAAGGGCTCGACCCCCGCCTCCGCAATCAGCGAAGAGGTGGAGCAAGAACAGAGCACGGGTGCCGATGGGATTCCTGAGTCCGAGCAAGCAATCGTTGATGGTGGATCTTCGTCTGCAGAGTAGATACGGCGATTTACATGATTGAAAGCGGGTGAGCCAGGGGACTGGCTCGCCCGCTTTTTCATCGCGCTAGCGCTTCTTTGGGATCGACCTAAGGCGAGCGAACCATAGGGCTGCGGCACCCGAGGTCAGGAGCGCGGTGATGCAAGCGGCGATGGGAACTGATCCTGTTGCCGGTAGGTCCTGCGGTAGGGTACAGCGTTGAATAACGCTGTCCTCGTCATGTGACTCAAGTTTATCGCCGCCACCGTTGCGGCAAAGATCGACGCGCGCGCTGTTGGTGAGTGCGGTTTGGGGCGTATAAGCCGACGTTGCCTGCATGTGCACGACTGCGCCCCGAGCGTCTGTGCCAAGGATTGCTTTGGTATCGTCAAGGTCGTCGTGCTCATCTTTGAGATCATCGCGGGTCCAAGAATCCGCATCGCTTCGAGTCGTAAAGTCGGCGGCCACCGCACCGTATTCAATTCGAATGCCCGTTACGACGGTATTGGACGCAAGGTCGAGTTCTTTCGCCTCGAGTGTGGTGGATTCCGTGGTCGAGACATCCGCCTTCCAGAGGTGCCAGCCGTCGTAATCGACGAGGCGGCAATCCTCACCCAGACTCTCCCTTACTTCGTCGGACTCAAGCCAAGGATTTTCGTGCCCATCGTCAAGTGTCGCGTTTGCCGGCTCATCGACGTCTGTCGAGTCCAACGGTGTCGTGCGATACCATACGTTGCACAGACCGTTGAGGTCGCCGATGGCGACGGGGGTTTCGATTGAGACGAATCTCGCTGTATCGTCCTCGGCACACTCAAGATCATCGGTAATTGTGAACTCATCAACCCAGGTAGCAGAATCGTTTCGAGCGTCGATGGTATAGGAGAAAAGCCCATCGCTATTGGTTTGCGTCGTGGCGCGGTTTTTACCATCGCCGTTAGCCAACAGGCCCTTTTCGATAGGTTGGACAAGTTCCTGACGCTTGTCGACCTGTCCCTTGATCTCGATGGGCGCATCCTTCATCGCGACGGATTGGACTTCTCCCGTATCCTTTATTTCAAACGTTATCTCCTCGGCAAGGTCGTAGGTCCGCGGAGACATCATTTCGCGCAACGAGTAGGTGCCGGGTGCAAGATGTTCGACGCGGTGTGGCTTGTCGGATGAGGTCCAGGAGTCTATTTCGGTTTTATCGGGACCATATAAGGTGAGTTGTGCGCCTTCCACTTCCTGCTCACCGCTTGCATCGACCTTGGAGATATCAACCTTGGTGTAATTGTCGGATACGTTAAGCCGTGCTTCTACAACGGGTGTTTTCTGGTCGGCATAAGTAAGGTCGACAATATGGGTTGTCCGATCGAGCAAGAAGCCTGCCGGCGCTTGAGTCTCGACAACCTCGTAGCGTGCGGTGCCAGATCCCAGTGGGAGGTTGTCCGCGCGTGCTTCTCCAGTTTCATCCGTCGTGACGGTAGCGACAGTCTCACCGTCGAGCGCGGCAATACTACCGTCGGGGCGCACGATATCACCCGAGGCACGGATCTGAAAGACGGCGCCCGCGAGGCTGCTGTCGTCTATGGCATCGGTTTTAACGATCCTGATGTTTCCGGTCGCGGCGTGGTCATAATACGAGGCGATTGCAACGGGCGTTAGGTTCATGTCGGCGGGTATGTTTACCTCGATCTCTCCGCCGACAAGATAGGGCTCTTTGGCCGAGGTTTCGCGTACATAATAGGTGCCCGGCACGAGCGATTCGGGCAGTGTGACGGTCCCGGTCGCGTCAGTCGTAAAGGTGTCCATTACGTTATGTGCTGGATACCAACAAGTTTGTGAGACAGGTTCGTGATTGCTGTCGAGGAGTTGGAAGGTGAATCCGGCTAGGGGAACAGAAGCGCCTGTTTGGGCATCGCGTTTTACAATCTGGAGATGCGTCGACAGAGCGTGGTTGTCCACGATATATTGAAGCTCGGCGCCGTCTGAAATCTGATTGGTCCCGACGGTCCATTCCCCTGCACGTTTAAAACCCTCGGGGACGGTTTCCGGAACCTCGCGAACCGTGTAGCCGGCGCGGTCGTATGGGATGGCTCCGTGGACACCGGCGGGTCGCTTGCCTGCGCCGAACCATGCTTCGGGCTGATCTTTGGTGGAGGCAAAGCCATAGACGTTTGTGGTCAGTGTGCCAACAACCTGCTGAGAGCTGTTGCTGACAACCTCAAAGACAACACCTTCCGCCGGCTGCTCCAGGCCGGATTGGTCGCTATTGCCGCAATCCTTGAATTTGGAAATCTCAAGGTCAAACGCAATGGGGATATCGGAAACGCGAGATTCGATCTCGACCACGCCTGAATCGCCGAGCTGGTCGGCTCCAACGGTATAGGTCCAGCTGTCGTTGGATGGCAGGTAGCCCTCGGGGGCTTTTGATTCGTAGATGGTAAAGGTTCCTAAGGGGACATCGGCGAGAGTGGCCCGACCGCTTTCGTCGGTCGTGAGGATTTGCGCCCATCCAGGGGTTGATTGTGATACGCACGTGAACTCTGCTCCTGCGAGTGAAGATCCCACCTGGGGGCCGGCATTCGTCGCGGCATCGAGTTTTACGATACGCAGGTTGATGGTGCCGGGCTGTTCATCAATGGCGACCCGCCCGCCGTCATTCCCCGTGGTAAAGGCGATGCGATCACGACGGGGGACATAGCCGGCCGGCGCCTTCGTTTCAATCAGGTAGTACGCCGTGTTGGGTAGGAGTGTTGCCTGTGCTCGACCGTTGCCGTCCATCTGGATGGTACCAACACGCGCGCCGCTGGCGCTCTCAAAAATATCGAATGTTGCCCCGGTAAACTGATAGGTATTGTTTCCGCTGGTAATAACGGTGTTAGCAGACTGCTTTTGGAAGGAAACAGAGACCGCCGGCAGTACATAGAGCATGTCTTGACGTTTGCTGCCGCCCGATACGGCCCCTAGATAGCGTCGCGCGCGGTGCGGAGCGGCTTTGATGCTTCCTGATTTTGCGCTGTCGTGGAGCCACCGCGCAGCCGCCACGACTTCATTGTCGGCGGTAAAGTGTCCGCTCTTGGTTTTACCCTGAGCGGTCGTGTAGGAGTAGGTGCCGTCGACATGGGTGGTGCCGTTGAGCATCCATACGGCAAGCTGGGTGGCGGCGCGGGCGCGATCGGGTGAAAGATGGTAACCGCCAAACGACGTGGTGGTTGGATATCCGTGACAAACGATTGCCGCGAACTCGTCGTCGAGCCACACCCAGCCTTGATCAAAGTTGAGCCATGGGCCGCCCGGTTTGGTGGGGCCGGGGCGCTCCTGGTTCATGCAGTAGGCAATCGAGGTGTCTTGAGCTTCATACTTGCCGATGAAGAAGGGTCCACAATCATCGCTAATAGTGCGGAAGCCGAGCTGGTCGTAGCCATCGACGGCAAATGCGGCTCCCGGTGCCAGGCAGCCGAAAAGCAGGAAGAGGAGCAGGAGCAGCGGACCTGTTGCGATTGCGCTGTGGACAGAGTGCGTGGGTGCGTTGGACATGGCTGCTCCTTATCCCTCGTGCGCCGCACGGGGAGGCTGCGACGCGTAGGATGAGGCTACCCCCGAGGTTCATGCGGGTAAGTACCGGAGCCTGACCAAAAGCTTGCCCAATTCCTGACAAATTGAGCTCAAATACAACAATCAAGCAAAAGTGCAGGTAGAAGATAGGGAGAACAGGAAGTCAAAGGTCCTCGTCTCCACAATTGACGCGATTTTCAAACGAATCTCCACAGCTAAAACAAGCATCGCCACCCTTGTATCGAACAAGACAACCGCGTTATACTATCCCCCACATATGCGGGCATCGCCAAGTGGTAAGGCATCAGCTTCCCAAGCTGACACTCGCGGGTTCGAGTCCCGTTGCCCGCTCCAGTAAAAAGCACAAGCACGGCAGCGTTACGTTGCCGTGCTTTTTACTACCAAGCGCCGGGACTCGAACCCGCCAGGGTGCGAGCGTTAAGCAAACGCGAAGCGTTTGTAGCGAGCAGGCGAAGGCGCCGACGGGCGCCTGAAGCCGGTGCGTATTTGCGAAGCAAATACGCGGATGTCCCGTTGCCCGCTCCATCGAGTACGGGGGACCTCGGGAACGTCGGGTCCAACCCGCTGTGCCCGTGCGTGTGCGCGGACCGGGTCTGCCGACCGCAGCCGGTGCGTATTTGCGAAGCAAATGCGCGGACGTCCTCATGGTCGCTCCAATTCCAAAATGTTAGGTTAATGCCTGCTGCCCATACTTGCACCTGCGCACGGTACAATGGTTGGGTTACGACCAACGTGCCAATAACCAAAAAGGAGCCGCTATGATCGATCGCTATACCCGCCCGGAGATGGGACACATTTTCTCCCTCGAGAACAAGTACGCCATTTGGCAGGAAATCGAGGTTCTGGCCTGCGAGGCCCAGGCGGAGCTCGGCAAGATCGGTATTTCCAAAGACGAGGCCCAGTGGATCCGCGACCATGCCAACTTTGAGAAGGCGAAGGTCGATGAGATCGAGGAAGTCACGCGCCACGACGTCATTGCCTTCCTGACCAACATGAAGGAGTACATCGATGCCGATGTTCCCGAGGGCGACCCCAAGCCCAGCCGCTGGGTTCACTATGGCATGACCAGCTCCGATCTGGGCGACACGGCCCTGTGCTACCAGCTCACCCAGGCCTGCGACCTGATCATCGAGGACGTCAAGAAACTCGGCGAGATCTGCAAGCGTCGTGCCTTCGAGGAGCGCAACACGCTCTGTGCCGGACGTACTCATGGCATCCATGCCGAGCCGATGACCTTCGGCATGAAGTTTGGCTCTTGGGCCTGGGAGCTCAAGCGCGATCTGGATCGTCTTGAGGACGCCCGCAAGAATGTTGCCTTCGGTGCTATCTCGGGCGCTGTCGGCACGTACAGCTCCATCGAGCCGTTCGTCGAGGAGTACGTCTGCGAGCACCTGGGCCTGGTTCACGACCCGCTGTCCACGCAGGTTATCAGCCGCGACCATCACGCCTACCTCGCCGGCGTTCTTGCCACCACCGCGGCCACTTGTGAGCGCATCGCTACCGAGGTTCGCAATCTGCAGAAGACCGATACACTCGAGGCCGAGGAGCCGTTCCGTGAGGGTCAAAAGGGCAGCTCCGCCATGCCGCACAAGCGCAACCCCATCACCATGGAGAAGGTCTGCGGCCTGTCGCGCGTCGTGAAGGCCAACGCGCAGGTTGCCTTCGACAACGTCGCCCTGTGGCACGAGCGTGACATTTCGCACTCCTCTGCCGAGCGCGTCGCCCAGGCCGATAGCTTCATCGCGCTCGACCACATGTTCCAGTGCCTCATTCGCGTTATCGACGGCCTGCAGCTGTACCCTGCCCGCATGATGGCCAACCTCAATAAGACCCGCGGCCTCATCTTCTCCTCCAAGGTGCTGCTCGCCCTCGTCGACACGGGCATCACCCGCGAGGACGCGTACGCCATTGTGCAGGAGAACGCCATGGCAACCTGGCACGAGGTACAGGATTGTGTCTCCGGCCCTACCTTTAAGGAGCGTCTCGAGGCTGACCCGCGCTGCACCGTCAGCCAGGAGAAGCTCGATGAGATCTTTGATCCGTGGGACTTCCTCACCCGTATTGACACGGTCTTTGATCGTCTGGAGCAGCTGAGCTTCGAGTAGGTTCGGGCATAACGTTAGCTTTTTAGGGCGCTTTGCTGGTAATGTGTGTTGCCGGCGAAGCGCCTCGTTGCATTTAGGGAAAGACGGGGATAATAGTCGTCTCGAATAACATTCTGAGAGGGGATCGCATGATTTCGTTTGATTACAAGCCTCAGGGCGTGTGTGCTCGCAATATTCACCTTGACCTTTCCGATGACGGCAACAAGGTGATGGGCGTTGAGTTTACCGGCGGCTGCGACGGCAATCTCAAGGCTATCTCCAAGCTGGTCGAGGGCGCTCCTGCCGATCGCGTAATCGAGGTTCTCGCCGGTAATACCTGCGGTATGAAAAAGACCTCCTGCGCCGACCAGCTTACGCGCGCCATCGAGGCCGCTCGCGCCGAGATCGCCTAATGGGTATCGCCGATCACATCAAGAACGGAATATCGCGTCGCGGCTTTGTACTCGGTGGGGCTGCCGCGGGCGCTGCCACGGTGCTTGCCGGATGCTCGAAAAAAACGGGTACCAGCGATGATGCCGCCGGCGAGCCGCAGGTTATCAAGGACGATTCCAAAATTATCTCGATTACGGATGAGTATGAGGCTGTCGACATCGATCTTGAGCCGGCGGCGTCGTGGACGCTGCCTCTGGGTACGCTGCTGTACTACTGCGACGGCGATTACGCCGCGGCGATGATGGCGCCCGCATCGGCATTGCACGCCAACACGCTCGGTGTGCTCAACCTGGGCGATGGCTCGCTTACCACATTAATCGAGGATCCTGTCGAGGGCACGGGATATGCATTCTACGATGTCCGCGCCGGCGACGGCGTATTCGCGTGGGTTGAGATGAACTTTGCCAATTCATCGTGGAAGCTCTACGCTCAAAATCTGTCGGGCGCTTCGCTCTCTGGCGATGTGGTTGAGCTCGATCGAGGTGGCAAGGACTATGATCCGCCCCTGTTTACGGCGTTCGGGTCATCAGTCATCTGGTATAAAATGCCTTCGGCAGGCGGCAATAAAACGAGTAGTGATTCGTTTTGCTATCGTCGCTCACTTGATGAATCCAAGGCCGAGACAATTTGGAAATCGACGGGCCGCTTTGCATCGGCCCCGCGCGCGAGCGACGGCATTTTGACCATCTCGCCGCGTGTCCGCAACGACGAGGGCGTCTACTACGGCATAACGGCAATCGATCTGACCGACGGCAACAACACCAAGCGTGCCCAGCTAGTCCTTCCCTCGTCAGTCTCGCCTTTCGAGGCCGTGTATATGGGCGATACCTTCGTGTTTTCTATCGAGGCGGCCTATAGCGGCGTGGGCAGCCTGGGCAATATGGGCACGTATATCGGTAATGAGGGAGGGCCGTACCTCTTTCTGTCACGCGAGCCGCTCGCATGTGCGGCTGGCAAGAAGAATAAATACCTTGTTAAGGTACAGGCGTCGCATTTTCTGATCGACACCTCTGCCAAGACCTATGGCTCGCTGCTGTCGCCCGACCGCGCTTTGGAGTATGGCGATTATCCAGCTACGGCGGGAAAATCGGACTCATTCCTTACGTACGCCACGGTGCGCAACAGCCAGGGTATACCAGAGACGGTCACTGCACGCCTATTCTCTCTTTAAGCTTAGAGGGGTTAAAAAGGCGCCAACAGGGGAATAAACGCGTTGTAATTGTGAGTACCGCCCGCCGAGCTGCCGCGTCATAGCGGCATCCGGCGGGCTCAGGTGCGTTAAAATGGGCTTGTTCTTAGCTAATTGAGACAGGGGGGCCGTGTTATGGCTTCAGATGCAAAAAAGATTCTGCTGGTCGAGGATGAGAAGGCAATCCGTGACGCCGTCGCTGCCTATCTCGAGCGCGAAGGCTACTGGGTTGTGGGCGTCGGCGACGGCCAGTCCGCGATCGAGGAGTTCGAGAAGCATCAGTTCGACCTGGTCGTGCTCGACCTTATGCTCCCCAAGATTCCCGGCGAGCGCGTTTGCCGCACCATTCGCGATACCTCGGATGTCCCCATCATCATGCTGACGGCTAAGGGCGAGATCGAGGACCGTATTATCGGTCTTGAGCTCGGCGCCGACGACTATCTGATTAAGCCGTTCTCGCCGCGCGAGCTCGTCGCCCGCGTTCGCGCTCTGTTCCGCCGTGCCCATCAGGCCGACGAGCCCGCCGTCGAGGTACTCGACTTCGGCGATCTGGTCATCGATATCTCGGGCCACAAGATCTTGGTCGAGGGCAAGGAAGTCGATCTGACGGCTTCCGAGTTTAAGCTGCTCACCACGCTTGCCCGCCATCCCGGCCGTGTGTATAACCGCATGGAGCTGGTCGAGAAAGTGCTCGGGTATGACTTTGAGGGCTATGAGCGCACCATCGATAGCCACGTGAAGAATCTTCGCGCCAAGCTGGGCGATGATCCCAAGAAGCCCAAGTGGCTCTACACCGTCCATGGTGTCGGCTATCGCTTCGAGGCTCCGGCCAAGACCGATAAGTCGGACGAGAAATAGGGAAATCACATATGACACCTGCGCGCTTTGAAATCGGACAAAAGCACAAGCAGGAGAGCGAGGCGGGTTCCAAGGCTAGTTGGAACACGCCTCGTTCCGATTCACGGCCAACGATGAGCTATCCCTCGCGCATGGCACTTGCTTTTGCTCTGACATCGCTCATGACGGTATTGGTGCTGGTGGGCGTTGTCTCTGTTGTGTGGGGCACGGTCTTTTCGGATTACACACGCTCCAATATCGTCGAAATCGCAAATTCCGCTGCCGAGAAGTTGGCGACCTCATATGAGGAAAACGGCTCTTGGACCGCGGGAGAACTGCGCACGGTCGCAACGTCGAGTTTGGTTTCCGACGATCTGGGCATGCAGGTCGTCAATAAAAAGGGTGTGATCGTTTATGACGATTCCTGGCCCTCGGCAAGCGCCACCGCCGATGTACGCGAAAACCAGGCTACGACCGACGACACGAGCGGCAAGAGGGCATCGCATAGCCCGGTCTCGTCTGCTCCAACCGACTCCGATAGCGTTGCTAACGTCGAGATTGTAACGTCTTCCGGCGAGCATGTCGGACAGGTAAAGCTGTGGGCCATCGGCTCCGACGCTCTGCTCACCAAGGCGGACTCCGCGTTTAGGGAGAAGACCTTTAACGCCATGGCCCTCGCCGCGGTTGTTGCAATCTGCATTTCGGTCGTTATCGGATCGCTCGTGTCGCGCATGCTCACCAAACCGATTCATCGCATCACCAGTACCGCAAAGCAAATCCGTGACGGCGACCTGTCGGCTCGCACGGGGCTGCGCGGTGATGACGAGATCGATCAGCTGGGTGAGACATTCGATGAGATGGCCACGTCGCTCGAGAAGGACATGAAACACGAGAAGCGCCTGACTTCCGATGTGGCTCATGAGCTGCGCACACCGCTCATGGCAATGCTTGCAACGGTCGAGGCCATGCAAGACGGCGTGTATCCCACCGACGATGAGCATCTGGAGACGGTCGCTTCCGAGACGCGTCGCCTGGCTCGTCTGGTGCAGCAGATGCTCGACCTATCGCGTATGGAAAACAGTACCGCGCCGCTCAACCTGGAGCCGGTGGACATGGTTCCTTTCGTGCGATCGATTGTGAACGGCCAGGAGCGTCTGTTTGCCGACCGCGATCTGCGCCTGCGTTTTGCGGACGAGACCCAGGGTCACGACGATGTCGTCGAAGCCGATCCCGACATGATCACGCAATGTGTTATCAACCTCATGAGCAACGCCATGCGCTACACCCCCGAGGGCGGTTGGGTCGTGGTGTCGGTGCTCAGTGACCGCAGGCACGTCAGCATTGCCGTTTCTGATACCGGCATCGGTATTGCCAAGGACGATCTGTCGCGCATTTTCGGGCGGTTTTGGCGCGCCGATGCCAGCCGCGCCCGCGAAGCTGGCGGCCTGGGCGTCGGCCTCGCCGTGACCAAGCAGATCGTCGAGCGTCACCATGGCTACATATCCGTGGAGTCGGAGCTTGGAAAGGGTACGACTTTTACAATTCATCTGCCCCGCGAGCACACGGCGGACGCGGCATCTACTACAATGGAGCACTAGCTTTTCGCTATTCGGTGAAGGAGGGGCCGCGTCCCTGCCGCTCCGAGTTTGCGAAAACATGCGGGAAAGAACCCGCATTTCTGTCGTATTTAGGTAAGGAGTGACTCACGTGACAACGATGGAGCGTCGTCCGGATTCCCGTGGCAAGGTTCGTGATATCTACGATGCCGGTGAAAACCTGCTGATGGTCGCCACCGACCGCATTTCTGCGTTCGACTTCATTCTTCCCGACGAGATTCCGTTTAAGGGAGAGGTGCTCAATCGCATCTCGGCATTCTGGTTCGATAAGTTTGCCGACATCGTCCCCAACCATCTCGTTTCCATCGACCCGGCGGATTTCCCCGAGGAGTTTGCTGAGTATCGTGACTACCTCGCTGGCCGCGCCATGCTGGTTAAGAAGGCCCAGACGATTCCTATCGAGTGCATCGTCCGCGGCTATCTGACCGGTTCGGGCAAGAAGACCTATGACGAGAACGGCACCGTCTGCGGCATTCAGCTGCCCGAGGGTCTGACCGAGGCCTCCAAGCTTCCCGAGCCGCTGTTCACGCCGTCCACGAAGGCCGAGATCGGCGACCACGACGAGAACATTTCGTTCGAGCGTTGCTGCGAGATCGTGGGTGAGGACATCGCCGCGCAGATTCGCGACCTTTCCCTCAAGATCTACAAGGCCGCTGCCGAGTACGCCGCGACCCGTGGCATCATCATTGCCGACACCAAGTTCGAGTTTGGTGTTATTGATGGCAAGGTCACGCTGATCGACGAGTGCCTCACGCCCGACTCCAGCCGTTTCTGGCCTGCTGCCAGCTACGAGGAGGGCAAGATCCAGCCTAGCTACGACAAGCAATTCGTCCGCAATTGGCTCAAGGCCAACTGGGATATGACGGGGGAGACCCCGCACCTGCCCGCCGAGGTCATCGATGGCACGTCCGAGCGCTATCGCGAGGCCTTCCAGATCATCACGGGCTCCCAGTTCACAAGCATGAAGGAGAACGCATAAGTGAGTACCCGTAGCGCCACGAACAAGCGCACGCAATCCCACGAAGTTACCGGGGTTGCGCGCAAGTCTGCCGCATCTGCTAAGCCCGCCCGCCAAGCAGCGAGCTCCGTTCGCGTCGTGCCGGCTTCGTCTAAGGCACGCCGCAAAGAGCTCGAGAAGGGCGAGAACCTCGAGGGCCTCTCTAAAGAGGAGAAGCGCGCCCGCAAGGCTAAGCAGCGCGCCAAGGAGGACCGCATCTATACGGTGTCGAATATCCTCCTCAAGCAGGACGAGGACTACACCAAGCGCCGTCGCATCTGGTGGATTGTGCTCGCCATTGGCATGGTACTCGTCGTGGCAATTTGGGCTTCGCTCTACTTCGCTCCCGGCGGCACGGTGTCCAGTCCCGTCCAGATGGTCGGCATTGTTTTGTCCTATGTCATCATCTTAGGTGACTTTATCTACGACTTCGCTCGTATTCGTCCCTTGCGCAACATGTACCGCGCGCAGGCCGAGGGCATGTCCGAGAACAAGCTCAACGCTCTTATCGAGCGCGCAGCTGCCGAGGAGGACAAGAAGGACTCCAAGAAGAAGTAGCGTTTGCATACATACTTATCGCTAAGATATAAGGCGCGTCGTTTTTGCGGCGCGCCTTTTTACTGTTCTATAGATAGATGGAGTGGCACATGATTCGAGCTGCCCTGACGGTCGAAGAAGCTCTGGAGGGCATGAAGGCCCTGGAGCCCAAGATTAAAAACTATGCGCGTCTGGTTGTCCGCAAGGGCGTAAACGTCAAGCCCGGCCAGGAGGTTGTCGTTCAGTCTCCGGTCGAGTGCGCGCCTTTTGCCCGCTTGGTGGTCGCGGAGGCTTATGTCGCCGGCGCTGGCCATGTGACGGTCATTTGGGCCGATGATGCCGTGACGAGGCTCACGTACGAGCATGTCGATAAAAGCTATTTTGAGCAGACGCCCGAGTGGAAGCGCCTGCAGCTTGATTCCTTGGCCCAGGACGGTGCCTGCTTTATCTTTATCGAGGGTGCGGATCCTGCGGCTCTCAAGGGTATCGATCCCGCCAAGCCGGCCGCGGCATCCAAGGCGAGGAACACGCAGTGCAAGGTCTTCCGCCGTGGACTGGACTACAACATCAACCCGTGGTGCATCGCCGGCGCGCCGGTCGTGGCTTGGGCGCGCGAGGTGTTCCCGGGAGACGCCGATGAGGTTGCAATCTATAAGCTGTGGAATGCGATTCTGCACACCGCTCGTGCCGATGGCCAGGACCCGGAGAGCGACTGGGAGCTTCATGACGCGGCGTTCGAAAAGAACTTGCGCTTCCTGAACGACAATCGTTTTGACCACCTGCATTACACCGCGGCAAATGGAACCGATCTGACGATTGGCATGACGAAGGGTCACGAGTGGGCCGGTGGCAAGGGCAGGACGCCCGATGGACATCCCTTCTTCCCCAACATCCCCACCGAGGAGGTCTTCACCTCGCCTGATCGTATGCGTGCCGACGGTATCGTGTATTCGGCTATGCCGCTCATTCACCACGGCAATAAAGTCGACGATTTTTGGATTAAGTTCGAGGGCGGCCGCGTGGTGGACTACGACGCCCGCGTGGGCAAGGCAACGCTCGCAAGTATCATCGATACTGACGAGGGCGCTGCTCACCTGGGAGAGGTCGCGCTCATTTCCAAGAACACGCCGATCCGCGAAAGTGGTGTTCTGTTCTACGATACGCTCTATGACGAGAACGCCAGCTGCCACCTTGCGCTGGGCGTCGGCTTCCCCGAGTGCATCGAGGGCGGATATGATATGTCCAAAGAAGAGCTCCTAGAGCATGGCGTCAACGTTTCGAGCACGCACGTCGACTTTATGATTGGCACGGACGATATCGATATTGCGGGCATTACGCCTGATGGACGTGAAGTTGTGATTTTCCAGAACGGCCAATGGAGTTGGGAATAGCCCCAGACCGTGGTACAATGCCACCCGCGGGCCGTTAGCTCAGCTGGCAGAGCAGGGGACTTTTAATCCCAAGGTCCAGGGTTCGAACCCCTGACGGCCCACCCAAAGATTGTTGAGACGGTCAACTTCGGTTGGCCGTCTTTTTTGTCGCCCTTTCATGGGTTCGAACCCGTCGGGGGGCGCGGAGCTGAGTAAACGCGCGAGCGTTTGCCAGCGCAGCGCGCAAGGCGCGAAAGCGCCGCAGCGGCCGCCTGCGAAGCAGGCTGAACCCCTGACGGCCCACCCAAAGAAAGGAAAAAGAAATGAAAACAGATAGATACGGAATTAGCGGCAGCACATTAAAGATAATAGCGGCCATCTCGATGGTTCTCGATCATGTAAGCAGGATCGTCCTGACCAATGGAATCATGACTCACGCATCGTACAATCAGATATCAGACGAACAGTGGGCGATTCTAAGCGAGGCTTCGGATGTGCTTCATGTTCTTGGCAGAATTGCATTTCCCTTATTTTGCTTTTTGATAGTTGAGGGATTTTTGCACACTCATGACATAAAGAAGTACCTGCGAAATATGCTTGTCTTCGCAATCATTGCGGAGCCCATATACGATTTCGTTCAAACCGGGCAGCTATTTGACCTTCGGCAACAGAATGTTATGTATGAGCTCCTGATTTCCTTGGTCTTTTTGATTATTCTGGAAAAGATACAAAGTCTTTCAAAATGGAAGAGGCACATTGCAGAAATTGCTCTGATTGTTTTGACAGCACTGGCAGCTGAATACACTAAGCTGGATGGCGGTGCGTATGGCATTCTGCTTGTGGCTGCATTCTATTTATTCCACGACAGCAAAGCTAAGATGTTCTTTGCTGCAGTATGTGCAGTGCTCCTTTCGTCATGCCATATAATTGGCGGCGGATTTGAGTTCACTACAGCTAATATTTTTAATCCTGATGTTGCTGCCGCGATAATTTCGTTGTTGCTTATCAATCTTTATAATGGCAAGCGAGGGCTGAAGCTGAAATATTTCTTCTACATTTTCTATCCGGCACATCTTGCTCTGCTTTATGGTGTCTCGCTTATTGTTTTGAACTGTCTTTAAAAACTCTCAAACAAGTCTCTGAAAGCAGAAACAAATTGACCCTAAGACTGCTTGTGAATTTCCGGAAGACCTGAGAGATGCGAGGATAGACAACGAGGGCTGCAGAAAGATGCTTCTCAGTTCTCTGGCGGATCGCATGAATCTGTATGAGGATCACTTCCACACACTCATTGATAACAGTGATAAACACGGCAGATCCTCAAAACATGAGACTGCGAAGGTCGAAAGATGCTTCGAAAGCGTGAATGGCAGCGAGAAAACGAGTTCGGAAGCACCCTCTGGATGCTCCAGCATAGAATAGAAAGCGGTCAACTTCGGTTGGCTGTCTTTTTTTGTCGCCCTTTCATGGGTTCGAACCCGTATCTATCTATATATAAGAACGCTTGGCGAACAAAACCCGCCTTTTACCGATGGGAAACAAATAGCTGATGCCTTTGGGGTAAAGTAGCGCTCCAGAGATGACCGATGTCTCAATACTCATAAAACAGCTGGTCATCGCCAATATCAGAAGCCAATGCTTCAGTTATAACCTCAGGGACGCGACTGAGGGACATATTCGTTTGTGAACAAATTATGGAGTGCGCGATTCCCGCCCCCGGGGCCCCTCCGGTCTGGCAATATATCTCCTTGCCGCGCGGCCCGGTCGGACCGGATG
>CABSMS010000003.1 GCA_902478885.1 uncultured Collinsella sp. | reverse complement strand
GTCTCGTGGGCTCGGAGATGTGTATAAGAGACAGTACGAGATCTGCCGCCAGGCCGAGGTGCTCGAGGAGGGCGGCATCATCTATCAGGAGACCCGCCACTGGGAGCCCAGTCGCAAGCGCACCGTGGTCATGCGTGTGAAGGAAACGGCAGACGACTATCGTCTGTTCCCCGACCCCGATCTGGCGCCGTTCGATCTGGACGACGAGTTCATCGACCGCTGCCGTGGCGAGATCCCCGAGCTGCCCGATGCCAAGCGCGTCCGTTTTGAGGCCGACTTTGGCATTAAGGCGGCCGACGCCGAGCAGATTGCCGGCGACCCCGAGTTTGCCGAGTTTTTTGAGGCCGCCGCTGCCGGTATGGCTGGCAAGGAGGCCCAGACGGTTGCAAACTTGCTGGTGAACGAGATGATCGCCTATCTTAAGGGCGCGGGCGTGTCGCTGACCGAGTCCGGTATCGCGCCGGCTCAGGTTGCGGCGCTGGCTAAGCTGCTGGCGACCGATGCTATCAGCTCCAACCAGGCGCACGAGGTCTTTGAGGCCATGGCCCAGACCGGCGACGACCCCAACAAGATCGTCGACGAGCGTGGTATGCGTCAGGTGAGCGATGCCGGTGCGCTGCAGCCGATTGTGGACGAGGTGCTGGCAAACTGTGCCGAGCAGGCGCAGCAGTATCGTGACGGCAACCAGAAGGTCATCGGCTTTTTGGTGGGCCAGTGCATGAAGGCGAGCCGCGGCAAGGGCAACCCGAAGCTCTTCAACGAGTTGCTGAGAACGTCGCTCTCGTAAGCGGGAACCGAGGGGCCGGGCGCAGGGCCTTGCCTCTCAATTTCGGACAGTCCTGACTCACGACGGAGGCGCCACTGGCGCCTCCTGTTCGTGCGGAACTCATTGAGAGGCAAGGCCCTGCGCTCGGCCCCTCGGTTCCGTGACGACTCGGCCGTTCGGGTCAGGCGGGCTGATAGGAAAGATGGTGACGGAGGCGCAAAATGCGCCTCCGCCTTTTGAATGTGATGAAAGTGTGGCGAAATGAGCTTAAAACTTCCGTAAATGTGATAAATGTCACGTTTTACCTAGGGTAAAATGTGGGAAATATCACGTTTACGGAAGATTCTTTGCGGGAGGTTCGGCCATGCAGCGAGATATCATTGCCAAGCTTAACGCTTGGAAAGCGTCAGAATATCGTAAGCCGCTTATCCTTAAGGGGGCGCGCCAGGTTGGAAAGACGTGGGCGCTTAAGGAGTTCGGTCGAACCTCGTACCGCAATTTTGTGTATCTGACGCTCGAGGAGCCGTCACCTGGGGTACAGAGCGAGTACGCTCAGTTTTTCGAAGGTACGCGCGATCCTCGACGGATCATCTCAAATCTTTCCCTGGCACTTGGACAGCCTATCGAGCCCGGCGAAACGCTGCTTATTATTGATGAGATCCAGGATTGTCCTTCTGCAGTCGGCGCCCTTAAATACTTCTGTGACGAGGCCCCCGAGTATCACGTCGCATGCGCAGGGTCTTTGTTGGGCGTTCGCTTGTCCCGTGAGACCAGCGCTTTTCCGGTGGGAAAGGTCGAGTTCATGGAGATGCGCCCCATGAGCTTTTCCGAGTTTCTGAAAGCCGAGGGCGCTGCAAACTACGACGAATACCTTGGCGGCCTGGATCAGATCGAGACAGTGCCCGATTTCTTCCATGTCCGTCTCGTCGAGCATCTTCGTCGTTATTTTGCATGCGGCGGCATGCCAGAGGCTCTTGGCCGGTGGGTGGAGACGGGCGATATCGTTCAGGTCGATAAGGTGTTGTCTGATCTCTTGGATTCCTACGAGCGCGATTTTGCCAAGCATGGTGGCCGTGCGCAGTTCGCCAAGCTTTCGCAAATATGGAACTCGATTCCAGCTCAGTTGGCGCGCGAGAACAAAAAGTTCGTTTGGGGTGCGGTGCGCGAGGGGGCTCGTGCTCGAGAATACGAGGATGCTCTGGAATGGCTTGCCGATGCTGGGCTCATCACGGCGGTTCGCCTTAATGCTGCCGGTGGTGTGCCGCTCTCTGCGTACGATGACCTCAAGGCATTTAAAGTCTACTGTCTTGATGTCGGCTTGCTGCGCCGCATGGCAAGGCTGGATGCGTCCGCTTTTGCCATCTCGGATGCGCTATTTTCGGAGTTCAAAGGTTCGTTCGCCGAGAACTATGTGCTTCAGGCATTACTTTCACAGTTAGATGCTGCTCCGCGTTATTGGACAAACGAGAAGCCGAAGCACGAAGTCGATTTTTTGATTCAGGTCGGAAACGAAATCGTTCCCGTCGAGGTCAAATCGGGAGAGGTCGTTCATTCCAAGAGCCTTAAGTACTATGCCGACAAGCATGCGGAGACGACTCCATTGAGGGTCCGCTACTCACTTAAGAACCTAAAGCTCGACGACGGGGTGCTCAACATTCCGTTGTATTTGGCTGATCGATCTGTCCCTCTTATCAAAAAGGCGCTTGATTGTGCGCATCTTGACGTTTAGATCCCGGGTGAGCTGACGGGCGGCGGCTAATTAATCGCTCCGTTACGGCCAGGGAGCTTGGGCCTTAGCGATGCTTGCTTCGCCAAGCCGTGGGTGTCATGCCGGTGTATTGCTTGAAGGCTTGGGCGAAGGCGGCCTGCTGAGGGTAGCCTAGACGCTCTGCCACCTGCGCTATCGTGAGCGCGCTATCTGCCAAAAGGTCCTGCGCTCGCTCCATACGGCGTCTGCGAATGTAGGCGCCCAGGGACTCGCCGGTTTGGGCCTTAAAGGTGGCGCATAGTTTGGAGCGGCTTGTGTAGAGCCTCTCGGCCACCTCGTTGATACCCACATGTCCGCCTTTGTCGAGCGTGCGCTCAATCATTGCCGTTGCTTCTTCGGCCATGGTTATGCTGACGCGTGTGTCTGCCGCCTGCCGCGCCTGCTTGTGGGCCGCGCGCGAACAGGCGAGCTCCGCGACCATGGTCTCCACGATGCCCTGCATATAGACGTGTCCGCCTACGGTTTGGGCACGGTCCTCGTTAATCCGGCGCAGCGTGTGATAGATGGCAGACGTCGCTTCCTCGTGCCATGGCTCGGCAAACGCCTCAAAGATTCCCGCGAACTCGGTGGGATAGCGGTGCTCCAGTTCGTCAAAATATCCAGGCAAAAAGAGCACCGAGCGCGAGTGATAAAGTTCCCCCGCAAACAGCGGGCTTAATTCCTCGCCACAGCTATCTTGGATAAAGCTGCAAACGGCATTGTTTGGCCACGGTCCATGCGATGGTTTGAGGTTCGCGGGCGTTATGCCAGTCTCGGGCATGCATGTAAGTGTGGGCGCGCTGACTTCGCTCACGCAGGCGTACGGCTCGGGTGTGTATTCGGCCAGGTACATATCGTGCGTCGGGGTGATGAAATGCTCCATGACAATGCAGGCAGGGGAGAGAGGCATGATCCATGCGCGTCCGTGCGCCCGATCGTTTGCCACCTCGCCGGTAAAGACAGCGCCCTTGCCGGAAAGCTCCAGGCCAAACTGCTCAAACTGTGGTGCGTAGAGCTCAGTTATGTCGGTCGCAGCCCGATGCATTTTCAAAAGCGTCCCCTTCCTTTGCGAAAACGTCCACGCCTGGCTCGATTGTGTGCCTTGGCTAACATATCAATGATAAGTTGAGAACGGTTAACTCTCAAGCCGTTAGAAAGGAATCTCATGGCAAAGGGATCAAAAAGGGAAGGTGGAGGCATCGGCGAGTTGCTCGCGTATGCCGGTGACCGCAAATTCCTAACGTATTTGGGCATGGCGCTCTCGGCGCTCTCGCAGCTGCTGAGCTTTGGCCCGTACGTGTGCATTTGGCTTGTCGCGCGCGATCTGATCGCCGTGGCGCCTAACTGGAGCGAAGCCTGCGACATCGCGATGTATGGCTGGTGGGCCGTGGGTTTTGCCCTGGCAAGCATCGTAGCTTATTTCGTGGGGCTCATGTGCACGCATCTGTCCGCGTTTCGCTGTGCGTCCAATATCCGCAAGACTACGAGCGAGCACCTGCTTAAGCTGCCGCTTGGCTACTTTGACACGCACGCCACCGGTGAGCTGCGTCGTGTTGTAGACGGATGTGCCGCCTCCACCGAGACTTTGCTCGCACACATGCTGCCCGATATCGCAGGCGCCGCCGCCATGGTCGTGGGCCTGCTCGTATTGCTTTTCGCCCTCGATTGGCGCTTGGGCGCGGCATGCCTCATCTCGGTGGCCATTTCGTTTGGCGCCATGGCCACCATGATGAGCGGCAAAGGCGCCGAGTTCATGAAGGCCTACATGGGAGCGCTGGTCAAGATGAACAAGACCGGCACCGAATACGTACGCGGTATTCCCGTGGTCAAGGTGTTTCAGCAGACGGTCTACTCCTTTAAGGCTTTCCACGATGCGATCGCCGAATACGCCGACATGGCACAAAACTATGCGGGCACGTTCTGCCGAGGTCCGCAGGTACTCAACCTTACCGCGCTCAATGGTCTTGTGGCATTCCTGTTGCCCGTGGCGTTGCTGTTGGCGCCGGGCGAGACGGACTTCGCACATTTTATGGCCAACTTCACGTTTTACGCGATATTTTCGGCCGTGGTACCGACGGCCCTGACCAAGCTCATGTTTGTGGGCGAGGCCTCTCAGATGAGTGCCGATTCGCTGGCTCGTATTCGAAGTATCATGGATTCCAAGCAGCTCTCCGTGCCCGCCCAACTCAAGCACCCTGCCGGCGGCGAAGTGCGATTTGAGGACGTAAGCTTTACGTACGAGGGTGCCGAAGCACCTGCCGTTAGCCATGTAAGTTTCAGTGTTCCCGCTGGTAGCACCCTCGCCCTAGTGGGTCCTTCGGGCGGCGGCAAGTCAACCTGCGCAAGCCTGATTCCTCGTTTTTGGGATGTCTCTTCGGGCCGAGTGCTTGTAGGCGGTGTGGACGTTTGCGATATGGATCCGCACGAGCTTATGGACCAGGTCGCTTTCGTGTTCCAGACTAACCAGCTGTTCCGGCAAACACTTGCCGATAATGTGCGCGCCTCCAAGCCTACGGCCACTGACGACGAAGTGCGTGCGGCCCTCTCCGCAGCTCAGTGCGACGACATTGTGGCCAAGCTCCCACAGGGCATCAATACCATGCTCGGTGCCGGCGGAGCATATCTTTCGGGCGGCGAGGTCCAGCGCGTGGCACTCGCCCGCGCGATCCTTAAAGACGCGCCTATCGTGGTACTCGATGAGGCCACGGCGTTTGCCGATCCCGAGAACGAGGCACTCATCCAGCGCGCCTTTAGCAAGTTGGCGGCGGGTCGCACGGTCATTATGATTGCGCACCGACTCTCGACTGTAGTGGGCGCAGACCAAATCGTGGTGCTCAACCAAGGCAGCGTGCAGGAATCGGGTACCCATGCCGAATTGCTGTCCCAAAACGGTCTGTATGCCAAGATGTGGGCCGAATACGAACAGGCCGCGAGCTGGAAAATCACTGCAGCGACCACGGATGCCGCCGTCACGAAGGGAGGCGAGGCCTAAATGTTCGCCTCGTTCCAAAAGAAGTATTTCCTATCCGATAAAGGCGTCGCAGGCGTAAAACGCGGCATTTTCTGGACCACGCTCACCAATCTCATTACCATGGCCGGCATGGGCTTTTTATTCCTGGTTATGGCCGGCTTTGTCGAGCATCTCGCCAGCGGGGCTGACCTGCCGGATGCCCTGCCGATCGTGGGCGGCCTCCTGGTCTTTTTCGTATTGCTCTTTGCCTCTAACTGGCAGCAGTATTACTACACCTACTGTATCTTTTACGAGGAGTGCGGCAAGCAGCGTATGGAGATTGCCGAGCGCTTGCGCAAACTGCCGCTGTCGTTTTTTGGTCGTCGTGATCTGGCCGATTTAACCGAGACCATCATGGGCGACGTCCAGGCCATGGAGCACGCCTACAGCCACGTGCTGGGAGAGCTTTGGGGCGCCATCATCGCAAGCGCCATTGTGTTCGTGGCGTCGCTGTTCTTTTGCTGGCAGCTGGCGATCGCGGCGTTTTGGAGCGTGCCTGTGGCCTTTGCGGTGCTGTATCTGACACGCGGTCCCATGACTCCAGTGTTCGATCGCGTGCGTGCCGAGAAGGTCAAGGTTACCGAGGCGATTCAAGAGACGCTCGACTGCGTTCGCGAGATCCGTGCCACCAACCAGGAGGCCCATTATCTTGAGGGACTCAACGCCGTGATCGATGCCGAAGAGCGCGAGACCACCAAGGGTGAGCTCGCTAACGGGCTTTTGGTCAACTCCGCCTTTGTCATCCTACGTCTGGGCATTGCCACCACGCTGGTCACGGGCGCCGCGATGGTCGCCTCCGGGCAGGTCGACTTTTTGGTGATGTTTGCCTTCCTGCTTATGGTGAGCCGTATCTATGCACCCTTTGACCAGGCGTTAATGTTAATGTCCGAGCTGTTTGCCGCCGAGTCGTCTGCCAAGCGCATGCGTTCCATCATGGAAGAGCCTGTGGCGCGGGGCAGCGAGAAATTTGAGCCCGTGGGCCACGATGTGGTGTTCGATCACGTGGCATTTGGCTATGGTGCGGGCGAGGACGGACGCGCCGGCGAGAAAGTTCTTACCGATGTGAGCTTTACCGCTAAGGAAGGCGAGGTCACGGCACTAGTCGGTCCTTCGGGTTCCGGTAAGTCTACGGTGAGCCGCCTGGCCGCGCGCTTTTGGGATGCCACCGATGGCACGGTCACCGTGGGTGGCGTGGATGTTACGAGCGTCGATCCCGAGGTGCTGCTGCGTGATTACGCCATCGTGTTCCAAGACGTGCTGCTCTTTGACGACACGGTGATGGGAAACATCCGCCTCGGGCGTCGTGATGCCACCGATGAGGAAGTGCTTGCGGCCGCGCGTGCCGCCAACTGCGACGAGTTCGTGAACCGCATGCCGCAGGGCTACGACACCATGATCGGCGAGAACGGCTCCAAGCTGTCCGGCGGTGAGCGCCAGCGCATCTCTATCGCCCGCGCGCTGCTCAAAGATGCGCCCATCGTGCTGTTGGACGAGGCGACGGCGAGCTTGGACGTGGAGAACGAGACCGTGGTACAGCAGGCACTCTCCCGTCTGCTTGCAGGCAAGACGGTTATCGTGATTGCCCATCGCATGCGCACGGTGGAAAATGCCGACAAAATTGTCGTGCTCAAGGATGGAGTGGTTGCCGAACAGGGCACCCCGGCGCAGCTCAAGGCGGCAGGTGGAGAATTCGCCCGCATGGTTGCGCTGCAAAAGGAAGCGGCTGCCTGGCGGCTATAGGAATGTGACAAAGGGACAATCCCTTTGTCATATTGAGTTCATCCCCATAGTTTCCAAAAAGTTAGCCATTGTTGACCAAATAGTTATACTAAACTATTTTCAAAAGCGTGCTCGAGCAAACTAATGAACTCGGGTGCTAAGGCACCATGCCGCGCTTGTGCGGCAAAAGGGAGAAGCAACATGAAGAAGTCGACGTTTAACACCCTGCTTGTCGGTGGCGGTTTTCTGCTTGGTACGGCCGGCATCAAGCTGCTCACCAGCGCTCCGGTAAAGAACGCCTGCGTACAGGGCATCGCGTGCGGTATGCGCGTCAAGAACTGCTACCAGGACATGGTCGAGCAGGCCAAGGCTCATGTCGACGACATGGTTGCCGAGGCTGCTTACATCACCCAGAGCGAGGCCGCTGCTGACGAGGCAGCCGAGTAACGCTCTCAGGCACAAATTATGAGATTCTCGATTATTAGCGAGATCCCTGGCAGGACCCGTCTTCAATTGGCGGGTCCTGTGCCAGAGAGCGATCTCGACGCACTTCTTAAGCTCAGCGGCGATATCGACGGCGTGCACAAGGTGCGCGTTTATGGCCGTATTGGCCAGATGGCGCTGGAGTACGACGAGCCGCGCCGCGCAAGCGTGCTCGACGCCCTAGGCGCACTCGATGCTCAAGCTATCGCCGATGCCAAGTCGGGCTACGTGATGCAACTCGAGCCGCGCAAGCACAAGCTCGTCATGGATCTTGCCACACTTATCGGCGCCCACTACGCGCGCCGCTGGTTCCTGCCGACGCCTCTGCGTGCGGTGTTTGTCGTGGCCGGTTACATGGCATTTTTGCGTGCCGCCCTTCATGAGCTGGCTCAGCCGCGCCTGACCGTTCCCGTGCTCGACGCTTCGGCCATCGGCATCTCGTTCGTCAAGCGTGATGTTGACACCGCGGGCCAGACGATGTTTCTGCTCAACGTGGGCGAGCTGCTCGAGGACTACACCCGCGCCATGAGCGAAAACGAGCTCATCAACTCGCTGCTCGATGTGCCCGACAAGGCGCAAAAGGTCGTCGGCGACACCGAGGTAAGCGTTGCTGCGACCGAGCTCGAGCCCGGCGATTTGGTCGCCGTGCGCACCGGCATGTCTATCTGCATCGACGGCGTGGTCGAGCAGGGGAGCGCCATGGTCAACCAAGCGACCCTGACCGGCGAGCCGCTGGCCGTCGAGCGCAGCGCAGGCGACGACGTGTTCGCCGGCACCGTCGTGGAAGACGGCAGCATCTTGGTGCGTGTGCGCGCCAATACGGCGCAAACCAAACTGCGCTCGATCGTCTCGCTCGTGCAGACGGCCGACTCGCTCAAGTCCGAGGGCCAGTCGCACATGGAAGACCTCGCCAACAAGATCGTCCCGTGGAACTTCCTGCTCGCGGGCCTTGTCGCGCTCACCACCCGTAGCCTCATCAAGACCTCAGCGGCACTGATGGTCGACTACTCGTGCGCACTCAAGCTCACGGGTTCCGTCGCCGTTATGACTGCCATGAGCGACGCCGCCAAGATGGGCGTGATGGTCAAGGGCGCCAAGTACTTTGAGTCGTTTGCCAAGGCCGACACCATTGTGTTTGATAAGACCGGCACGCTCACCGAGGCGCAGCCGCGTCTAGCTTGCGTGCTCACGACCGATGGCTGGAGCGAGGACGAGATCCTGCGCCTTTCCGCTTGCTTGGAGGAGCATTTCCCGCATCCGGTGGCGCGCGCCGTGGTCAATGCGGCACGCGAGCGCGGGCTCGAGCACCGCGAGCGCCATGCTGCCGTCGAGTACATCGTGGCACACGGCATCGCTTCGTCCATCGAAGGACGTCGCGCCATCATCGGTTCCGCGCACTTTGTATTCGACGATGAGGGCGCGCAGCTCGAGTCCGACATTAAGGAGCAAATCGAGTCCCAGATGCAGGGCCTGTCGCCGCTGTATCTGGCGGTCGATGGTACCGTTGTGGGCGTGCTCGGTATCGAGGATCCGCTCAAGCCCGGGGTCCGCGAGGCCATCGCCGACCTGCATGCGCTGGGCGTTAAGCACGTGGTCATGCTCACGGGCGACTCGGAGCGCACGGCCGAGCGCATTGCGCGCGAGGCAGGCGTCGACGAGTTTAAGGCCGAGCTGCTGCCCGAGGACAAGTACGCGTATGTTGAGCGCATTAAGGGCGAGGGGCGCCACGTTGCCATGGTGGGCGATGGCGTCAACGACTCACCGGCGCTGGGCCTGGCCGATGTGGGTCTGGCCATGGGCGGTGGAAGCGATATCGCCAAGGAGGTCGCCGATATCATCCTGACCGATACGGATCTCGCCGCGATCGTGCGCCTGCGCCGCATGAGTCAGGGGCTTATCGACCGTCTGACGAGTTCGTATTCCAAGGTGATGCTCACCAACTCGGCGCTGTTGGCATTGGGTATTACCGGCATGATTACTCCGCAGGCGTCGTCGCTGCTGCACAACGGCTCGACGATTGCCTACAGCCTGAGCAACGCGAAGGCTTATCTGCGTTAGCAGACGTGTTCGCCCACGTTATCTGGCCTGCGCCCAGACGGCATCGGTGTCGTCCAGGCGCAGGCCTTTTGCATTTGACCATTTGCTAGCTTCTTTATATATTGTTGCTAGCAAGGCTAGCAATTGAAGGGAGCGGGATCGACGTGGGTGCTGTTAGCAGCATGGCGCAGGTGAACGTTCGCGTGGATCGCCAGGTCAAGGATCATGCGGAGGAAGTGTTGCGGCTTTCGGGCAGATCACTGCCTGAGCTTATCAAAAAGGTGGTGGCCAAGGTCGCGCAGGGCGGCGGTTCGTGCGAAGAGGTGTTGTCGGCCGTTGACGACCAACTGCCTAGTGCTGGTGCCACCTCGCCGTTTGCCGCATCATGGGCGGCGGCGGATCAGCTTTACGCGGACCTGGGCATCGCTGCGTCGCCCGTATCCGACGATCGCGGTTGGGACACGATCTATTCCGAAGCCATGGATGAGCATTATCGCCAAAAGGGGATGATCCAGTGAGTGGGGCGCCTCTCAAGATCATGGTAGACGCCAACGTATGGGTCGATTCGTTTTGCGTCGACCATGCCGAGTCGCTTGCCGCGCGTGCGTTTATTGGGCAGGCGACGGAGACGGGGGCGTTGCTGTTCTTTCCGGTTCATATCGCTAAAGACGTGCTGTACGTTGTCCAACACGAGCTGAAGCGCAGCGTTCTTGCCAGCGGGGGAGCGCTCGACGAGGCATCTGCCCGTGCAATTGGCGATGCGGCGTTGGCGTTTGTTCGGAACATGACCGAAAACGCCACGGCCGTGGGTGCAGATGCGTCGGACCTTTGGCTGGCCGACAAATACTTAGCGCTCCATCGCGATTACGAGGACAACTTGGTGCTCGCCGCGTGCAAGCGCGCACAGGTCGATTACTTGGTGACCAACGATCGCAAGCTGCTCGAACATGCCGATCTTGCAGCAAAGACCCCGCGCCAAATGATGCCGATTCTTGCTTTGGCCGAACGCGGCGGCGCGGCTATCGGTTGACGCGAACTGTTTGCGGGCCTCTTGGACGACGATGCGCCAAGGGGCCCGCGTCTGCTATTTACAAAAGCTCGGCTTTAATGGCGGGACTCTCTGCGAGCTTTTCGGCAGCCTTTTCGTCGGAGCTGTCGAGTGCTGCCAGACTGCGGTAGACCCACTCGTTGACCTGGGTGTTCTTGACGCCTGCGGTCTGCATAAGGGCGCCTACCTCGCGGATTGCTGCGAACAGATCGGCCTTGGGCCCCGCGAGCTCGACCTCGATGCCGTGGTAGGCGGCCACGCCGCGGTTCTCACTCACGTGGTCGATAAAGCCCTCGACGGTCTCAAGCTGCTGGGCGAGAGCTGCATCATCGTCAGCATCCAGCGCGACGAGTGCGTTCGATACCGTGAGGGCGGGATGTCCGCAGGGGACAAAGCCTTCGATGCCATCCATGGCTTCGGTAATGGTTGAGCCCAGGCCTGCGAGGGCATTGACGAGTTGCTGCTTGGTATCCATAACGGTCCTTTCGACGGGTCAATTTTGCTTGGCGAAAATATACGTTACGCGATCGGTAGCAAAAGTGCGAAGTGCGGCGCACATTGGGGTCTTCACAGCTCGTGCATAGAACAGCTGTCCGCTTTCAGAACGTGGTAAGATAACACTCCACAAGCGGGGCTCGCCCCGCATGTTCCTTGAAAAGTCGACGGGTGTTGGGCTCTCGTGCCCAATGCCATCCAGACTTTCCCGGCATTCGGGGGCGACTGGTTTCGACACGATAGCTCTGAGAGAGGAAGCAAGCCGAGGTCTCCTCGCCTCGTTAAACAGGGGTACCGTCAAATTGAATTGACAACAACTCTTCTTTTGAGCCTATGGCTCTCGCTGCTTAGTTTATAGCGGCGCGTCAACCCGGTGATTTCCCCGACACCGGCGCGACGTCATGTTAGGGGAATGCTCCTGCGCACGTAATCGGTATGGCGCGGGCTAAGACCGAACCGGTTAGGACGCCGCGAGCGTGTCGCTGCGCGCAAAGCGTCCGAGACTAAACCAGCGACTGAGCTTGGAGATGCCAATCAGGGGGCTTTCGTGGACCGGAGTTCGATTCTCCGCGCCTCCACCAACTGTTCAGTAGGCGAACACATACGCGTGTTCGTCGTTAGGCGGGCGTTCGTATTGCTCGTCAGATAGAAAGAAGCCGCTCCATACGGGGCGGCTTCTTTGCGTTCTAGGCCTGCGGCATGATCTCCTGCTCGCCGTCCTCGTCCATGTACGGCATGAGGAACACGCCGCCCTGCTCGGTGGTAAGCAACAGGTACTCGCGGTTGTGCTCGTCGCACACGATTTCCTGGCCGATGCCCTCGGGCAGGTCGTATATGGGGCCGTCCGTGCGGGCTTGCCTCACGGTCACGTCTTGCGCTCCCATGGCCTGCGACGCGCAGCTGGCGGCGGCCAGGACGATGAACAGCAGGACGACCGCCGCGAGGATGGGGCCGCACCCGCCGTTGCGCTCCTCGTCTGCGGGGCTCGGGTACGGCATGGCCTATCCCACCTTTACCAGATAGTCGTCGGCCTCTGGCTTGCCCGTGGCCTTGCCCACGGCGATGTAGCGCGTTGCGCCGCTGTAGCCCGTGTATCGGCCCCACACGTAGCCGTCGGCGATCTTGTACCAGTTATCCAGCGTCACGGTCTCGCCGCTGGAATAGTGCGCCACCTCGGTGCCGCCCAGGCCGGGGGCGTCGCGCACGCGCAGGTAGTCCACAGTGCAGCGGTAGGTGCCGCCGAAGTTCTCGGTCGTTTCCTGCTGCGCAGGCTGCGGCTGCGGGACGGCTGCGGGGGCGCTTCCAGCGGTGATGCCGAAGCATTCCAGGTAGATGCGCGCCAGCTCGTCCAGGTTGCCGTTGAACTTCTCGCGGTCGCCGTCGTTGTCGATGAAGCCGTTCTCGCACAGGCGGTAGTTGATGCCGCGCGCGGCGGCTCGGTTCGGGTTCGCGAGGTCGGAACGGCGCACCAGCTTCTCGGAGCGCCCTGGCATGAACGCCGCCAGCTTGTCGGCCAGCGCATTGTCGTACTCGTCAGGCTCAAAGCCCTCCTTGATGATGACGTGCGCGCCGTGGGCCGTGGCGATGCCGCTGGCGTCCATGTGCAGCTCCACCACTGGCGCGTCGGTGCTCAGGCGGTTAAGCCCGCCGTCGGCGTACCAGTTGCGGGACGTATCGCCCAGCTCGACCTCGGAACCGCCCAGTTCCTTGATTCGCTGGCCCAGGGCGCGAACGCGCTCGGCCTCGGTGCAGCCGCCTGCGCAGCAGCCGGGGTCGCCAGCGCCGTGGCCGCAGATGATGAACAGTTTAGCCATTGCCTACTCCTTCCCGCCTACGGTCACGCCCAACAGGGCGTCGAGCCACTTGGATGTGATGCCTACCGACTTGAACAGCGTGTAGGCCGCCTGCACGCCGCCTACCACGGCGAAGGCGCACGTGACCCATGCGCCCGGGTCTGCGGGCACGCCGCCCACGAAGCCGGTCACGACGCCCGCCAGGAGCGAGCAGCCCAGCGCCAGGATGCGCGCGGCCTTGCCGGTCATGGCCTCGGTCTTGATCAGCTGTACCGCGAACGGCACGGCGAAAGACAGCACGATGGCTGCGATTGCTTGCATTTCTGTCATTTCGGATTCCTTTCTATCGAGCCGATTCCTTGTAGAGCAGGTCAACGCGGTCGGCGATGTGGTCGACCTTCGCCGCCATGCCCTGGCTGCGCGCCTGGCTGTTCGCCAGGTCGGCGTGCAGCACCTCGTTTGAGGTCACGACGGACTCCATGAGCGCCTTCATAGCCTCCATCAGCGCGTTGCTGCGCTCCATCTGCGCGGCGATGCGGCCCTCCATCTGGCTGCGCTCGCGGTCGCGCTGCGCCCGCTCGTTCACCTCGTCCTGCTTTCGCTCTTCGCGCTTGAGGTCGATGTTCGCCTTGCGCTCGTTCTGGGCCTTGAACTCTTCGAGGAACTGCTTGCCGAAGTACAGGACCACTAGGACGAGCAGCGCGCCGAAAAGCGACCCGGGGCCGTACGGCGCGAAGATTTCCAGCACGTCGGTCATTCGTTTTCTCACCTCCTCGAATAGCTGCCGCGATTGTCCGCGAGGTGTCGCCGGGCAAAAGAAAAGCGCCCCCGAAGGGACGCTCGCTACTCCTGCGGCGCTTCCGGCTGGTCGGGCTCCATGGCTTCCAGCTCGTTGATGCGGTCGCGCCACGTCTGGCGCTGCGAGATGATCTCGGCCACCTCCTTGGCAGCTGCGGCGATGGCCGAGAGCAGGTCGGTGATGGACGATGCGGAGAAGATGCGCTCCACCGCCTTCATGACCTTGTAGTCGCTCTGCTCAAGCTGCTGTTTGTAGCCGTTGATCTCCCCGGCGATTTCCTGTTCTGTCATGGGTCGCTCCTTCCGTTGCTAGGGTAGGGGCATGTTCCCATCCGTGTCGCCTCCAGGTTTGGATTGCATTGAGCAACCCCCCCCCGCGGGATTTCCGAACAGGCTGCGGTACAGCGCGTCCATGGCCCGCACGCTGCGGTGCGCGTCCAGCCGCTTCATGCCTCCGCGCCAGCTCTGGTAGCTCTGCTCCACCTGCTCGGGGGTCATGATGCCATCGGCGACCATGCGGGCCATCTTCTTGAGCTTGCGGCGCTCCCGCGTTATGGAGTCTCGGCACGGCTTCACGACTATGCGGCCCGTCTCCGTGTAGAAGATGCGCTTCTTCAGCCACGTGAACCCGCGCGTGAGCTTCACCACGCGCGTCTTGCGCGGGTTCAGCTCGATGCCCAGCTCGGCGCATTTGCGCTCTATCAGCAGCAGGCACACCTGCAGGTAGTCCTTGGACTCGTGTATCAGGTAGAAGTCGTCCATGTAGCGCCCGTAAGACTCGGGGCGCAGCATCTCGGTCACGTAGTGGTCGATGCGGTTGGGGTGGGCCACGGCGCATATCTGGTTCGGCTCGCTGCCAAGCCCCAGGCCCACATCGCCCTGCGCGTCTATCAGGCGGTGTTCCAAGGCGACCACGCGCGGATCTAGCAGCGCGGAGGCCACCTGGTTTTTGACGGGTTGGTGCGCTATGCGCGCGAAGTAGTCGGAGAAGTCGCCCAGGAGGATGTAGCCCTCGCGGCCGTGCCGCCTCCAGTGGTCGGCCAGGTGGCGCTTGAGCAGCTTCAGGGCGTAGTCGGTGCCGCGCCCCTTGATATTGGCAGAGTTCGCGGCTATGAGGGTGGGCACGATCGCGGGTACGAGCGCGTTTTGTGCCAGGGACTTCTGTACCACGCGCTCGGGGAAGTGTACGGCGCTGATATGGCGCAGCTTTCCTCGCTCCCACAGGTCGAACCGTATGAAGCCCCGGCATATGTCGCGCCCCTCCAAAAGGTCGCGGCGGGACAGGACGGCGTTGCGCAGGTAGCTTCTCATGTACCTCTGCGTGGACGACTTCCACATGACGCCCCGCGCGGCCTGCTTTGAAGCCTTGCACAGGCTGTTGAGGTCGGCCACGGTATCAAGCGTGCACGCCTTGACGCGCTCGGCCTTTGCCTTGGCCCGCTTCTCCTCGCGGCGCTTGCGGCGCGCCGCCCGCCTTTGCTCGGAGTTCACAGGAGGCACCCCGCGCGGCTTGCAATGTGGCTCTGGCAGCCGCTTGAGGTATGGCCATGAAACGCGGCGAAGCCACGGAGCGCCGCGCCATGCAAGCAGCGTCCGGCCACCCTCGCGGGGTGCGTATTTACGGGCGCATGCCCGACGGTCGCGCCTTCCTTCCTCTTCGCGCTCTGCTTTCGGCCCTGGGGCCTACTCGGTCTGGCAATAAGGGAATCCGGGGCGGGGGCGAACCCAGACGTTCGTCGCCGAGTTGTAGTTGGCATTGCCGTTGTTGTTGACATAGCACACGTTGGACGCGGAGCCCGACGCAACGGAACGCAGCCACCAATTGTACCGATAAACAAGGCGCGACCGCCGTCCATTATAGCGAACGCAGGCGCTCTAGCTCGGCCTCGGCCTCGGCTATGCGCTCCTCGGTGGACTTCTTGCCGGTGACGCGCACGTTCTTGCGTGCGCCCTTCAGCAGCCTGATCTCCTCCTCGACCATGGCCGCCAGCTCCTCGAAGCGGTTGGCGTTCACGGGCAGGCCGATATCCATGAGGCACTGCATGTCCAGCATAAGCTGCTCGCAGTCAGCTATGGCCAGCGTCAGGTAGCGTTTCCTCTCCAGCGCGTTGAACGAGGTGTTGGGGTAGAAGCAGTCGGCGCGGTTGACGTTGTACACGATGCTGCGCGCCGTCTCCACCGTGGGCACCGCGTTCAGCAGACGATAGGCCTTCGGAACCACGGAGGACGACGCCATCAGCTTGTTGACCTCCACGCGGATGGCGATGGCCTGCGTGAAGAACTTGTACTCGGACACCTCGCGGTTGCGCTGGTAGACGCCGCTCACGTGCACCTCCTGGGGAAACTGGCGGAAAAAAACGGCCCGCTTCGCGGGCGAGAGGCGACCGCGCAAGGCGGTCGCCTAAAAGCAGAGTATAGAGCACTCGGCTGGCTAGCCGACGAGGAAGCCGGGGCGGGGGCGAACCCAGACGTTCGTCGCCGAGCAGCAGTTGGCATAGCCGTTGCCGTTGACATAGCACACGGAGGACGCGGAGCCCGACGCAACGGAACGCAGCCACCAAATGTACCGACTTCCGTTGACTCGGTGCGCCGTGTCTCGGAACAGGTCGAACTGGCAGTCGAAGCCGACGCTGTAGCCCTTGGTGCCCCACACTGGGCAGCCGTACACCTCCATCTCGGACAGCGAGAACACCTTGCCGATATCCTGCCAGCTCCACGAGTTGGAGTCGTTGAGCGCGCCGCTGGCGCTGTACCGCTCCTCAAGCAGCACGCGCTGGGTAAGAAGGTACTTGGTCAGCCCCTCGGGCAGGCACGCCTCGAAGGCCGTCTCCCACGCCTTGAGGTTGCTGTTGGGGTAGGGGCATTTCTGGTCGGCGGTGCCCTGGTTCGTGTTTGTCGTGTTCCACATCAGGAAGCTGTCGTTGGCAACGCCGGTCACGGTCTTGGCCACGGCGATGGGCGCGGAGGCCACGAAGGCGATGTGGTGGCCTTTGGAGCTGTCGCCGCAGCAGTAGTACGGGTCGAAGTGCGCCAGGAGGAAGCGCACGGACTGCTGGGCCGCCACGCCCGACGCGCTTACCAGCGGCACGTCAATGTAGTCTCCCACGCGCAGGCCCGCGAAGTTGCCGTTGGCGGCTCGCTTGTGCAGCGCGTCGTACACGCTGCCGCTGCCGATCTCTCCCGCCAGGATGGTGGCGATGTTCTGCCCGCCGTACTTGCCGATTTGGCCCTGGCGGTTGTACTCGGCGTTGTTGAGCGCCGCCTGCGCGTTGTTGCGCGCGGTATCGTCGATGACCTCGTAGCCGATGCCGCCCACCGACAGGGTTTTCGCTTGTGCCATTTCGTTGCCTTTCTACTTGAGGTTGAGGGTTGTGCCGGACGCCGTGCAGGTGCTCCCGAATGTGATGGTGCTGCCAGATGCACTGGCCTTGGAGGCGGGGCAGTACACGGTGCCGTCGTCGTAGATGAACGCGTCCGTGGCGTCGGCCAGCTTGCCGTACAGGTCGGCTATCTGCTGCTTCTGCTTGGCCATGTCCGAGCTGCCCGCGCTGCCCTGCGCCACGCTGTTGGCTATCTGCAGGGCGGTGTTGGCCGCCGCGTCGGCGTTCGAGGCCGCGCCGTTTGCCGCAGCCGTGGCGGCTTGCGAGGCCGTCTTCAGCTGCGCCGCCTCGGTGACGCGGGCGCTTTCCGCCGTGGCGCGCTTCTTCTCCGCCTCTGCGCGCCCGGTTTCGGCGGTCTGGCGCGTCTTCTCGCTCGCGGCGCGCTGGTTTTCCGCGCTCGCGCGGGAGGTCTCGGCCTTCTGCATCTGCGCGTTCAGCGCGCTCACGTCGGCTAGCTGCCCTTTGAGGTTCGCGATGATCGCCTCCACCGCATCGACGTACGGGCCGGATATCTCGCCCGACGCGCTCGCCGAGGGCAGCACGTTCACCAGGACGTTCTCGGTGGTGGCGTCCAGCCCCGCCGCGTTTCGCACGCGCACGTAGCACACCTTGAGCAGCCCGGCCACGCCGAAGACGGCGGGGTCGACCGTCACGGTGGCCACGTTGTCGCTGATGCCAGTGAACTGCTGCTCCACGTAGGTGTGGTCGGGTTTCGCAGCCATGAGGTGCACCTTGCAGCCCGTCAGGGCCGCCTTCTTGTCGCCGTCGTAGATGGCGGCCTTCAGGACCTCGGCGCTGTCGCCCTGGTGCACGGTGATGACGGGCGGCGCTATGTTGGTCTTCTTGAGGTTGAGCGTAAGCTCGTGCGTTGCCATGCCTCACTCCTTTCCTTCGGCCGCAAGTGTCCGCGATATGTCGCCGGGTTGCGCTCTGTGGACCCCGCATATCTCCTCGTCGGTGAGCGCCGAGAAGTCAACGGCGTTGGCCTCGCCGCCTTCCGCGTCCATGACGGCCACGGGGCTGGACACGAGCGTGAAGCCGCCCTTGCCGTCGAACTCGAACACGTCTTCCGATTCCACGATGGCCCGCGCCGTGGCCGGGTCGCTGATGCACTCGAACACCGGAAGCGCCTCGGGCGGCTTCGGCGCGCCGTCGAGCGCCTGCGGCGCTTCGGGTTGCTGCACAAGGTGGTAGAACATTCCGTTTCCTCTCTTGCTTGGTCTAGTTTCCCGTGATGCTGCTCATGCCGGTGATGATTCCGTTCACCACGTTGATGGTGCCCCACGTCCATTTGTTGCCGTTGTTGGTGATGCACCCGATGAACTGCGTGGAGCCCGTGTACCCGTAGGTGCCGCCGCTGCTCGGACTGGTTCCTATGGCGAACTTCGGGGCGAGTATCCTGGCGGTGCCCGACGACCCAATGTCTGCGCGGCTGCTATCCAGGTACACGTAGTTGTTGGAGTTCTCCTGCAGCTTCACGTACGCCGAGCCGCCTGCGTTGCTGTTGCCGCTCTTCATGTACAGCTGCTCGTCGGGATGGCTCATGTAGCCCGCGTAGTAGGGGGTCGTCAGCCACGTCTGGCGGTAGTAGCGGTTGACTGCCAGGAAGCCGTAGCCGCAGGTGGATATGCCCACGCCGTCGGTCGAGCTCGCCGTGGGGCTGTCCTTCGCGTGGACGGCCTCGATGGTGCAGTACTCGGTCGAGCCGTTCACGAACGACGCTCCCGGGTGGTTGTTCGTCGTCGTGCCGGTGGTGATGTAGTTGGTTGACGACGTGCCGACCATGTTGCAGCGGAACATGGAGGTGCTGCCCACCAGCACGGTGCCCGCGATGATGGAGCCGTTCTTGTCGTATATCTGGAAGCCGTTGGTGGCGTTGATATAGACCCTGTTGCCGTTGCTGTCGGTCATGAAGATGGAGCCGTCGCGCAGGTAGAAGGCCCCGCTGTCGAGGTCCCAGTACGAGTTCCCGCCTTTGATGCGGCCCGTGGTCAGCTCGTCGGCGGTCACGCCGTCGCCGGTTATGGCCGTGCGCCACTTCCACGCGCCGCTGGAGTACTTGGAGTTGGCCACGCCGATGATTCCGCCGCCTATCTTGACGCACTTGGTGGCGCTCTCGGGCTTTTTGTCGTACACCAGGATGCCTTGGCCGGGCTCCTCGTACACCCAGCCGCCCGTGGTGTTCACCTCGCTGTTGAGCATGTCAACGATCTTCTTGCGGATATCCGTCGGCAGCTGGTCGAGCTGTTTCTGCAGCCCATCCACCTCGCCCTCGGCGCTCGTCAGCCGTTCGTCCAGCTTGCCCGTGACGCCTTCCAGGTACTCCTTGTTGGCCTCGTCTATCTGCTTGAGCACGCTCTCGCTTTGCTCTATCGACGTGTCGGTGTACAGGCGCAGCACCTCGTCCAGGTCCAGGTTGCCGTCGTCGGAGTACTTCTTCAGCGCCTCCTCCAGCGTGGTGTCCCCGTTGTCGGCGTACTCCTTGAGGGCCTTGTCCAGCGCGTCCCTCACGTCGTCGGTGTAGTCCTTGGCAGCGCCGCCGACCTCCTTGGTGTACGCCTTCTGGCGCTCCTCGGCGGCCGCCAGGCTCTCGCCCCATTTGCCGGTCGATGCCTTGTTCGAGGCGTTCACGGCCTCGGTCACGGTCGCCCGGATGGTCGAGGCGGTGGACTTGGCGGCCGACTTCTGTGCGGCCATCAGCTCGGCGACCGTCTGGTAGTTGCCGAACGTGTAGGTGACCTCGCCGGGGCGCAGCTGGTCCTCCACCACCTTGGTGATGCGCGTGCGCACGCGCAGCGGCGGGTCGTACACCTTGTCCACCACGGTCACCAGGTCGCCCTCGTCCGCGCCCTCGAAGCCCTCGCCGGCGCGCGCAAGCGCCACGGCGTCCGCAGTGTAGGACACGGTGGGCACGCACGACTTCGCCAGCTGCGCCTCGGTGCGCTTCTTCAGCTCGGCGGCGTCCTCGCAGTCGGAGAACTCCACGTCGCCGAACACGTGCGCCTTGCCGCCCTTGCCGTCGGGCCGTCCCCAGCGCGCCAGCGCGTCGGCCGACCCCACCCAGTTCTGCCCGCCGTTCACGTCGCCGAAGGTCAGCTTGCGATCGTAGCCGCCCGTCAGGTTGCCGTCCTCGTCGGCGGTCTGCAGGGACTTGCCGTAGCCGTACAGGGCGGTACACACGTTGCCCTCGTCCACGCTGCGCTTGACGCTCACGAGGTCCTTGGCGTAGGTGAAACGCTTGCCGTTGTCCTCGCCGACCTGCTTGGCCATGCACACGCGGCGTGCGGTCACCTTGGTGCCGCTCACCTGGATTTCGAACGACAGCTCGCCGCCCCAAGTGTCTGCCACGTCGTGGATGGCCGCCCATGCGTTGGTGTGGTAGAAGTTCGTGCCGGCCTGCCCGAGGTCGGCCACGGTTCCGACCTGCCAGCGCGAGGAGGACAGCGCCGAGGCCAGCGCGGCGTAGGCGCTCACGTCGTAGGGGCGCTTGTCCTCCAGGTAGTCGCCCAGGAGCTCGATTTGCGCCGAGGTCGGGCAGTAGTACGTGTAGAGGATGCCCGCGCTTGCGCGCTCCTCCTCCACGCCGTCCACGATGTTCTCGTGCCAGCGGCCCTTGAGGTCGCGCCACACCAGGCGGTCGCCCTTGTCCAGGCGCGCCAGCGTTGTGATGCTCAGGGCGTTCTCGCCGTTGACCTCGCGCGTGTCCTCGCACTCGAACAGCGTCTTGATGGGTCCCTTGTACGCCTCCCAGCGGTCGCATGCCCACAGAATCATCAGCCCACATACCTTTCCGTCCACTGTACCGTCGCGGTGCCGCTGGACAGCTTGAGGCTGTTGGCCCCCGGCTCCAGCGGGAAGAAGTCACTCTCGAAGGTCACGGGCGCGGGGCTGCCGTCCACCGTGGCCTGCGGGGCGGCCATGTCGATGACCACCGCGCTCGATGCCGTCACCGCCTTGTCGATCTGCACGAACTCGCCCGTGCCCATGTTCGTCAGCCGCAGCGCCGACGTGCTGCCGCCGGGCTTGACGGTCACGGTGGGGTAGGTGCGGAACGTCCCGCCCACCTGCACGCCCGAGGTGCCCGACACGGTTGCGCGCCCCTCGGCCCCGTAGGCCACGGGGTCGTATGCCGTGAACGTCAGCGTGGCCTCGCCGGTGTGCCACAACGTGTCGAGCGCGCCCGGCGAGGTCAGCACGGCCATGTAGCGCAGGCCCAGGTGCCTCTCGTCGTCCAGCCACAGCTCGGCCTCCTTGAGGCACAGCAGGCGCGAGGCCATGAGGCGGCGAAGGGCCGCCATATCGTCGGCGGGGCGTGCCCTCCAGGCCGCCGCCACGTCTATCGTCAGGGGTTTCAGCTCTGCGCGCATGAAGCGCGAGCCGGGCTGCCCGGGCACGTCGCGCGTGGCGATTTCGTACTCGGGCAGCAGCGAGCGGGTCACGAGCCGGGTGTCGAACCACGGCGCGAAGTCGAAGCCGTTGTATATCATGCGAAGCACTCCTGCCGTTTGATTTCCTTGGCTATCTGGCGGGAGATTTTCTCGATGTCGGCCTCCTCCCGCACGGTCGCGTACAGGTTGATTGTCACGTTCGTGTCGCCATGGGCCGCGCCGCCCTTGCCGTCGAGCAGCTTGGCGATGCCCTCGGCCAGCGGGCGCGCGCCGCGCTCGTTGAACGGCACCACGCCCTCGGGGCCCGCCTCGCCGACGCCGATGACGCTGGGGCCGTTGAACACGCCGCCCTTGGCGTACCAGTCGATGCCGAAATGCGGCACGCTCGGCGGGAAGATGCTGAAGCTGCCGGAGATGGACAGGTGCGGCAGCTTCAGGTGGGGCAGCGACCACGAGAAGTTGAAGAACCCCTTGATGGAGTCGATGACGTTGCGCACGGTGTCGCGGGCGTTCTGTATCGGCGTTTCGATGGCGCTCTTGATGGAGTTCCACACGCTGCTCACGGTGTCCTTGGCGGCGTTGAACACGCTGGAGATCGTGTCGCGGATGCCGTTCACGATGCTGGATATGGTGGAGCTGATGCCGCCCCACACGCTCGACGCCGTGCTGCTCACGGCACCCCATATGGAGTCCCACACCGCCTGAATTGCCGACAGCACCGCCGATATGGTGGAGCTGATGGCATTGATGGCCGCGCCTATCGCCGAGCTGATGGCATCCCATATGCTGGAGGCGGTGGAGCTCACCGCGCCCCACACCGTGTCCCACACGCCCTGGATGACCAAAAGGGCTGCGCCTATCACGTCGCTAACGTACTGGATGTATGCGCTCACCGCGCCGTAGATGGCCTCCCATATGGCGCTGGCGGTGCCGCTGATGCCTTCCCACGTCGCGCCCCACCATTCGGAGAGCGCCGTCACCACGTCGGTGATGACCTGGCTCACCGCGTCGATGTAGCTTCCCACCGCGCTGCAGATTGCGTCCCATGCCGCCGTCAGCTGCTCGCCGAAGTTCTCCCAGATGAAGTTCCAGGGTATGAGCAGCGTCTCGATGGCCAGGTTCAGAATCTCGCCCAGCAGCATCACGGCGACCTGCACCACGTTGCAGATGCCGTCCCAGATGGTCGAGGCGGTGCCGGCCAGGCCTTGGAAGAACCCGGCTATGGCGTCGATGGCCCCCTGCACCGTGGAGCAGATGCTGTCCCACACGCCGCCCAGCGTCTCGCCGAGCTGCGAGAAGAACTCGCCGACGCTTCGGGCCACGTCGCCCGCCACCTGGGTGGCCACCTCGAACGCGGCGCACACGGCATCCCACACGGCGGTCACCGCGTCGCGGAACTCCTCGCAGTTGTTCCACAGCAGCACCACGGCGGCGATGATGGCCGCTATGGCCGCTACCACGGGGTGCGCGGCTATGAGCCCCAGCGCGCCGGTGCCCAGCTTGCCGACCACCTGGAAGGCCGCTCCGATTTTCGGCACGGTGTCCACGACGGTGCCGACCGTCGACAGCACGGGGCCTATGGCGGCCGCTATCGTGGCGATCGCCAGCACGGCGGTCTGGCCGCCCTCGCCGATGCCGGCGAACCACTCGGAGAACGACTTGACGACGCCCGCCACGTTGGTGGCGATGTTGAGCAGTGGCTCGCCAAGCGGCTCGATGGAGCCCTGCAGCTCGCGCATGGCCTCCTGCGATTTCACGGCGAAGCTGTCGGAGGCGGCCTCCTGGGCCTGCTGCGCAGCGCCCGCCACGTCGCCGAAGCTGTCCTGCACGCCCGCCAGGGACTCGATCATGCCCATGGCATTGTCCTCGCCCAGCGAGGACCACAGGGTGGAGGCCAGCGCGGCCTTGTCGTACTCGTTTGGCATCTGCGTGAGGTCGCCCAGCACCGCCTGCAGCATGTCCTCGGCGGTGGCGCTGCCGTTCTTGAAGTTCTCGAAGACCTCCTGCGTGCCCTCGCTGAACGAGCCGATGGATTCCTCCATGCGGCCGTCGGACAGCGCCGTCAGGAACTCGTTGAGGTAGTCGCCCACCTTGTCCAGGTTGTACGCGCCGTTGGACGTGCCCGCTTCGAGCAGCGAGAAGTACTCGCTGGCGCTCATTCCCGCCTCGCCCCATCGCACGGAGTATTCGCTCAGGTTGTCGCCCAGCTCGTCGGTGTAGTTCAGGCCGCGCTGCATGCCCGCCGTCAGCAGGTCGCTGGCCTCGGTGGCGGACAGCCCGAAGCCCTCCATGAGGGCGTTGGTGCCGCGTATGGACTCGTTCACGTCTGCGCCGAAGGTGTCCGACAGCATGAGTGCGTTGGTGGTGACGGTCTGCAGGTCCTCGTCGGACACGTCGCGAAGGGTGGACTTGCACTGGATCAGCGCATCGTTGACCTCGTCCAGGGACTGGCCCCAGCCACCCTCGTATATGCGCTTGCCTATGCCGCTGAAACGCTCGGCTTCCTCGCCGGACACGCCGAACGCGGCGGCTATGCGGGCGTTGGCCTGCTCGTAGTCGCTGGCCACGCCGAATACGGCCTTGCCGGCGGCCACCACGGGCGCGGTCAGCGTCACCGTGGCGGCCGTGCCGGCCTTCTTGAACGAGGACGACAGCTTCGCGGCCTTCTCGTCGCCCTCGGTTATGTTCTTCCAGGAGATGCCCTGGAGGTCGCGCTCCAGGGCCTTGATGTTCTTGGATACGTCAACGGTGTCGAGCACCGCTTTGATGATGACGTTGCCGTCCATGCTCACCTCGTCGCTCTCTTGAGCGCGGCGAACACATCGCGCATCGCCGCGTCGCTTCCTTCCTCAGAGCCGTGTGAGCTGCGGCCTTTGCCGAGTTCGAACGCCTTGTGGGCGGCGTTCCAGGCCTCGACCTCCTGCCTGTTGTATTTGGTTGGCTTCGGCTTGGTCGCCGGGTTGCGGTAGTGGATGGCCGCGCCGAGCGGCGTGTCCTGCGGGCAGCCGCCCACGAGTGCCACGAACTCGGCAAAGCTGATGCGACCGCGCACCTCGTCCCACTCGATGCCGTAGGCCTGGCGGAAGCTGGTGCGTATGCGCGCCGCGTCCTCCTCCAAGTCCCACAGCGGGGTCTCGTGCGGGCGGTCGCCAGTCAGGTCGAGTCCGCACATGTCCCATACCGCCGCGTCGCGCATCCGCACGAACTCGGCGGCGTCGTAGTCGCATGCGCACCACGCGTCCGCCCAGTCCACGAAGAACAGCGCCAGGAACTCGTCCCGGCGCTGGTCGTCGGACTTGCCCTCGTCGGTCAGCACCTCGATGACGCGGATGATCGTGAGCGCGTCGTCGCGCACCAGCACCTCCTCGCCGTTCCACGGGTAGCGCGTGGCGCTCGTGCCGTCGGGCAGCCGCACCCGCTCGGCCGTGAGCGCGGCTGGCAGCATTACTTGCCGCCCTTCTTCTTGCGCTTGGCCTTGGCGCGGCGCTGGGCGCGGTTGAGCGCCTGGACCTGATCGGCGCGCTCGCTGTATGCAAGGCCGCACGCCATCAGCTGCTCGCTGGTCGCGTGGCGCGCCAACATGTTGAGGAACGTGGCGAAGACCTCGCCCAGGATGCGGATGTTCTCCTCGGGCGCGATGGGGCCCTCGTCGCCGCCCATCCACGCGAGCAGCTGCTCCCAGCCCTCGGTGCCGATGAACGCCGAGATGGTGCGCTTCATGAGGCGGGCCTGCGCGGCGTTGGCCTCGGCCGCCTTCTCGGGGGTGTCGGCCTCGCGGGCCATCTGCTCGTTGGCCTGCGCGCGGTCGATGGCGTTGCCGACCTTGGCCAGGTACTCCTCGATGTGCTTGTCGTCGAACCACACGCGGAAGCGCGGCGTGTCGGGGTTCTCCTCGGGGTCCTCGAAGAACACGTCCTCGTACGCGCGGATGTTTTTCAGAAGTTCCATTTGTTGCCCCTTTCGTGAGCGGTGAGCGTCGGGCATAGAAAAGGGGCGCGGGCCGCTCACTAGCCCGCGCCCCCATGTCCAGGAGGTTATGTCTGGTGTCGCCTGCGGCTACTTCGCCGCCACGGTGACCTTCACCTGCGTGCAGATGCTCGGCTTGGACGCGCAGCGCACGGTGATGACCGCCTCGCCTGCGGCCACGCCCGTCACGTTGCCGTCGCTGTCGACGGTGGCCACGTCGGTGTTGCCCGATGCGAAGAAGCACTTGGCGTTCGCCTCGGCGGGCGTGACGGTCGGCGCGAGCTTCATGGACTTGCCCACGGCCGGGCCGGTCGGCGCGGTGCAGGTGACGCCCGTGGGCTGCTTGAGCTTGTTGGCGGGGATGTAGCGCATAGCGCCAGCGCCCGAGATTGTGCAGGAGAACGCGCCGGGGTCGGACGCCGCGCCCTGCTGCGAGCCGACGGTCAGGCCCAGGTAGGTGCAGTCGCCCTCCACCACGTCGCCGTTGGGGTCGGTGTGGCGGAAGTGGCCCGTGCGGCCCTCGCCGGTCTCAAGCGCCAGGCTGGCAACGAAGTCCTGCGCGGGGTCGCCGTAGCAGCGGTCGCCTGTGACCTCGTACTGCGGCTGCACGCTCTTCACCTTGTCGGTGGGAGTGCCGTAGCCGTCGTAGTAGTCCTTGGTCTCGGTGGTCTCGTTGGTGGTCGGCTTCACCTCGGTGATGCCGCGCGAGAAGATGGCCCACGTGGGGCTGGCCGCGTCTGGCGTAGTGTCGATCTCCAGCGCGCTCATGTAGTTGGGCGCGAAGCCCAGGTCTTGGTTCTTTGCCATCGTTATCCCTTCTCTATGGTTATGGTCGCTTTGATTCGGAACTCCCACAGGTACGGCCCGCCCTCGGGCGGCGTTATCTCCTGCGGCTCGGTGTACAGCGACGCGCTCGTGAAGCCGTAGGAGCCTGTGGGCGAGGACAGGTCGGCCCCGTCCAGCGCGTCGGCCAGGTCGTAGGCGTCGCCCATGGCCTTGGCCTCGGAGGTGTCCTTCACGATGACCTGCAACACGTATCCCACGCGGCGGGTGCCGTCCATGTGGCGCACCGCGTCTGTGGTGGGCATGGGCCGCAGCACCACCGCGTCGTCGTGGCCGCGCGAGGCGGCCAGGCGGGTGAGGAGCACCGGGCCGTAGCCCAGGGCCTCTATGGCGGCCTTCGCCGCCTCCATCACGTCCGGGGCCATGTCACGCCCCCTCGGTCAGGAGGTCGACGGCCAGGCGCTCCCAGTCCTCGCCGTGCGCTTCCTTCGCGGCCTTCGGCCAGTCGGCCTTGGCCCTCGGGTTCTTGCCGTGCTTGATGGAGCTGTCGGGCAGGTCGCGCACGTAGGCGGCGTAGTCGGCGTCCCATATGACGAGGCCCTGCCTGAAGTCGGAGGCGGCCTGCATGGAGTTGTGCATGCGCTTGGTATCCTCTGGCGTGAACGCGTTCATGTCCTCGGCCACGCTCATGGCGAACTTCACCTGCTTGGCCTCCAGCTCCTTCGCGCTGAAACGCTTCATGAGCTTGGTCAGGTCGACCGTAACTGCTGCGGGCATGGCTACCTCACCTCCAGTTCCCAGTGGTGGGGACGGGTGCCGAACGCGCGGCGGGGCGTGCACCTCGCCACGTTCATCCACTCGCCCCCGTCGATGCTCACGCGGCTGCCCACGGGCACGTCGAACATGCCGGGGCTGTCCGCGCCGTCTGCTATCACGAGGCCCTGCGCGCCGTCGCCCAGGGCGTACTCGCGCACGAGCCACGCCGAGACGGGCTCGAAGCGCACGCGGCGCACCTCGACGGGCTGCTCGAACTCGCCGCCGTAGCCGCCCTCCCTGGGCACCTTGACGAACATGGTGGAGGGCCGCGCCGAGCGCGGCACCCGCATCATCTGGTACCCCCGATGCCCGCGTAGAGCAGCGGCGTTCCAAGCAGCTCGCGGCGGACGGCGGCCTCCATGTCGCTGCGGTAGGTGCTGGCCCCTTCGGTACCGGGGTTCCACGAGAACGAGCCGACGGTAAAGCCGCCGCCCTCCATGATGCCGCCCGAGCATCCGTATGCGGCGTCGACCTCGCAGGCCGCCATGACCGCGCGCGCCCACTCCTCGGAGCCGTCCGGCTCGTTGGGGAAGATCAGGTCGCGCACGGCTGCCGTGGCGTGGGGGAGCGCCGCCTTGAACTCCTCGGCGGACAGCTCCCCGCGCCCGGCTGCCAGGTAGTCCTCGTAGGTCGGGACTCTAGTTTCCATCGTCCTCGGCCGCCTCGGGCTTTTCCGCCTTGCCCTTGGCGGGCTGCTCGTCTGCGGCCTTCGCCTCGGGCTTTTCCGCCTTGCCCTTGGCGGGCTTGGCCTTCTTCGGGGCCTCCTTCTCGAAGGCCAGTCCAACGGTGCGCATGTCGCGCCTCCTTCCTACGCGGCCTTCATGCCTGCGGTGATGTAGTGCGCCAGGTTCTCGCGGACGCCGCACACTCCGTACTTGCGGTACTTGAACAGGTGGCCGAAGCCCTGCTGGTTGTCTTCGGCGTCGATGACCTTGCCGTGCGCGAAGTTCCAGCGCAACACCACGGCGTCCTTGTGGACGATGAGGAAGTTCATGTCCACCGCGCCGGTGCCCTTCTTGTAGTGGCCGATCTCCTCGTCCTTGGTGGTGCCGTCCAAAAGGTCGATGGCGCTGTAGAAGCGGGACTGCGGCACCTTCACGATGGAGGAGAAGCCGTCCAGCGCCTCGCGGGACTTGGTGGTGTCCAGGTCCTTCACCATACCCAGCAGGGTGGGGGTGATGAACAGCACGCGGCCCTCTTCCGGCACCTCCTTCTCGTCCATGTCGCACATGGCGGCGTTCAGGCCCTTGAGCATGTCCGCGCCGTCGGCGTAGGTCTTCTGCTCCTTGGTGATGCCGGTGCCTGCGCACAGCGTGGAGAACACGAACGCGTCTCCCTCGGGCACCACCTTGGTGCGGTTGAAGTGCGCGGCGGCGTTGCCGAACGCCAGGTTGAAGGACTGGGCGTCCACTTTCTGGTCGATTTCCAGGATGGTGCCGCGGTCGTAGTTGGCGCTGATGGGCTTCCAAGTCAGGGACGCGCCGCTGTTCTGCGGCAGTCGCCCGTTGGCCTGCACGTCGCCCAGGCCACCCATGGAGTAGACGGGATAGTAGAACTCGCCCAGCTGCTCCATCTGCGCGATGTTGCCCTGCGGTGCCGCGCTCTCCAGCACGGCGGTCAGGGATTCCTTGCGGTACGCCTCCATGAGCACGTTCTCGTAGCCCTTGGGCAGTTCGATGCTGTTTGGCATGATTTACTCCTTTGAAGATTCGTCGGTGAGTCCGAAAGCTGCGCGGAAGTCGGCCAGGCCGTCGGAGCCTGCGCCGCCCTTGGGGTCGCCGCCCGCGCTCTCGCGGGGCTGGTCGGTGAACATGTAGGCGTTATCCTTCTTCAGGGCCTCGAAGTCGATGCCCGTAAGGTTGCCCTGCTCGTCCAGCTTCGCGTCGGCGATGTTCGGGATGATCGCGCGCGCCGCCTTGGCGTTGCGCACACCCATCTGCGCCAGCTTGGTGTCGATGGCGAAGTCGCGGCGCATGTCGGCCTCGCGCTTCTCGGCGTCGGCCTTGTACGCCTCGTTGTCGGCCTTGGCCTTGTCGAGCGCGGCCTGCAGCTCCTCGGCGTTGCCCGCCTTGGAGGTGAACTCCTCGATCTGCTTGTCGCGCTGCTCCAGCTCGGCCTTGAGGGCCTTCACCTGCTCCTGGTACTCGTCGGTCTCGCGCTTGTACTTCGCGTAGGACACGACCTCCTTCTGGGGCTCGGTCTGCTGGCCTTCGCCGCCCTCGTTTCCCTGGGGCTTGTTGTCTTCAGCCATCGCTTGCTCCTTCCGTGTTTGGTTGTCGCGCTTCCCTGCGCGCTTGGATGGCCCGCCGTTGTCGCCGCGGTCGCGTGCGGGGCATGTTGTCGCCGCCCCATCGCGTGACCGCATCTTCCCCGAGGTGTCGCCAGGCAAAAGAAAAGGCCGCCCGTGATGGGCGGCCTTGATGCCGTGCGTCTACTCGGTTGTCGCTTGGTCTACTTCATCAGCCCCGCGTCGCGCAGAACCTTGCGGGACTTGGCAAAAAGCTCCTCGCGCTCTTCTTTGGTCAGCTTTTCGGCTGCTTTCGACTCGGAGGCGCTGTCGTCTATGACGAGCACCCAGTCCTCTGGCGTCACTTCTTTTTTGTCAGCCTGAACCATTTCGCTTCCTCGTTTCGCTCGTAGAGCATTTCGGTGGCAAGCTGGTCGATAACATCGCCGCCCGCGTTCGGGCACTCTCTTTTCGCCAGCTCTCGCAGCTCCTCGTACGCTTGCACGACGCTGCGGTCGTTCACCTTGATTTCGTAGATTGTACCATCGTGGCACGCCACCACCGAGCTGCGCACCCAGTCGTTTTCCGCCACCGTTCGAATGTCGGTCCACGACGGCGGCGAGCTCATGGGGTGGTTGTGGATCAGCACCACGCCGCCCTTGGTACGCCTGCACGCCTCCACCTGCTTGGCGGTCAGGCCGCACGCCTGGCTCTTCAGGCCGTGCCCGAAGGTGTCGGTGACGCGCTCGCCCTTCTTCCACGACACGACGGACATGCGTTCGTAGCCCGTGCCGTCGCGGTCGCGCAGGATGCGGCGGCTCTCGGCGTACACGGCCTCGCTTGCGCGCTTCGGGATGGGGAGGGACGCCACCTTGTCGTGGTAGGCCCTGCCGTTCACGGCGCGGCGGCTCACGTCTGCGGCGGTGCCCGCGCCCTTGCCCGGCATGAACTTCTCGCGCACCCAGGTCTTGTCCGTGGCAAGCGGGTAGATGCGCTCCTTCGATTCCACGGCGGCCTCGCGCGTGCGCTCGCGGGACAGGTAGGGATGGGCGGCTATGTGCTCGCGCTGGCGCTTCTGCAGCTTGCCCAGGCGCAGGCGCTCCTTGGTGTTGTCGAGCCCGGCGGCCTCCAGGGCCGTTGCCTCGCGCTTGGCGGCGCGTATGCCGCGCTCAAGCTCGCGCTGCTTCTGCTCCGCCTGGTATCGCTCCTCGCGCTTCTCGTCGCCGCCATCTGGATCGCGCTCGTACCGCAGCTGCTGGCCCTCCACGTAGATGCCGAAGTCGTGCTTGCAGTTCGCGCCGCACAGGCCATCGACAGAGCCGTAGCCCGTCTCGCGGTAGAACGGCGGGTACTTCTTGGACTTGCCCGACAGACTGAACACGCGGCCCTGCCACTTGGCGTGGCTCTCGCGCGCCCCGCCGTGCGAGGAGGTCTGCACGAGGTCATGCCCGGTCTCTTCAAGCAGCTCCAGCGTGTTGCGGCTGCCGGCCTGCACCGCCTGCGTGCGAATGTGGCGGCGCATGGCCACGTCGGGCTGCGCCCACGCCCCGCTCTTGTAGTCCACGACGGACACGCCGCGCCGCGCCAGCTTCAGCACAGCCTCGCGGGTGGCCTGCTCGTAGCCCGCCATGCCCGAGTTCACCCGAGCCGCGGCCTGCGCCACGACTTCGAGGTAGGCGCGCTGCACGTTGGCGGGCATCTTCAGGTTGTCGCGGCTCACGACGTCCTGCACTCCCGCCGCCGTGGCCCGCGCTGAGTTGTGCAGCCTCCACCGCATCGTCTTGGACAGCGCGCCCATGGCCGTGCCCAGCGTGGCCAGGTCGGCCTCGGAGCTCTTGGCCACGGCCTCGGCCGCAGCCTTGGCAGCCTCGCGCGCGGCTCTGCGGCCCTCCTCGTTCATGGCCTTCTGCACGTCCTTGGCGGCAAGCGCCGCCTTGCGGGCGGCCTGCGAGTAGGCGCTGTCGCCCTCGAAGTCGATGGAGCCTATGAGCGCGGCGTAGATGCACACCAGGCGCAGGGTGTATTCGTCCATGGCCCCCTGCGCTGCGTCGGTGAAGTGCTCTATGTAGTCCGGCCCCAGCATCAGGCGAGCCCGTCGCCCAGCATGTCGAACGCGCCGCCCTGCTGCTCGGGCACGTTGGCCTTGGCCTCGTTGCTGGTCTCGCCGTAGAAGCGGCGGCGGTACTCCCACGGGGCCATGATGCCCGCGCCGACCTCGCTCATGGCCATCTCGCGCGCTCTGCGTGTCGCTGATGATGGAGTCGTCGAAGTCCACGGTGACGTCGCCGTAGGGCACGGCCTCGCCCTTGATGCTGCGGCACGCGTCGGCCATGCCGTTCACGAGGCGCACGATGGACTTGCGCAGGGCGTTCTCGTGCCGGTGGATGGATCGCATCAGCTGCGAGTTGTCGGCCGCCACCTCCTTGGCGGTCTTCAGGCCCGTGTGCGACTCCCAGGAGAAGTAGCCGTTGCCGAAGCCGCACGCCACCGACAGCAGGCGCAGGCCCGTGTTGATGGCGCTGGCGTTCTCGTCGGCCTTGAGGTCGCTCTGAACGGTCTGAATCTTGGCCGACCCCTCGTCGCCGGGGTTCATGCTGAAGATGGTGTCGTCGGCCTCGCCGAAGGCGTAGTAGGTCTTCGTGAGGCTGCCGTCCGGCCCCTTGTCGGTCTTGGACTCTATGAGGGTCTTGTCCACGAACGTGCGCGGGCGGCCCACGCGAATATGGTCGAGCAGGGAGGTGGCGGCCTCGTCGACCACCTTCATGGCCCCCACGGCGTTGCAGTACACGCTCGCGCCCATCGCGCAGTAGTCGTAGAAGCGGTTCGACACGGCGGGGCGCACCAGCGCGAAAAGCGGGCGGGTGCAGCGCGTGTCCATGTCGGCGCTGATGCCCTCGACCGCCACCTGCTTGTGCGTCTTGGTGTCGAACAGCTGCGTGAGGATGTGGTAGGTGCCGCCCTTGAGCACGTGGGCCTGGCACTGGTCGTAGTCGCGCCCGGCGACCTCCACGCGGCCCACGAACGCGCACTGCGTGCAGTCGTCGGCGCTCCACGTGAGCGGGACTATCTGCGTGGCGTCGTAGCGCACGACGCGCAGCTCGGCGTCGGGCGTGTAGGCGCTGTCGGTCACGCCTCGCGGCTCGATGACCCACGCGCCCGTGCCCATGGCGAACGCGCGGGCTATGAAGTCGGCGTTGTCCATGGCGAAGGATGTGGGCGCGTCGCCGTCCTCTGTCGGCTGCGGCGCGGCCTGGCCGTCCTCGTGCCCCTCGTCGCCGACGCCGCCCGTCGCCTTGGGGTTGGCGAAGTAGCGCGCCATCCAGGCGCGGCGCTCGTCGCTCGTGCTGGAGATGATCGTGCTCTCGTTCATGAGCAGACTGGCCCACTCGTCGGCCACGAGCGCCGCCGGGTGCAGGCTGGCGCGCTCGCGCTTGTACACGCGGAAGCCGCGCCGCTCGCTGTAGTGGTACCAGCCGTTGTTCGCCGCGAACCAGCCGAACCAGACGCCCACCATGCCCTGCATGCGGGTGTCCGGCTGGTATCCCATGCGGCGCAGCCACGCCTCGGCGTAGCCCGTGTTGCCTCGTTTCTCCATCAGAGGTTGCTCCTTATCCACAGTCCTGCGGCGTAGCCCGCCGCGTCTATCGCGTCGTCGTTCACCTTCGGCAGTGTCTCGGTTATGTCGCCCTGCCCGTTCGACACATACTCGAACTCGGGGAACTCCTTGGCGGCGAGCGGGCAGCGGTCGGGGTCGATGACTATGCGCGTAAGGTTCTGCATCCACCTGATGCGGCTCTTGGGCGCGTTCAGGCCCTGCTTGAGCGACTTCTGCGCGCCGATGCCCTGCTCCTGGTAGTAGAGGATCATGCCGCGCGCCGCGCTGTCGCACCACACGTCGGCGGCGGGGTCCTCGGCCGCCTGCAGCTTGGCCGCCACCAGCTCGGCGGTCTTGACGTCGATGGCCTCGGTTCCCTGGCGGCTCTCCTCGTCCAGCAGGTACAGCACGCGCTCGTTCTCGTCGTAGCCCGCCTCCATGAACACCCACGGGTGGACGCTGCCCGCGTCCACGCCGAACGAGCGCAGCGAGATGGACGCGCGCTCCTCGTCCGTTATGGGGCGTATGTCCAGCAGCTTGTCGGGGAACACCTCGGAGCCCGTGCCGATGACCTCGCCGAGCCATTGCCAGCGGTAGGAGTCGGGCGTCTTACGGCGGCTGCGCTCGGCCTCCGCCAGCGCCGCGGCGCTTATCCACTCGGTGTGCTCGTCTATGACGTCCAGGTACGTGGTGTGGCATATGAAGCGCCCGTCCTCGCCCGGGTGGGCCTCCAGGTCGCGCGCCTCCTTGTTCACCCAGTTGCGAGCCGAGCGGGGAGGGTTGTAGCTGTAGAACACCCAGAACATGTCGCCGCCGCGCAGGAACGTGGCCAGCACGCTGCGCACCTCGTCCATGCCGTCGAACTCGTCTACCTCCTCGAACCACACCACGGCGCAGTAGCCGGTGCGGAACTTCGCGGACTTCAGCTTCTTCGGCTTGTCGCATCCCACAAAGCGTATTACCTGCCCGGTGGGGCGGTACGTCACCTCCATGGGGGACAGGCCGAAGTCGAACAGGTGCGCCACGCCCAGCACGTCGCACGCCCAGCCTATCTGCTCGTACACGGACGTGCGCAGCGTGTTGCCGACCTTGCGCAGCACGACGGCGTTGGCCTCCGGGCTGAGCATGATCAGCAGCACGATGGCGATGGATATGAACGACGACTTGGTGGAGTTGCGCCCGCCCTTGAACCAGTAGTGCGTGAACTCGTGCGCCTTGATGGAGCGCCACACGCCGGCGAACACGGAGGCCACGACGTCCGAGAGCCTAACCGAGGTCGTCAACGATGGTCACCCCCGCCTCTGCCATGGCGGCCTTCGCGCCGTCCACGCCGAACATGTCGTTGAGCAGCTTCACGCTCTCGGTTATGGCCAGGCGCGCGTCGCCGTTGATGCTGCCCTCGGCCGCCTGGCGGCGAAAGATGGGCAGCGCGCCGTCCAGCACCTCGAACAGCGGGGCGGCCGCGTCCTGCAGCTCCCAGCGGCAGTCCTTGGCGGCCGCGTCGCGGATTTCCTGGATTCTGTGCGCGATTCGTGGGTCGCGCATCAGCTTTGAGGCGGCGCAGCTTATCGAGTTGTAGTTCATGCGCTTGCAGTCGTAGGCCGCGCGGTACGCGTCCTGCTGCTTGGCGCGGGGCTTGGCCATCTCGCGGGCGAACGCCTCCTGCTTCGCCGTGAGCGGCTTGTCCTTCTTGGGCACCTGCGGCCTCCTTCCTGATTAGTTTCGCGCTAGCCAAGCGACGCGATTACATCGCGCTCGCGCGGCGAAAGCGCGAAACGCTCTGCGGCTGCACGCTCTGCGGCTGCACGCTCTGCGGCTGCACGCTCTGCGGCTGCACGCTCTGATATGAGGTAGCCGCTGCCGTATATCGCCTTGTTCTGCACGCGCTGCGCGTCGAGCGCCCTCGTGAAGCTGCACTCCTGCGGCCCCACGCGGAAGTCGATGCCGTACTTGGAGTAGCGCGCCAGCATGGGCGCGGTCAGCACCTCGTCCGGGTACTCGTACTTCGGCAGCGCCTTGGCCTTCTCGCGGCGCAGGCGCTCTATCGCGGCATCCAGCTCGGAGCGCAGGTCGGGCGCGCTGCGAGCCTGGGCGGGGTCGAGGTTGGTCACGAACGACGTGTTGACGCTTGCGCCGTTGGCGTACGTCACGCCGACGCCCGTCACGACCTTGCAGCAGTTGCGGATGCCCATGCACGTCAGGGTGGGGGCGAACAGGAAGAAGCCCACGCCGCGCTCCTGGTAGTGCTTGACGATCTTGCTCAGGATGGAGAACGGCGGGTTGTCCACCACCGTGCAGCCCTGTGGGTACTCCTCGCGCTCGTAGTCGCCGCCCGGATAGAACGGGCGCGCCACCTTCGCCAGGTCGAACCCGTACTCCCGGTGCGCCCACCGCAGCACGCAGTCGTACACCTCGGGCGGGGTGTAGCAGTCGTCCGTCGTCCTTTTCGGCTCGAACTTTGCCGTGAACTCCTCGTATGTCTCGCCTCTCGCCATGCGTCTCCTATCTCTCGGCCCATATGGTCGCAAGCGTGTCGCCGGGCACGGAAAAGGCCGCCCCGAAGGACGGCCCTCTGCCTGTTTCCGTATTTGGTTGCCCCTATCCGCACGCCGCCACGGCCATGGCCATGAGCCCGAGCGCCAGCGCCCTTATGGCGTAGATGGCCGCCGCGTCTATGGCGATTGCCGCCGCTATGAACAGCAGGCACCCCCAGTTGCATCCCGGGCGGTTCATCGCTCCTCCCACTCGACGGTGCCGTCGTCGTACTCGGCCTTGAGCCATTCCAGGTAGTCGGCCTCCTCACAGAAGCTGGCCAGCAGCCGCTTGCTGGTAGTGCAGCTGCTCATGCGGCTCGTCTCATACACGGCGATGAAGAAGGGCCACGAATGGAACTCCGTCTCCGTGTGGATGGCCCGCTCGGGCGTGCCGAAAAGGTGCTCCCAGTTCGTCATCGCGCCCCCTCCTTCGCGCTCGGCCCGACCTTGCGGTAGGTGAAGTCCTCGAACAGGTGACCGCACCAGCGGCAGCGGTCGCCGCCCTTGGGCAGGTGGTGCCAGATCTCGCGCATGCCGCACTTCGGGCAGCGCACCTCGATACTGGGTCGGCGCTTCGGCTTCTCGGTCTGCTGCTCCATGGCTACTCCACCGCCATCCGCATGGCCGACTTCATGGCCCCGCGCAGGCTCTTGGCCAGCTCCTCGGCCGTTACCTCGGCCTTCACCTCCACGTTCACGTCGGGCATCGCGAAACCGTGCGCCTCTTCGGCCTTGAGGCAGGGCATGGCGGCGTCCTGGGCCGCGCCCTTGAGCGTCGGTGACGCCGTCCCCTTGGGCTCGCAGCGCCCCAGCCACAACTCGCACTCGTCCAGCTTCGTGAGCGCCAGGGCGCGCTCGCGGCTCGCCTCGTAGGCCGTCTCGATGCCCTTGCGCAGGTTCCGCACGGCCGTCTCTTCGGTTCCGGCGTCCAGCTTTTCGCGCAGTCGGGCGTTCTCGAACCTCAGGTTGCGAGCCTCGCGACGCGGCACTGCTACCGTATGGCCTTGCTGCTCGCCCCAGCAGTCCTCGCACAGCGGCGCGTCTACGCCCATGTTGTCCCGCCCCAGGGCGTCGATATCGCGCCCGCAGGTATCGCAGATGATTCCCATGGCTACTCCCTTCCTTCCGGCTTCACCGCTCCTGCGAGGAACCACGCCCGCAGGCTCTCGGCGCACTCCGGGCACAAGGCCCTTGCCTTGCCGTCGATTCGCGCGCTGTTCCCCAGCACCATCTTGGCGTAACCCGCCAGGGTCGCCGGCACCTCCTTGCCGCAGCGTTCGCATGCGCACATGTACAGCCTCATGCCTGCTCGCCTCCCTTCGGCAGAGCGTCGGCGATTCGGTCCCAGTCGGTGGCCGACCTCTCGCTGGGGTACTCGTAGGCCCCCACGCACGGCACCGGCAGCACCGCCATGCCGTCGTGCTCGCCTGCGTACTCGTCTGCGTCCGATCTGCTCTCGAACGCCAGCACCACGTCGCTTTCCGTGGCCACCGCGTAGATCTTCTTCATCGTTTCGTCTCCTATTCGAACTCGAAGCACTCGCATGCCTCGCTTGTCTCGTCCACCGCCTCCACGTCGGGGCCGCCGCCCGTCATGGCGTCGCAGGCGCACACGGCCTCGCCGCCAGCGCCCTGCACGCGGCCGCAGAAGCGGCACTCCCGGCACGTGCGGCCCTCCCACGGGTCGGGCCGGTTCCACGGTGCCCTGGGGTCTGACTCGAAGCACCCGGGCGGGAGGTTCCACCCGCTTGAAGGCTCGTACCCGCTCACATGCACCGCCTGCCCCTCGGCAGCCGCCCCCAGCCGTCCATGGCCAGGGCATCCGCGTACTTGGTCGGTTCCGGCAGCAGCAGGTACTCCCAGTGCCCCGAGCCCGGCGGGGCGGGGCGGTTGAACCTCTGCTCGGCCCTGACCCAGCGGAAGTGCAGCCGGTTGGCGTGCGCCAGCCCGTGGCAGCCGCTGCCGTTGCCGCTGCCGCACAGCATCACCGTGGGCTTGGGAACCTCGCGCCCGTCGCGGAACAGCTTGCCCGCCCCGCGCCTCACGATGTGATGGCGGTTGAGCGGCCACGGCGCGCCGCACACGGCGCACCTGGGCGTCTCGATGCTCGGCCCCTCCATGAGGGGGCGCAGGATCTCGGGCAGCGTGTCAACGTTTGCCATTCGATAGCCTCCTGTCCTTGCCTTGCAGCTCGTACTTGTCGCACATCTCCGACAGGCGGCTCACGATGGCCACCGCCGTCTCCTCGTCGCCGTTCTTGGCCAGGCGGCGTATGAGGTCGCTCTTGCCGTACTGCGTGGTCACGACCACGGGCCTCATGTTCTCGTACCTGTCGTTCACGACGCGGAACACCTGCCCCAGCGTCCAGTCGGTGGGGGACTCCTTGCCCAGGTCGTCCAGCACCAGGCACCCCACGCGGGAGAGCCTGGACAGCACGCCGTCCTCGGTGCCGTCGCCGCCGTAGGTGCCCTTGATGGCGGCCAGCACGCCCAGCATGTCGGTCACCCTCACGCTGGTGCCGCCGTCCACCAGGAGCCGCGCCACGGCGCTCGCCAGGTGGGTCTTGCCGGTTCCCACGGGGCCGCAGATGTACGCCCCGCGCCCTTGCTCAACCTTCGCGGCAATGCCCTCGGCCATGGGGGAGGCGGCTGTCATGAAGCGGGGCTTGATTCCGGCCCGCTCGTAGGCCCGGCGGCGTTTGGCTGCGGCCTCCTCGGCCTTGGCCCTGGCCTCAAGGCGCGAACGCTCGTCGCGCTCCGCCACGGCACCCGGGCAGCCGCACGGCTTCCAGCCGCAGAAGGTGCGGCGGCCAGCCAGCACCACGTAGCGGACCTCCAGCTGCGCCCCGCAGTGGGGGCACTCAGTCGTACTCGGCATAGCCGTCGGCCTCCTTCCGGGTCCTCGGGCCGCGGTTCACGTAGTCCTCGAACTTCGGCGAGAACAGCGTGGAGGGCCGCAGGTACTTGGCCATCTTCGGGTCGCCCGCCCACTCGGCTGCCATCGTGTCGATGACGGCCAGGAAGTCGGGGAGGCGGTAGCCCTCGGCCCAGCGGGCGTGTATCAGCCTGCGGGTCTTGGCGCTGCTTGAGCGGTAGCGGGTGCCGGCTGCCTCGTTGAGCGCATGCACGATTTCGTCAAAGGGGATTAAGGGGTTATCTATATACTCAACCTCAACCTCAACCTCTGCATTGCCGCAACTCGATGCGCCTGCATGTGCATCCGCATCTGCTTGCGCATGTGCGACTGCATCTGTATCCGCATATGCTCCCGCATGTGCTTGCGCATCGGCTTGCGCATCGGCTTGCGCCCGTGCCGCCGCATCGTCCACCGCATCATCCTTCCCCGGCCTGTTGCCCCAGCGGGCGTTGGCCGCCTTCCTTGCGCGCTCGCTCTTCTCGTCGCCCATGTCGAGCCTGCCCTTGAGCACCAGGAAGGTGGGCAGCCACGCGGGGCTGCCCTGCGGCTCCTTGCCCGTGAACCGGTACTCGACGATGGCGTAGATGAACGGCGCGCGCTGCTTCTCGGGCATGGCCTGCGCGGCCGCCCAGAAGTCGTCGTGTATAACCATGCCCATAGTGTCGCCGTCGCCTTCCCTAAAACGGGATATCCTCGTCGTACAGATCGGGCATGGCCTGCTGCTGCGGCGCGGGCTGCTGTGGCGCGTACGCCTGCTGAGTGGCCGGCTGCGGCGCGTAGGCGGGCTGCTGCGGCGCAGGTGCCGGGGCGGGGCGTCCCTGGCCGTACGTGCGGGCCTGCGGCGCTTGCGGGGCCGCCTGGGGCGCGTACTGCTGCGGCGCGTAGCCCTGCTGCTGTTGCTGGCCGCTCATGAACTCCAGCTCGTCTATCACGACCTCCAGCGCGCTGCGCTTCTGGCCGGTCTGCTGGTCGTTCCAGCTGCGGTAGCGCAGCTTGCCCTCGATGGCCACCTTGCTGCCTTTGGCGAGATACTGCGCCAGCTTCTCGCCGCGGGTGCCGAACAGCGTGCAGTCCACGAAGTTCGGGTAGTCCTCCCACTGCCCGGTCTGCTGGTTCTTGCGGCGGTCGTTGACGGCCACGCCCATGGACAGCACGGACATGCCGCCAGACGTGGAGCGCAGCACGGGGTCGCGGGTCAGGTTGCCGGATATGCACACGCGGTTGATGCTCATAGATACCCTCCTTGGGTTACGTCCCCGCTGTTCCAGATGCGGGTGATCTGCGCGTCTACCATGCGGATACGCAGCTTGATTACGTTGATGGCCTCCTGCGAGGCCTTGTAGATGGCCTCGGAGCAGTCGCGGCGGCGCTTGGCCTCCGCTATCTGCTCCTGGCCCCGGCACACGTCGCCGATGATGGTGACGGGCGTGCCCTTCTGGCGCTCGTTCAGGATGGCGATGCGCAGGGCCTTGCGGTACTCGGCCTCGTTCTCGGCGTACTGGCAGCCCGACTCCTTGCAGGTCTTCAGCTCGGCCTCCAGCCTGTCGGTCAGCTCGTCCAGCTCCTCGGTGAGCGCCTGCATCTACTCCACCTGCCAGTCGGGGCGCGGGCAGCACGGGCTGTTGGCCACGAACTCCATGTACTGCGGCATGCTGGCGAACTGGTAGCGCGCCCCGCAGCTGCGGCAGTGGGCCGTGAAGGGGCCGTCTGCGGGCGGCTGCTTCTCCTCGGGCGCGGGCTGCTCCTCCATGGCGTCGGGATCGCTCTGCCCGTCGATGGCGAACGCGCCGCACAGCGCGTACTTGCGGGCGTAGCTCGACGCCATGCCGGTCACCTGGGCGTCGTCCGAGCCCTTCTTGTGCTCGTCCTCGCGGGCGTAGGCGCTCACCTGCAGCAGGCCCTCGCCGCCCTCGGCGGGGAACACGCACGCCGTGGACTTCACGTAGTAGCGGTCGCCTATCTGCACCAGCTCGTCGGTCATGAAGAACGCCAGGCCCTCCTTGGCGCACGGCTCCTTCAGCGCGGCCACTATGTCCTCGTAGCTGCGGTAGCTGAACTTGCCGAAAGCGTTGTACTTGGCCTTGGGCACCACCACGGCGCGCTGCACGCGGGCAACGGCCGCCATGAGGTCGATGGACTGCTGTTCCTGGGTCATGCTAGTAGCCTCCGTTCATCCGCTCGTAAACCTGGCCCACCGTGCCGTGCATGATGGTGCCCACGACGCCCTGCGCCTTGAGGGCCGCCGCGACGCCCTGCATCTGCTCGCGCGTGGCGCACGGCACCACGACCGTCCACGGGTCGCCCGCCATGGCCACGGGTGCCGGTGCGGGCGGCGCTGGCGGCACCGGGGCGGGCATGGGCGCGGGCTGCGGCTCGGGCATCTGCTCAAGCGGCTGCGGGAACTCTGCGGGCTGGCATTCCGCGGGCTCGGGCACCGCTTCGGGTTCGGGTTCGGGCTCTTCCACGGGTTCCGGCTCCATGGCCGCCTTCAGCTCGGCGATGCGCCGGCGCTCCTCCTCGGCCCTGTGCGCCGCCGTTATGGCCGCGCCCAGGTCCAGGGTGGCGAACAGCTCGCGCTCGGCCTCGTCGTAGAACGGCTCGCCCTGGAACTGCGCCTTGAGGGTTTCCCAGTCCTGGGCCAGGCGCTCTACCTTGGCCTCCAGGGCCTTGAATGCCTTCACCTCGCCGAAGGTCTTGTTGGTCCACTGCTTCTCGTGGAAACGCTCATAGGGCACGACGGGGGCCAGCAGCCCGGCGAAGTCCTCGTAGTGCTCCCGCAGCTTGGCGTACGCGCGCAGCTGGCGCTCCTCCTCGGCCTCGTCCAGCTGCGCCTTGATGCCGTCGGCTGCCTGCTTCGCGATGCCCGCCACGGCCTTGCACCTGTCCTCGAACGCGGCCAGGGGCTTCGTGTACTCGCGGCTCACGGCCTTGCGGCGCTCGTCTATCTCCTTGGCGATGCCGTTGAGGTAGGCGCGGTCGCGCTTGGCGGCCTTCACGTTCTCGTCCTTGCCCATGTCGTAGGTCGCGCCCTCGTAGTCGGCCACCAGCCTGCGCACGTGCGCCTCCAGGGCGTCGAAGTTGGCCTCGATCACGGCGGGGGAGTACGCCACGGTCAGCTCTGACGCCTCCTCGGGCTCGATGATCTCGGCCTCAACTGCTTCGCTCATTTACTCCTCGCTTCCCAGGCGCGCCATGCACGCCTCGTAGGTTTCCGTCTCGGCCGCGTTCGGCTCGTAGCCGTCGGCCTTCATGGCCTCGTAGATGATGGTCACGTTCTCGACCGTCGCTCGGTTGAGGTACGCGGAGCTGCCGCCTTCCATGAGGCTCCAGGCCGTCCAGCCGCTCATGTTCCACGCTGCCCGCCAGCCCATGGCCACGGACAGCTCGGTGGGCGTGCGGTCGATGGGTCGGCCCAGCAGCTCCTCGAACGATTCCACGGCCTCGGCCTCCATGGCGAACGCGGTCAGCGCCAGAGCCGTGCGGCGCATCGACTTGAGGTCGCCCGCGTGGGCGGCAAGCCACTCGCGGCGGGCCTTCGCGCCGTCCTCGTAGGCGGCCTGGAAGTCGGCCTTGCGCTGGGCTGCGGCCTGTGCGGCCTCGTCGGCCCCCTCGGCCACCGGCGCCAGCAGGGTCACGCCGAACGACGTCTCCTCGGCCAGAAGCCCCGCGCCCGCGTTGTCGGCCACGTAGGCGTCCAGCGCCGCCAGGTCGGGGCGGTAATCGGAAAACGTGCGGCATGCGGCGAAGCCCTCGGGGCATTCGTCGACGAACTCGACGCCCGCGTCGGCAAGCACCGCCACCACCTCGGCGCGGTTGCGCCTCTGCTCGGCCTCGGCCTTCAGGCTCGCGTACACGCGCTGCCATTCGGACTGCTTGCAGTCGCGCAGCTCGGCCACGGCCTCGTCGTCGCCCTCGAACTCGGCGATGGCGGCCAGGCGGTCGAGCGTCATGTCGTAGGCGGCGTCCTGCACCCTGCGGGCGGCGCGGCGCGCCTTGGCCACGGTGCCCGCGTCGGTGCGGGCGGCCACGGCCACCTCCTCGTCGGGAATGTCGAGCGCCAGCATGGTCTGCACGCCGCGCGACTTCTCCTCGGCGGTCAGCCCCAGCTTGGCGTCGGTCTCCACCATGGCCTTGGCGGCCTCCACGCGCGCCAGCTCGGCGTCGTCCAGGTCGTCGTAGACCTCGGCGAGGAAACGCTCGGTGCCGATGGCCCTCATGGCGCGCACGCGGCACTCGCCGTCGATGATCCAGTAGATGCCGCCCTCCTTGTACAGGATGGGCTTCATGACGGGCTGGCCGGGGTTGAGGCGGTTGGCCTTGAACTGCGCGGCCAGGCCCGCGATGTGCTCGGCGCTCTCCCTGGTGGTGAAGTCGCGCGGGTTCATCGGCTCGCCGTCGGCGCGCTCGTAGGGGTACACGTCGCAGATCGCGACCTCCTCTAGCGATTGCATGCGCGGGCCTCCTCGTCTACGACCACGCGGCACTCCATGCCCACCAGGCGGGCGCGGCACGCCACGCGGGCCACCTCGCCCATGAGCGCGATGCGCTTGGTGGGCACGGGGCCGTTCTTGATTTGCGCGGCCATGCAGGCGGCCCCCATGTTGAACGCCTGGCGCATGGCGGCGTCGAAGCCGCCGTCGCCCGGCTCGGGCACGGGGACGGCGCGCTCGATGCGCTTCAGGATGCTGTCCACCGTCTTGTCCGCGACGGTCTTGCTGATGATTTCCGTGAGCATTTGGGTCTCCTAACTGGGAAAACTAAAAGTGATAAAAACTTTTCAGGATTTCGGAACTTTTTTCTCTATGCGCTCCTTGCGCTTCTGCGCCGCCTTGACCCTGCGGTACAGGTAACGGCACAGCCACCGCTCCATGGCCTCGTCGTGCGCCTCTGCTGCCTTGTCGGCGGCGTAGCGGCTCATGCCCGAGGTGTCCGTGGCCTGCGGCATGGGGTCGGCGCGGCTCTCTCGGCCGCACTCGGTGCGCTCGTAGGTGCGGCGCTCCTCTGCGGTCAGCCTCGGCAGCAGCTCGGCTATGCGGGCCTCTATGGCCTCAAGCTGCTGCTGGCGTCTGCACGGTTCGCAGATGCCGTCCTTGCCGAGGGTCGCCCTGCGGCACCCGCACGACGGGCACAGCTCCAGGCGGTGGCGGTAGCAGCGCAGGGACACGTGGCCGCCGCTGGCGTTGATCACGCGCCGCGCGTTATCCAACTGGTTCTTGGACAGCCGCAGCTCGCGGCGAATCTCGCGGGCGGGCACCTTTCCCGCCAGCTCGGCTATGCGGTCGAGGTCGGCCTTGCGCCACGCCCTGTGTGGCCTGCCCTTGTCTCGGCGGGTCACTCGTCGCTCACCTCCACGACCACGCGGGGGCGCGCCCTGTCGGTGAGCACCCTGTCGGGGCACTGCTCCACGTACTTGCGGGAGTCGTCCTTGATTACGCCCGCCGCCACCAGGCCGTCGAGCACGAACTTGCGCGCGAAGCCCACGTTGTCGGCGTCGCGGCGCATGTCGGGCTCGTAGAACGTGGTGCGCACGGTCACCCGGCGCTCGAAGCGCGGCGCGCGCTGCTGCATGGCCGCCGCCCTCACGCGCGCCGTCTCGCGCTTCTTCATGGCCGCCGCCTTGTAGCGGTTGGCGCGCTCGGCGCTGATGTAGTCGTTCAGGCTCGGCATTCGGCCCTCGACCGTGACGGTGCACCTCATTGAGCGCCCCTGTCGTAGATGCCCTGCGCCTCGGTTAGCGTTGAGGCGGCGAAAACGGCTGGGCCCACGATGGCCTCCCACGTGCCCACCAGGTCCACGGAGTCCACCGGCGTGCGGCGGAAGCTCACGGCGGCCAGCATGGAGGGGCGCTGCAGCACCATGTAGCGGGACAGCACGCTCCACAGGTTGTGGTCGCGCTTGAACTCGCTGGCCTCGCTCACGGTCATGCCGTTCTGGCACGCCAGGGTGTACACGTTGTCGCGCTGGATGACGTGGCCCTCCAGCATCAGGCGGTAGCAGATGCGGCGCAGCTTCGCCCATGTATCGGGGTTCGAGGCAACCCAGCCGCACGCCTTGGCCACGAGGGCCTGGGCCTTGGCGTCTACCTCGGCCATACCGTTGCCCCCAGCGCCCATGTGGCGGCGATGCACGCGCAGACGAACAGGGCGGCGAAAACGGCCTGCAGCCTCTCGCGGCGCTGCTCGGGTGTTACACTGGTCTCGGTTCGGAAGTGAACCGTTGCGGTGCGCGTCTTTCGCTTGCCGGCTGCGACGCGCACCCTCTTTCCCTTGATCTTTTCCATTCCTGGAACTTCCTCTCGTTCTCTGGGTCCTTGTAGAACTCGCGCATCATGGCGGCGCACTCGTCGCACATGGCGCGCTGTATCGGGGTCATTCGCCCGCGACGCCCGGCAGAAGCAGCGGGGCGTCCTCGTAGGCGACCTCACCGGTGTCCCTATCCACGAACATCACCTCCTGGTCGTCGTACACGTGGATGTTGAGCATCTGCCCCGTGAACTCCACCAGCTTGGGGATGGAGTCCCTGTACTTCGGGTCCAGCTCAAACTGCAGCACGCACTTGCCGCTCTTCACGTTGAGGGCGGTGAACCCCCCCGTACGGTCACCTCGTTCAGCATGGCCTACTCCTTCTCGTCGTACGCGGTGTCGCGCGCGATGGTCTTGAAGTCGGTGCTCCAGCCCTTGCCGTTCACGCTGAACTGCACGGAGCTGTAGACGTTGAACTGCATGCCGCCGAGCTCGAACCAGGTCGTGCTCGCCTCCAGAAGCTCGATGCCGCTCGTCTGGAAGCCCCACATGGCCGCGATGCGGCGCTTGAGGCTGTCGTGCGTCTCCTCCATGCAGCCGTTCTCGGCCAGCTCGAAGTTGACGGCCACGCGCTTGCGGTCGTCGATGAGGTGGTCGAGCGTTTTACCGACGATCTCGGCGACGAACTCGGGCTGGTGGCTCTTGGTGGTCATGGTGTGTCTCCTATCTATAGGTTTAACTATCGTTGCTGCCGAAAAAAATATCAGCCACACGCACGCCGAAAAGTTTTGCCAGTTTTTTGGCGTCCTCGATAGTCACGCTATCGGGGTTGCTTTCCATCTTTGCGTACGTGGGCCGCGAGATGCCGAGAAGGCCAGCCACGGCCTCCTGTGAGTACCGTGCCTTCTTGCGCGCATCAACCAATTCCATCGAATCACCTCCTTGCTTGGTATGCATAAGACTATAACCAAACATATAGTGACTGTAAAGAAGATTTGTCATATTCTGTAAAAAGATTTTAACGGTCGCAGCGGAAGGAGGACACGTGAGCATAGCCGAGAACATCCGAAGGATTAGGACGCAGCACGACATGACGCAGGAGGAGTTCGGCAAAGTTGCCGCCGTCTCCGCTATGGCCGTATCTCAATGGGAAAACGGGCGAGCAGTGCCTCGCATGGGCGCAGTTCAGCGTATTGCGGATTATTTCAATATCAGTAAAGGCGAGGTTATTGACGAGGGAACAGATGGCGTTGTTTTGCCTTCCGGTGCCATGCCCGTGGTGGCCAGCAGCGCCACCGTGCCGCTGCTCACGCTCGGGCGCGTGCACGCCGGCTCGCTCGCCGACGAGGAGGAGGTCGCGCACCGCGTGGAGGTGCCCGCCTCCGTGTGCGCCGGGCACCCGCGCGCGTTCGCCCTGGAGGTCGAGGGCGACTGCATGAACCGCGTCATACCAGAGGGCAGCCACGTGCTGGTCGACCCCGACCGCCAGCCCGCCAACGGGTCCATCGCCGTGGTGGAGACCGAGGACTACCGCGCGGTCATGCGCCGCTGGTACAAGGGCAGCACCAAGCTGATGCTGTCGGCGGACAGCTTCGAGGACTACGAGGACATGATTTTCGGCATGGACGACGGACCCGTGCGCGTGATCGGCACGGTGGTGTGGTTCCAGGCCGCCGACGAGATGGAGTAGCCGTGGGCGGGCGCGCGGCGATATACGCCCGCTTCTCGAGCCACAACCAGCGCGGCGAGTCCATAGAGATACAGGTGGAGAAGTCCCGCGCCTACTGCGCCGAGAACGACCTGCGCGTGGTGGCCACGTACTGCGACTTCGCGCAGACGGGCACCAACACCGACCGCGCCGAGTTCCAGCGCATGATGGCCGACGCCAAGCGAGGGCTGTTCGATTTCGTGGTCATATATAAAGTTACCCGAATCATGCGCAACCGCGACGAGATGGCCATGGCGCGCATCATGCTGCGCCGCTGCCGCGTCGAGATACTGTACGCGGGCGAGGACATTTCGGACGGCTCGGCGGGCGTGCTGCAGCTGGGCATGCTGGAGGTGCTGGCGGAGTACGAGAGCGCGCTCGACGGCGAGCGCATACGCGACGGCATACAGAAGAACGCCGAGCGGTGCATGGCCAACGGCTGCGTGCGCTACGGCTGGGACATAGTGGACGGGCGCTACGTGGTCAACGAGGAGGAGGCCGCCGCCATCCGCCTGGGCGTGCGCATGGTCTTGTCGGGCAAGTCGGTGGCCGACGTGGTGCGCGCCTGGGAGCCGTACCGCACCAAGCGCGGCGGCAAGTGGCGCTTCCAGACGGTGCGCCGCATACTGATGCGGCGGGAGAACGGCGGGGAGTACCGCTACGCGGGCGTGGTCGCGCCCGGCGGCATGCCCGCCATCGTTCCCATGGATGACGAGGAGAGGGTGATACGGATGCTTGAGGACTCGCACAGGCCCCGCGCCAAGACCGAAGCGTGGGACTTCCCGCTCACGGGCAAGCTCTACGACGGGCGCGACGGCGGGCTGATGACCGGCACCAGCGGCACGGGCAAGTCGGGCAGGCCCTATCACTACTACCGCTGCCGCAGCTGCGGGCGCACCGTGCGCCGCGATGCCGTGGAGAAGCGCGTGGCCGACGCCGTGCGCGAGGCCCTGGGCAGCGCCGACAGCCGCGAGCGCATCGCTCGCATGCTGGCCGGCGCCGAGGAGGAGCGCGCCGACGAGAAGCCCTTGAGCGAGACCATAAAGGGCGAGCTGGCCAAGATCGAGACGGCGTTCTCCAACATATGGGCGGCCATCGAGTCGGGCATCGCGCCGCCGGGCGGCAAGGAGCGCATAGACGCGCTGAAGCAGCGGCAGGCGCTCCTCAAGGACGAGCTGCGCACGGCCGAGGCCCTTGAGGCCGCCCGCCTTGACTACGACCGCGCGCTGTTCTGGCTTGAGGGCATGGCCGCCGCCGAGGTGGACGACGCGCAGCTCCTGCGCACGTTCGTGGCGCGCGTGGTGCTGGGCGGCCCCGACGATGACGACGGCCTGCGCGTGGCGTTCACGTTTGACGATTCTGCCGGCTTGGGCGATAATCCGTCGCTGCCTGGCGCTATAGGTCCAGGTGGCGAGGTGTTCGACCGAATGAACGCCAGCTCCACCAATAGTTACAGGCAGGTAGAGAAGTGTCTCTACCTGCTTTTTTATTACTTATAGATACCGCGGAGAATCGAACTCTATGCAGGGCGCGAGCGTTAAGCAAACGCGAAGCGTTTGCAGCGAGCGGGCGAGGACGCCGGCAGGCGGCCGAAGCCGGTGCGGATTTGCGAAGCAAATACGCGGATTCTCCGCGCAAACTATCAGCTCAATATGGATGCGGTGTTTATCGAATCTCAGCTGGCCTCGCCCAGCATCAACGGATCCCCCCACCCGCGGAGAATCGAACTCTGCTCCAAAACCCATGCGCTCGCCATCCCAAAACTGGGTAGAAGAAAGCCAAAACGCAATCGCAGGAGGTCAATATGACTGCAGAAGATAAGGCAAAGAACGCCGGCAAGGTCGCGCTCGTCCTGGAGGGCGGTAGTTTTCGCGGGCAGTTTACCGCGGGCGTGCTCGACGTTCTCATGGAGGCCGGCGTCGAGATCCCGGCGGTATATGGCGTATCGGCTGGCGCTCTCAACGGCGTGAACTACAAGTCGCACCAGATCGGCCGCGCCAACCGCATCAACCTGGCTTTCTGCAACGACAACCGCTTCATGGGCGCCGCATCGTTTGCGTCCACGGGCTCTATTGTGGGTTACGACTTTATCTTCAACGATGTCCAGGACCTGTCTCTTATACACATCTCCGAGCCCACGAGACTAGCGCTCATC
>CABSMS010000002.1 GCA_902478885.1 uncultured Collinsella sp. | reverse complement strand
TCATCGCGGTCTACGGGGTCAACGATATGGCACCGTGGGGACACATGTATGTCAACCCTGGTCTAACAGAGCCTTCTTTATTGACCGTTTTGTCCGTCTTGGTAAACGGCGTGCCGTTGATGACGACCTCGGTGAAGCTGTCGACCTGCATAAAGTCGCCCAGCTCGTCGGTAAACGTGATGTAGCCGGACTTGGTCTCGTCGTAGCCCTTATGGATTTCGGTCGGATAAGGCGCCTCCGATGTGATGGCCTGTGAGATGTCGTCAAAGACCTTCTTGAGCTCTTCTGCATTGGTCGCCGACTTGTAGTAGTCGGAGTTTTCAGCGCGTGCACCATGAGCATCCCATGCCGTGGCATTGGGGTAGTTGCTCGAAACGGCCTGCATGAACTTGTTCTCTTTTTGGCTTTTTCCCGAATCCTGGATACCAGCACTGGGGTTCGCGCCATCAAAGATGCCGATAGTATAAACGGTGGCCTTGCTGTCCTTCATGTTCTTGGCAGCCGTCACAGCAGCGTTGGCGACACCCGCATCGAATTGATTTTGCTTTGTTGGCGTACCGTCGGTAAAGAACACAATAATCTTCTTGGCGTCTTTGCGGCCATAAGTGGTAGTGATTTTCTCGGCCAGCTCTAGGCCATAGTCGGCGCGCGTGGCGCCGGCAGGCTGAATTTGATTAATTGTATTCTTCTTGAGATCATCCGCATTGCTGCCGGAACAGTAGGTCAATTCTTTCATAACCTGGGTGTAATTGTAGGAGTACCCTCCGTCGCGATACTTATTGTTGCCGATATCGTTGGACTTCTTGCCCGCAAACTTAACAATGGCAACCCTATGCTGCCTATCAACACCCTCGATAGCCTCGTTTTGTTTGGCGATGGTATCGATAAAGCTGTTCGCAGCGTTCTTCAGTGCATCGATACGCTTGGTGCGGTCTCCGCCACCCATAGGATCATCCATCGAGCCAGATGCATCCAGCACCATCACGATGTCGAGCGGCGTAGTAACCGTCACGGTTGAATTAGACGTCGAGGACATGGCCGAAAGCGTGGTCAGAAAATCCGACTCTTCGTTTTCCTCAGTTGCCTCGACCGTCTTGTCGGTCCAGATTCGGCCGACGTTTTGAGTCGTTACTTTATTACCGTTGTGACCGGCCGCCCAGATTTCCCAGCGTCCGCTGGTGTCGGGATCGACGACGTCCTTTCCGCTCATTGTCGGTCCGTCCATTCCGGTGCTGGACCTGGCGTTGGCCTCAGGCAGCATGGCAAATGCTGCAGCCGGCAACACCAGCACTACGGCCAGTATCACCGCCAAGAGACCCCTCGTGTACTTACTCATCGCGTCTCCCTTCTCGCGGTCTCAGACCTTGCAACAGCCTAAAGTTACGAAATGAGACACAATTTGGGCAGGTGACACATGTTCCAGATTCTGTTTTGGGCGTGAGACAAATGTCTCACCAAAGTTGAGACACGGCGTTTTCGCAGGAAAACAAGTGCGACTCGGTGCCATCAGGCAAAAATGATCCGCTTTCCTCCTTCCCGGGGGATCAATTGGTGGTGCTCGCCACGAAACTGGCCCATCTACTACGTTTGACCCGATACCCCCGACCACAACCGCGTTTCATGAAAAACCGCAAGCGTTCTACCTGCGGTTTTCATTTCGCATTACTTGACGTGGTCGAGGGCTGCCGCCTAAACGTAGTAGATAGGCCCATTTCGTGGCAGACGGGTCACGCGGCAGCCATCGCAAGGCCAAAATGATCCGTTTCCCTCCGTCCACGGGGGATCAGGGGCTGTTACGGATATAGTGCCATTTCAAAACTATGCCGGATTACGGGGCTAAAGTCGGGGCCCTCATCCATACCACCATTTTTTGAAAACGGCAGGCTATCTACCTGCGGTTTTGTTTTTGCGATTTTCTGTATGGTCGGAGGTTCGCTATCCAGCCCCGTAATCCGGCATAGTTTTGTTCGCGGCGGCTCGCCCGTGCGTTTAGCGCGGGGCCGGTGGGGCATTTTTGCCTCACCGGCCCCTATTCCAGCTCTATTCCAGTTCTATTCCAGCTTGGTTTCTACCGTGGAAGTCTTGTTCGCCGCAACTGGAGTACGGGAGGTGTCCATAGTCAGGCAACGTTTGGGGCAGCTCTCGATGCACTCGCCGCACACCACGCAAGCGTACGGATCGATCGACCAGGTACCGCCCTTGCGATCGACCGCGAGTGCGCCCGCCGGGCAACGGCGCGCACACATGCCGCAGCAGATGCACACGTCCATGTCGTTGACGATATGCCCGCGCAGACGCTCGGGTGCCGTGAGCTTCTCCTGCGGATAGCACACCGTTACCGGCTGCTTGACCATAGAGCCCAAGGCCGTCTTGGCAAATGTCAGCAAACTCATGCCGCGCCTACCTTTCCGTGCAGCTAATGCAGGGGTCGATGGTCAGGATAATCATGGGCACGTTGGCAAGGAGCACGCCCTGCAGCACATGTGTCAGACCCGCCAGATTCTGCGACGTCGGCGTGCGCACGCGGAAACGGTCCAGGTTCTTGGTGCCGTTACCGCGCACATAGTAATACGCCTCGCCGCGCGGCTGCTCAATCACAACCTCGCCGCGTGCGCCGTCGGCCGGCGTAAGCTTGGTGCGTCCGCCGACACCGTCGTGCGGAATCTTGCCGACAAGCTCCTTGATAATGTCCATGGCCTGCGTAACCTCGGCACAACGCACCTGGCAGCGAGCATAACAGTCGCCATCGGTGGCAACAATCGGCTCAAACGCAGCCAAGTCCGCATAGGCACCGTCACCGAACATGCGCACGTCATAATCCACGCCCGAGGCGCGACCGAACGGGCCGACCATCGACAGATCCAGCGCGTCCTTCTTGCTGATCGCACCCACGCCGTGCAGGCGCTCGCCGCAGCTATTGTCGTCCAAAAACGTATGCACCAGGGCCTCGTAGTCAGGACGCATGGCATCGAGCGTCTGGACAATGCCCGCCAGTTCGGAGTCCTCGATATCGTGCTTGAGGCCGCCGATCTCGTTAATCGAAAGGATCACGCGGCCACCGCACGTGCTCTCGAAGATCTTGAGAATCTGCTCGCGCAGGGTCCACGAACGATAGAACAGTGCCTCGAAGCCAAAGGCGTCGGCGAGCAGACCCAGCCACAACAGGTGCGAATGAATACGCGAAAGCTCGTGCAAAATGGTGCGGATATACTGCACGCGGCCGGGCACCTCGATGTCGAGCATGCGCTCGCAGGCGCTGGCATAACCGTAGCTGTGGCCCACGGCGCAGATGCCGCAGATGCGCTCGGCGATGTAGCCAAACTGATGCATATCGCGCTTTTCGGTGAGCTTCTCGAGTCCACGGTGCACAAAGCCGATCTGAGGAATTGCCTCGATGACGCGATCGTCCTCGATCACCAGGTCCAGATGAAGCGGCTCGGGCAGCACCGGGTGCTGCGGGCCAAACGGAATAACGGAGCGATGTGCCATGGACCTTACGCCTCCTTTTTCTGCATGTCGCGGGCGGCCTTGGCGGCAAGCGCCGCGCGGACCTTGGCCGCTTTCTCGGGATCCATGGCGGCGAGCTTTGCCTCCATCTCGGCGGCCTTGAGCGCGGCCTTCGCAGCAGCCTCATCGTGCTGAGCATCGGAGCCGGCAGCCGCAACGGGCTGAGCGACGGCAGCGCCCGCAGCATCGCCAGCGCCCGCAGCGCCCTCCCCTGCAGCAGCCGCAACAGCGGCGGCCTTTTCGGCAGCGGCCTTTTCGGCAGCGGCCTTGCGCGCCTTGGCCTCGGCGGCAGCACGGACCTTCATGGCCTTCTCGCGCGCGGCCTTCACCTCGGGCGTGATAACGCCCATGGGTTCAGCGGTCGAGACCTGGTAGAAAAAGCCCTTAAAGTCGACCTGCATGTCGGTGATGGCAAGGCCAAACAGGTCGTGGGCCTCATTTTCAAACGGGAACACCGCGGGGTAATACGAGCTGATGGACGGAACCTCCTGGTACTGGTCGATGCCCTCAACCACCAGGTTCTCAATCGCATAGCTGCCGTCCTGCGCAATATACTCCTGAGCAGCACGAACGTTGATAAACGTATAGACCAAGCGATACGAGCCGTCGTCGACGTTGCGTTCAGCGTGCATTTGCACAAAGCGCGCGCCGACGCCCTTAAGCGCCTGGACATGCGACAGGAGCTCTTCGATCCCAACGGTGGTATAGATAGCCTTTTGCATTACTCGGCCTCCTTTGCAGCGGCGGTCGCGTCGCCGGCCTCCGCAGCAGCCACAAACCCGTCCTCGCCCAGCTCAACGCCACCGTCCCAAGTAGCGGCACCGCCCACGGTAAGCGGGTCGCCGCCGGCGCGCATCACGGCCTCCTTCTGGTCCAGGATGCCGCACGCCTCCACGATGGCATCGATCACCGTCTCGGGGCGAATGGCGCACCCGGGCGCGTACACGTCCACGGGAATTGCGCGGTCCACGCCGCCGATCACGTTATAGGCATCGCGGAACACGCCGCCCGAACACGCGCAGATGCCGCACGCCACCACGCACTTGGGCTCGAGCATCTGGTTGTAGATCTGGCGCACGACAGGCAGGTTCTGGGCATTGACCGACCCCGTCACCAAAAAGATATCCGCATGCTTGGGGTTGCCGGTGTTGACTACGCCAAAGCGCTCCGCATCGAACAGCGGCGTGAGCGAGGCCAGCACCTCGATATCGCATCCGTTGCAGCTCGAGCCGTCGTAATGAATAACCCACGGCGAGCGCGACATTTTATGATCCATGGATGCCGCCTCCTAAATAAACACGTCGACGAGGATGGGCATAAGGTTGAGCAGGCCAAACACCAGCGCCACGCCCCATCCGAGCTTAAAGCAGCTGCGCCAGGTACTGCGTGCGAAGGTGTTATCGATCAGCACCTCGACAAAGTACGTCGCGACCATCACGACCAGGGCGACCACCCAGCTCACCGGGTTGTCCCAGACGAAGAACATGCCCACCCACATCAAGAAAAGCACGGTCTCGCACCAGTGCATAAGGGTCATCTTGGCCAGCGTGCTGCCGCTCATCTCGGTGGCGACGCCCTGGACGATCTCCTGATGCGCGTGATGCGAGTACGAAAGGTCAAACGGCGACTTGCGCAGCTTGATGGTAAGCACCGCGAGCAACGCGAGAAAAATGGGTGCGCTGTACACGATGATGGGGGCCGACTGCCCCGTCACGGCGATGGAATCAAAGCTGTCGGTGGCAAGGTACAGGCCCACGCTCATCAGCAAAACGGCGGGCTCGTAACTCATAACCTGCAGTAACTCACGATCGGCGCCAACCTGGGCAAACGGGCTTTGCGTCGAGGCGGACGCCAGCACCACAAAGATCGCGGCGAGCGTCACCATAAAAGCGCACAGTAGCGTGTTAGAGCCCGACACAAAGATGCCGCCGCCCACCACGGTAAAGATGAGCGCGCACGCCATATAGGTATCGTCCATGGTGTTTACGCTGGCGGGGGCCTTGCGCAGCAGCTTGGCAACGTCGTAGAAGGGCTGCAGCAGGCGCGGGCCCACGCGGCCCTGCATTCGGGCGGACAGCTTGCGGTCAATGCCGTCGATCATGCCACCCACAAGCGGCGCCAGCAGGGCAAACGCCACGGTGCCAATAAAAATGCCCACGACACCCGAACCTTCAAAATACTTGCCGCGCAGCACCGAGGGCGCACTCATGGCAAGTCTCTCGGGCCCAATCCATGCGCAACACAGCAGCGCAAACAAGATAATGCTGCAGCACACGACGCTACCCGCGGGGCCAATACGCTTCTCGCCAAGGGCGTCCTCCGAGTACCAATTGCGCTTTTCGGCCTTTACCTCGTGTCCCATCGAGCCGCGGAAATGGCGATATTTGTCGGTTCCCACACCCGAAAGATATACGTTTACATGCGGTTTGTTGCTCACGCGGAATGAAGTCAGCAACACCACGGCAATAAAAGCCACGATAACCACCATCAGATACATGGCGTCCTTGCCAATAACGTACGGCACGCGGCCAAACACCATGGCCAAGTAAGGCGACACCAGACCGCTCGAGATAACCGGGAACGCCACGCAGCACAGAATAAGCAGCGCGGCGATGGTGTTGAGGGCCATCCATTCGGTCTTATGGACATTGACCTCAACGTTTTGAGCCGTGGGGTCGACGCCCGAAAGCTTGGCAAGCCACTTGCCCCAGAAGAAGAACGTCGCGGCCGAGCCAAAGGCAAGCACCATGATCATGAGCACGTTGCCGGTCTGCGCGAACGCCACCAGGGCGCCCCACTTGGACACGAGCATGCCAAACGGCGCCACAAACATGCCCATGATGCCCAGCATCATCAGGCGCGTCAGGTGCGGCATGCGGCTGAACATGCCGTCCATGTCCTCGATATCGCGGCTGCCGATATGATGCTCGGCCGTGCCCACGCACAGGAACAGCAGCGACTTGGCCACCGTGTGGAACAGGATCAGGAAGATGGCCGCCCATACGGCCTCGGGCGCGCCGACACCCAAGCAGGCACTAATGAGGCCCAAGTTGGAAATGGTGGAGTACGCGAGCACGCGTTTGGCGTTGCTCTGCGAGATGGCCATGAGGGCAGCGAGCAAAAACGTGATGGCACCCACACTCGTGACCATAAAGCCGGTCACAGGATAGATGGCATAGAGCGGGCTCAGCTTGACCATCAGGAATACGCCGGCTTTGACCATGGTTGACGAGTGCAGCAGGGCGCTCGTGGGCGTGGGGGCAACCATGGCACCCAGCAGCCAAGTGTGGAACGGCATCTGTGCGGCCTTGGTGAGCGCGGCGAGCGACAGCAGAACGACCGGCATCACCAGCAGCGCGGACTGCGCGGTTCCGGCGCCGGAAAGCTCGATCATGCCCGAGATGGTCAGCGGCATGCCATTGACGTGCAGAAACATAAGGCCCGCCAAAAACGCGATGCCGCCCAGCATGTTGAGGATGATCTGGGTGAAGGCGTTTTTGATGGCCTCGGGCGTGCGCGTGTAGCCAATCATAAGGAACGAGCACACGGTGGTGATTTCCCAGCCGCAGAACAGCCACTCAAGGTTGTCACTCGTCACGATGACGAACATGGCCGAGAGGAATAGAAACATAAGCGCCAGGAACTGCGGGCGACGGTCGGGCGCGGTCTGCCCGCGCAGCGCAGCCTCGTGCTCGTCATGGGCCTGGAAGTCCTTCATGTAGCCCAGGGCATACACGCAGATTAGGCTACCGACGATGCCGACGGCGAGGACCATGATCACACTCATGTAGTCCAGGTAGAGCGGCGTCGCCGTGACGGCTTCGACCGCGGGCAGCGTCATGGCTGCAAAGGCGAACGAGCCCACCAGCTGGACTATGCCGAGCACCGTGGCGAGCGCGTTCCTATATTTGTACGCGTTGTACAGGATTACGGCGCACAGGATGACGTCGATGACGGAGCTGATGATCGAGAGCACATGCGAGGTGCCGGAGGCAACCTCAAAGCTCTGCGGACCCATGCCAAAAAACATGACGGCGACTACAACTGTCACCGCCATAATAATGCCGGAACCTATGAGCCCCACCGCATCGCGGGCGCGGTCGCCGCGCGCGAACAGCATGCCCAGCGCCGGTACCAGCGGAAACAGGGTAAGGAAATACAGTAGCGTCATACCATCACTCCCCCATGCAAAAACGCTGCAATTGTTTAACGTTATAGCTCAATTGATGAGTAGCGGCAGCGGGTTTTCGGTCAACTGGGGAGTTTTAGGCGTACGGGGCAAGGAGTCTGTCCGCATTGGAGCAAAGGGGCGACGCTCCCCCTATCGCAGCGGTGGGCGCACGGGCCACTGCGCGCGGTTTATTGGCCATTTTGGAGGATGTCCCGATAGGCTCGCGGCGGTCCAAAAAGTTGGCGCGGCAAGAAAAATGCGCCCCTGTGGGCGCACCATCCCGTTTGCTATTCCGCCTTTTTAACGCGCGGCTTGCGACCGCGCGGCTTATCGACCAGTGCGGACTCACCGCTCTCGCGGTACTGACGGCACCAAGCCTTGACCGAAGACTCGCTGGGAATCTTGTGCTTGATCATGGCCTCGCGAACCGTCAAGCCGTTTTCCAGACGGTCCTTAACCACAGCGAGCTTTACGTCGTACGAATAGGTGTGATGATGCGAACCGGCATTGAGAACGGCGTCGGCACCGCCCACGGCATACGCGCGGGCCCACTGACGAGCCGTGGCCTGGGGAATGCCAAGCTCCGCGGCGAGAGCGCGATGACCGACCCCCTCTTGGAGGATCTCGACGGCGCGCTGCCTAACCTCGGGCGCATGCGTGCGAGTCCTAGTTGCTTCCGACATACCTGCCACTTCTTAGCCTTAGCCGTTAATCTGCTTTCTTACGTGCAAGTTAGATAGTAGCATTTTACTGTTTGCTCAAAGCAGTTAATTAAAATAGACGCGGCGTTATCTGGGCATTTGGCACCAAATTACGACATTTCTTTATCGATTATTTACGCTGGTAGCTGACTCGCAGCTAATCGTCATTCGCTTGTCAACAAAATTGGCATCTCTTTATGTCCTTTGGTATAGAGGATATAGTTATTAACCCCTCCCCCAATATTTTTGAGTGATCTGCAAGGCAGCAGACGTCCTCACTCCTCATGATTACCGCGCATTGCCATTCATCGGAGCAAAACAAAAAGGGCGGGACCTGCTGCGCTTGCAGGCCCCGCACCGGTTGACACCCGACGGGACACAGCCGGGCGAGACGGATCCGTGCTACCGCCCCGCCTGGCCGCGATGTTCAACTACAGCTCGTTGGCCGCGTGATACGCCGTGCGAATGGCGCTCGCAATGTCGGCGGTGCGCTCACCCGAGCAGTCGCCCACGCAGGTCACGGGCACCGTCACGCCATCCAGGTCAAACGCGTTGGCCTTGGAGCCCACGGCCATCACCACGTAATCGCAGGCGATCTTCACCGGCTCCTCGGCGCCGTCCTCGGTGGTGCGAACAGCCTCCACGCCCTCGTCGGTAATGGCGGTCAGGCGGGTCTTAACATGCTGCTCCACGTTGTGCTCTGCAAAGTCGCTCATAATCAGCGGCAGAATGGTCTCGGACTCGCCTGCGGCAATCTTGTCGAGCATCTCCACGATCGCCACCTCGCAGCCGTGCTGCAGCAGGTACTCGGCAGTCTCGGTGCCCACCAGGCCGCCGCCAATGACGGCGACGCGGCCGCTGAGCTCCACCTTGCCGGCCAGCACGTCCCAGCTCGAGACGACCTTCTCCGAATCGGCACCCGGAACGGGGATGACCACGTCGTGTGCGCCCACGGCCACAATCGCAGCGTCGGCGGCGTTGAGGTCCTCAGCGGTAGCGGCATGGTTGAGCTCGACCTTCACGCCCAGGCCGGGCAGAATCTTCTCGTAGTACTCGACCGAGCGCATGATCTCGTCCTTGCGCGGAGGCGCGGCCGCCAGCACAATCTGGCCGCCCAGATGATCGCTCGCCTCGTAGACGGTCACGTCGTAGCCGCGCTTGGCCGCCACGCGCGCGGCCTCCAGACCGGCGATGCCGCCGCCCACCACGGCGATCTTCTTGTCGCCCTCGCCCGGCTTAATGGCGATGGTTGCCTCATCGCCGTTCTCGGCATTGAGCACGCACGAGATGTACTTGCGGTTTTGAATCGCATCGACGCAGCCCTTGTTGCAGTTGAGGCACTCGCGGATGGGCTCACCCGTGGCGGCCTTCAGCGCAATGTCGGGGTCGCACATGAGCGAGCGGCCATAGGCGATGATGTCGGCGGCGCCGTCTTCCAGAATCTTCTCGCCGGCCTCGACCGAAACCACGCGGCCCACGGTTGCCACCGGCACGGAGACCAGGGCCTTGACGCGCTCGGCCACGGGCAGCGTCCAGTTGTAGGGCATGGCACCCATGGGCGGAATGGTGTCGCCCATGTTGCCGGTGTGGTTGGCCTGTGCGACCTGAATCATATCGATGCCCGCACCCTCGAGCAGCTTGGCGAACTCGCAGGCCTCGTCGGGCTGCAGGCCACCCTTGCCGCGCGGCGTGCCGTCGGGGTTCTCCATGATCACGGGGAGCTTGTACTCCACCATCAGCTGCGGCGCGGCCTCCTTAATGGCGGCGACGACCTCCAGCGCGTAGCGAACGCGGTTCTCGAACGAACCACCGTACTCGTCGGTGCGCTGGTTGAGGATGGCCGAGCACAGCGAACCCACCAGACGATCGCCGTGGACCTCGATGGCGTCGATGCCGGCCTGCTGCGCACGGGCGGCCGAGGCAGCGATGGATTCCTTGATCTGGGTGAGCTGCTCTACGCTCGCCTCGTTCACAAAGTGCTGCATGTCGTGGTGCAGCTTGGCGTAGGCCTGGTTGCGGACCTCGTTGGACTCGGCCATCTTGGCGGCAAAGGTCTCCTCGTCGCCGGCGGCCTTGGCCTCCTGCGCGGCCTTGGCGGCGGCCATGGAGCCCATGACCATGCGGCCGACACCGGGCACGTCGTACTCGGGGTGGAACAGCTGCAGCGCGACCTTGGCGCCGTGTTTGTGGACGGCGTCGGCCAGCGCCTTAAACGTGGGGATCTGAGCGTCGGTCGCCAGCTTGGGCGTGGGGCTTGCGGTCATGACGGGAGCGACGTCGCCGATGACGATGTAGCTCACGCCGCCACGGGCCAAGCGCTCGTAAAAAGCCAGGCTGCGCTCGCCGATGGAACCGTCACGCTCCTCGTAGCCGGTGGTCAGCGGCGGAAACATAATGCGGTTCTTGAGCTCAAGGGGGCCAACCGTAATGGGCTGGAGCAGCTTGGATGCAGGTGTGGTCATGGACATTCCTCTCTTGTAGGCGCGGCGGCGATGATGCCGCGTAGTTATCTAGAGGATATGGCATGGGAATACAGCAGCGCAACGGAAATCGGCGGACAGCAGGTAGCGGCAGGTGGATGGGGATGGGCGGGGCGGCCCGCCGGTTTATCTCAATCTGTAACAGTTACGCGGCAAAACCGGGTCTTACTGTTACAGATCGAGACATTCCTCTCGGCCCATCCTCAACAATCTAGATCTGTAACAGCTAGGCCCACTTTTTGCCCCTATCTGTTACAGATACAGATCGAGACAAACCAAACCCGCCTGCTAGAAAATCTCAATCTGTAACGGTTACTCGGCAAAAACCGTCCCTCGTGTTACAGATTTAGACAAACACGACCCAACCCACCGGTATATCTCGATCTGTAACACCTAGCCGCCCAAATCGGGTCTAGATGTTACAGGTCGAGATTTTGTTTGAGAGGCCGAGAATTGGACCGAAAACACGGTCCCGAAATAACAAAAAAGCTCGCCGGCTAGGCCGACGAGCTGTAAGTTCTTGGTCGCGGGGGCAGGATTTGAACCTACGACCTCCGGGTTATGAGCCCGGCGAGCTACCAGACTGCTCCACCCCGCAATGTCTGGGCGCTTCATGTGCGCAAGAAAGAATATTACGCGGGAGTTCGGTAAGCGGCAAGGAAAATCTCGTAGAGCATAATTCCTTCATATTTAAAACCCCTCAGCCCCTATCACCGTAAACGAATCGCAGCCGAGCGCCGTCGGCGGCGCGTATACAATGGTGCGCGTCCTTTTATGCCAACACTGGGAGTAGACATGCTGCTCGCTATCGATATGGGAAACACGCAGACGGCCATGGGCCTGTTTGACGGAGACGAGCTGGTGCAGTCGTGGCGTATGCCCACCGACCGCTCCTATACCGCCGACGAGATCCACGTGCGCCTGATGGGTTTCTTTAAGATGTACGGCCTTTCGCTCGATGCGGTCGACGCAATCGCCTTTGCGGGCGTGGTGCCGCAGCTCTCGCGCGAGTGGCACGCCGTGGCCGACCGCATTGCCGCGGACGCCATCGTCATCGGGCCGCAGACGGCCGCGGTGACCAAGCTGCGCGCGGCGCGCCCCCAGGCCGTAGGTGCCGATCGCGTCGCCAACGCCGTTGCGGCCGAGACTTTCTACGGCGCGCCGGCAATCGTGGTGGACTTTGGCACCGCGACCAATATCGACGTCATCGATGAGGACGGTTATTACATTGGCGGAGCGATCGCGCCGGGCATTCGCATCTCCATGGACGCGCTTGCCGCCCGTGCCGCCAAGCTCGCCAGCGTGCCGCTCGAGGCGCCCGAGCACGCCATCGGCCGCGATACCGAGGAGTGCATCAAGGTCGGCGCCGTAACGGGCGCCGCCGCCATGGCTGAGGGCCTGGTCGCGCGCATGAAGCGCGAGCTGGGCCGCGAGGATGCCACCGTTATCGCCACGGGCGGTCTCGCCAGCATCGTCGCCGATTCGACCGATGCCTTCGACGTGGTCGACGGACAGCTCACCATCAAGGGTATCTGCGAAATCTACCGCCGCATGCAGGAGCTGGGATAGGACAGGGGCTTAAGTCGAGCACGAGCGCGAGCGGCGAACTAGGCAACGCATCGGCCCTATTCCTCAAAATCGAAAGATTTTCAGTTTTGAGGAATAGGGCTTTCTGCTAGGCCTCGTCGCACAGCCACCTCGCCAGGTCCACGATCTGCACCCCATTGCGGTCCGTGGCCTCGTGATGCGTGCGGGCGAGAATCATCTTGGGGTACGCGTCGCCAATGCTCAGCAGTGGTGAAATCTCGCGTTCAAATGTCTTATCCGAGCTGATGTCGTCGCTCACCTGAATGTAGAGCTTCTCGCTTCGCTTGATTGCTACAAAGTCTATTTCCTTTTTATAGAGCACGCCGACGTATACCTCGTATCCGCGGCGCAGCAGCTCGATTGCCACCATGTTCTCGTATACGCGTCCCCAATCCATATCACGTGTACCGAGCAGCGCGTATTTGAACGCGTGGTCTGCCAGGTAATACTTCTCGCCGCTCTTAAGGTATTTTTTGCCGTGGATGTCGTACCGACGAACTTTATAGAAGGCAAGCGCATCGCACAGGTACCCCATGTACGTGCCGACCGTCTTGTTCGTTATCTTTAGCCCATCCGCGTTCAAAATATCCGTAATGTTACGTGCCGACGTTATGTTGGATACGTTGTCCATCATGTAATCGGCAATGCGCAGCAGCGCCGATTCGTTTCTCACGTTATGCCGCTGCACGATATCTCTCACGATGAGCGTTTTGAAGACATTGGAGAGATATTGATAACGCTGCTCCTGCAGTGGATAAGGGTAGGAGCCGGACATACCGCCGGTTCTCGCGTACTCATCGAAGTCGCGGTCGACCTCGCCCTCGTCGCCATAGAGTCGATACTCCTCAAACGAGAATGGGAAAACCTCGATCTCAAACGTACGCCCCGTAAAGAGCGTCGACAGATCGCTCGACAGCAAAAAGGCATTCGATCCGGTAATGAATATGTCGTACTGCTCGGATGCGTGGAGGCTGTTGATCGCACGCTCAAAACCGTCGCACATCTGAACTTCATCGATAAGCAGAAAGTTTTGTTTGCCGGACACTCGATGCTCTTTTACATAGGCGAGCAGCGCGTGATACTCGAGCAGATTCTCGAACTCATCGAGGTTGTAGTTGATATGGATGACATTCGAATTGGACAGATTTGCCTCCACGTAATCGCGGAGGGCCTCGAGCAATTTTGATTTACCGCTACGACGGATGCCCGTGATGACCTTGATGTCCGGCACGCCAATAAGGCTCGTCAACGTGTCCATATATGACGTTCTATTGATGAGTTTCATTGGGGCCTCCTCGCGGTCTTTTATCGCTATTCCTCAAAATTGAAAAATTTTCAGTTTTGAGGAATAGGCTCTATAGCGAATATACCTCGCGAAAGACCGAGCTGCCTTAATCCTATTCCTCAAAAACGAAAATTTTTCAGTTTTGAGGAATAGGGCGCTGGCAACCCATTCCCCAGATAGGCGAAACCCTCCCCGGCACAGGCCGAGGAGGGTCTTGTTGTCATGTCTATCTTTGGGCGCGAACGCCCCGCGCTACAGCCCGCGAATTCGTACGGCCTCGGGCGGAAACTCCTGCTCGCCGGCATCGGTCTTAATGGTCGCGCGGCCCCAGATGTCCAGGCCTGCAAACACACCGACCGCAAGCGGCAGGCCGTTGGGCGACACCGCCGCAACTTGGCGGCCCAGCAGCGGCACCATGTCGAAGTACTCGCCCAGCACGGGAGCCAGCGGCCCTGCGGCGCCTTGCGGCGTGTTGGCAACAACCGCCCAAGCGTCCACGCGGGCCAGCACGGCGGCGGCCAGCGTCTCGACCAGCGCTTCGTCAGCCACGTCCACACCAAGCTCGCCCAGCGCCGAACGCTCAATATCCACCGTCACGGCACCGAACATGCCCGCAGCAGCGGCACCGCCGTTCACGGCAACACGCGCGAGCGACGTCTCAAACGCAGGCGCACCGCACACGATATCGCTCGGCCACTGGATACCCACCTTACCGGCAAGGCCCAACCCCGGCGTCGAAGCCGTGCCCACGAGCGCGTCCATCATGCCCATCGCAGCCACAAACGGCAGGCCGTGGAAGGCATGCATGTTCACGTCCGGGCGCACGATCAGCGAAAACGTCAGCGAAGCATCGCCCGCGCTCCAAGCGCACCAGCCCGCGGACGCACCCTCGCAGCCCGCGTCGCGCGCGGCGTCAAGCTCGGTACCGGCGGCAACAGCATTCATCTCGATCATCTACATACGCCCCAATTCGCCCACGATATGGCCCACGCGGTCCTCGGGCTCCTTGACCTCGACACCGTTGTAGCGGAAGAACCGCGCCGGGTCGTGCATCAGGTCCTCGAGCGGCACCAGCACAAAGTCGCGTTCGCCGATCAGCGGATGCGGCAGGCGCAGCTTTTTGCCGCCGTGGGTCTCGCCGTCCATCCACAGCAGGTCCAGGTCGATGGTGCGCGGACCGTTGGCCTTGGCCTTTTTGGAGCGGTCGCGCCCCAACTCGGCCTCGATCTTCATGAGCTCGTCGAGCAGCACCAACGGCGCCAGCTCGGTCTTGATCTCGATGACGGCGTTGGCAAACGCGTCCTGGCGCGTCTCGTAGGCCGGCTCGCTCTCGTAAATCTTGGAGGAGTTAGACACGCAGGTAAGTGGAATCTCGGCGATCATCTCACGTGCGGCGCGGATGTTGTCGCAGCGATGCCCCAGGTTGGAGCCCACGGCCACAAACGCGCGGCGCGGCTGCGGCTTGGCAACCGCCCAGTAGCCGTTCAGGAACTGCGCAAAACCCGCGGCGTCGTGCACGCGCACGATGTTGGCACCGGCCTGGATGGCGCCCAGGCACACGCCAAACGTGGCGGCATCGCGCGCGGCGGCCTCGGTCACGCCCGAGATAGCGCCCACAAAGCGCTTGCGCGACACGGCGCACATGAGCGGATAGCCCAGTGACGCCATCTTGGCAGTCTCGCGCTGGATGACGATATCCTCGTTAGCCGACTTACCAAAGCCCGGGCCAGGATCGATGCAGATGCGGTCGCGCGACACGCCGGCATGGATGAGTGTGCGGGCCTGGTCGGACAGAAAGCCCATAACGCGGCGCATGATGGGCGCCGAATCGGGCAGGGTGAAGCGGCGGAGCTGCGAGGTGGGCACGTAGGCTTCCTCGCGGCGGGCGCTGCGGCGCATCATGGCTGCCAGGTGGTCATTGGACTCCGATGCGACCTCGGTGGCTGCGGGCGCGGCCTCGGGCGCGGGCGCGACGGTCTCGGCGGCAGCAGCCTGCTCGGCGGCCGGCGTCTCCTGCCCCAGCTCGGTTGCAGGCTCGGACGTGGGCTCCGGCTCGCCAAACGGCAGTGAGGGCTGTACCACACCGCCCGGAAGCTTGGCCTCAACCTTGGGCTCGCCCAGCAACTTGCCGCGACGGCGACGGGCCGGCTTCTCGGCCTCGCGCGCGGCCTCGGCAGCCGCTTCGCGTGCCTTCTCGGCAACAAACGCCGCAGCCGAGGTATCGAGCTGCACCGTTGCATGCGTGCGCGTGGGCGCCGCGACCTCACCGGCGTGCATCACGATGACGCCGCAGGTACTCGTCTTAACAAACTCGACCATCTTGGGGTCAGTGAAGCCCGTCACGTCGTTGACGATCGAGGCGCCGCAGCGCACGGCCGCCTTGGCGACCGCCACGTGGCGCGTGTCGATTGAGACGATGGCGCCCTCTTTGGCCAGCGCGCGCACCACGGGCAGCACGCGGCGAGCCTCCTCGTCGGGGTTGACCGGGGTAAATCCGGGGCGCGTGGACTCGCCGCCCACGTCGATGATGTTGGCGCCGGCGTCGAGCATCGCCAGGCCGTACTCGATGGCGGCATCCGGGTCGAAGTGCTCCCCGCCGTCACTAAACGAATCGGGCGTCACGTTGAGGACGCCCATGATGCGCGGGCGGTCAAAGCTGAGCTCGTACTTTCCGCACCGCCATGTCTTGCTATCGTTCGCCATGAACATCCTCCTAAAATGCCCCCGCCGCCGCGCCTGGGCGCCGGCGGCGGGGTCGCTTTGCAATCAGTCTTTCTATTGTATCCGCGCGCACGGGCTAGAACGCAAACGCGGCCGCGATGTCGCAAGAAATCAGCAGGTCGGCATTTGCATCCTGATCGGTGGGAGCAGGATTGCAAATGGCCAGCGTATCGCCGGTAAAGTAGCGCGTAAGGCCTGCCGCCGGATACACCACGAGCGAGGTCCCGCCCACGATGAGGGCATCGGCCGCGGCGATGGCGGCAACGGCGCCGGTCAGCACATGCTCGTCGAGCGGCTCCTCGTAGAGCACCACATCGGGCTTAATGCGCCCGCCGCACGCGGGGCACACGGGCACGCCCGCGGCGTCCTCGTGCTCGCGCGAGCAAATCCACTCGGCGCTATAGACCGCGCCGCACGACTGGCAAATGTTGCGATGGACCGATCCGTGCAGCTCGAACACGCGCTGTGAGCCGGCCATCTGATGCAGGCCGTCGATATTTTGCGTCACCACGGCATCAAGCTTACCGGCGCGCTCCAGCTCGGCCAGCTTGGTGTGGCAGCGGTTGGGTTTAGCGTTAAGCGCGATCATCTTGGTGCGGTAAAAGTCGAAGAACTCCGCCGGATGCGCCTCGTAAAAGCTATGCGACAGCATGGTCTCGGGCGGATAGGCAAACTGCTGGTGATACAGGCCGTCCACGCTGCGGAAATCGGGAATGCCACTTGCCGTAGAAACACCAGCGCCGCCAAAGAAGACCACGCGCTTGTGGGTGTCAAACAGATCCGCCAGCGCGGCGGAGGCCTGCCTGGGGTCCGATATTGCCTGCGTCATATGAGTCCTCCGTCCTTGTTAGTCGGGCAGCGTTGAGCGACGTCCCAGCATGCGGCCTTTAAGTCAGCATGCACGGAGCCCACCCCGCCCCTGTTGCGCTAATCTTAAGCCTGCCAACCCCGTCGAAAGGACACCATGCCTCAGACTTACACTTTCGCCTCGTGGAACGTCAACGGCCTGCGCGCCGTGCTCAAAAAGGACCCGAGCTTTATCCAGATCGCGCAAGAACTCGACGTCGATATCCTGGCGCTGCAGGAGACCAAGCTGCAGGAGGGCCAGGTCGATATCGACCTGCCCGGCTATCACCAAACCTGGAGCTACGCCGAGCGCAAAGGCTATTCGGGCACCGCGGTCTTTAGCCGCCAGGAGCCGCTACGCGTGCTGCGCGCCGACGCGCTGCTGCCCTACGCCGGCGAGGGCGAGGCCGCCGAGCTCGTTGCCCAAGCCGCAACCGAGGGCCGCGTCTGTGCGCTCGAGTTCGACAAGTTTTGGTTTGTCGACGTCTATACGCCCAACGCGCAAAATGAGCTCGCGCGCATCGACGTGCGTATGGCCTGGGACGATGCCTATCGCGGCTTTTTGGGCGCGCTTGAGCACGAAACCGGCAAGCCCGTCGTAACCTGCGGCGACTTTAACGTGGCGCACGAAGAGATCGACCTTAAGAACCCCAAGTCCAACCGCGGCAACGCAGGCTTTTCGGACGAAGAGCGCGGTAAGTTTACCGAGCTGCTCAACGCCGGCTTTACCGATACCTGGCGCACGGCTAATCCGGACGTTGAGGGCGTCTACAGCTGGTGGAGCTATCGCTTTAATGCCCGCAAGAACAACGCCGGCTGGCGCATCGACTACTTCCTGGTAAGCGACGCAATCGCCGCCAACGTTCGCGACACCGGCATCCGCGGCGACATCTTCGGCAGCGACCACTGCCCCGTCACCCTCACGCTAGAACTCTAGCCCCAATTGATCCCCTGGGGACGGAGGAAAAGGGATCATTTTCACCTCGCGAGGGAACCCACGCGGCCCTCCCGCCACGGAACTGACCCATCTACTACGTTTAAGCCACTACCCTAAACCACAGCGAACAACGCAAAAAGAAAACCGCAGGTAGAAAGCCTGCGGTTTTTCGTAAAACGCGGTCATGGTCGGGGGTATCAAGCTAAACGTAGTAGATGGGCCAGTTTCGTGGCAAGCGCCGCCAACTGATTCCCCGGGGACGTCTGGGGACGGAGGAAAACGGATCGATTTGGCTCTCTGAGGGCCACGATGCCCGTCATATCAGCCGGCCATTCCAAAACTATGCCGGTTTACGGGGCTGAATCGCGAACCCCCAACCATACGCAATTCCGAAATAATAAAACCTCAGGTAAACGGCTTGCTCTATTTTGAAAAAAGCCGGTATGGTCGGCCTACGCTAATCTAGCCCCGTAAACCGGCATAGTTTTGAAATGGTACTTCGGAAGTATTGATTCACACCCCGGCGCAACCAGCCCTACAGCCCGTATTTCACGACAACGCGGTTGATCCGTCGACACCAAGGCTTGTAGAGGGCGGCCAAGAACACGCAGGTCGCGAGGCCGTGTGTGATATCGAACGGCACTGCCGTGGCAAGACGCGCCATGGTGCCCGCCCACGTGAGCGGTTGAACAAAACCGATGATGTCATACGCGTTGATCACCACGCCGTACAGCAAACCCGACGCAAAGCCGTAGGTCAGTAGCGCCGGCATGCGCACGGCTCCGTCCGCACGGTCGAACGCACCCGCATGCGCCAGCGCGCCGCCAACATAGCCAACCAGACCCCAGGCATACATCTGCCACGGCGTCCACATGCCCTGCCCAAAAAAGAAATTGCTGGTCAGCGCCGCCAGCGCGCCAACCATAAAACCATTGCGGCGACCAAGCGTCGCCCCCGCGATAATGGCGATGGCGCTCACCGGTTTAAAGTCGGGAATGGGCCCAAACAGGATGCGCCCCGCCGCCGCCAGCGCCGCCAGCACCAGCGTGGGCATAATCTGGCGCAAACCTGGACGTGATGTCTCGTAGCCCGCAAAGAACAGTGCGAGCACGAGCGCCACTACAACCAGCATGGCAAGCGCCGCCTGCTCAATGCCCGCCAGCAACGCCGCAGTCATCACTGCCGGCACAGCCAGGAGCAGCGGAATCTCCATTTTTGTGAGTAAGCGCGAAGCGCGATGATCCGTCATTCCATCACGCCCTGTAGAACACGTTGTCGGCAAAGAAATCTGCCGGAGGCTCCATGCAGGCGATCTCGCCGTCGAACATCATGGCGACGTCGTCGGACACCTGCTCGGCAAAGTCCAAGTCGTGCGTGGCCATGATGACGGTGCCGCCGGCCTGCGCATGCTCGCGCAGGGCTCGGGCGATAATGCAGCGACTTGCCAGATCAAGGCCCTTGGTGGGCTCATCAAGCAGCAGCAGCTCCGGACCAATCAACAGCAGCTTTGCCAACGCAAGCAGCTGGCGCTGACCGCCCGAAAGATCGTACGGGTGACGCGCCTCCAAGCCGTCCAGTCCCAGTTGCGCCGCACGCTCCCGCGCCAAGTTCTCGTCGTATCCGCAGGTCGAAGCCCATTCCATCAGCTCGTCGCGCACCGTTTCGGCGACCAGCAATGCCTTGGGATTCTGTGGCAGCAGAGCCGCCGAAGTCGCCCCACGCACCATGCGGCCACGCTGCAGCTTAGCCGTCTTGGCCAGCACCGAGAGCATCGTCGACTTGCCGCAGCCGTTTCCGCCCACGACCGCATGCACCGCGCCGGCCGAAAACGTCACATCGAGCCCGCGCAGCACCCAACCGCCCGCGTGATCGTAGCGAAACCAGCCTTCCGACAGGGTGGTAGCCGACCCGCCGTGCATTTTTTGGAGTATTCTGCTTCCATTCGTGCGCGGAAAGGCTTCCGAGCCGTTCTCGAGCGACGTTTGCGCCACAAATTCGGACGATTTGTCCAATTCCGAACTTTTTTTCGCGCTCGATACGTCCCCGGGCGGCTCCAGAGAGCCCAAATTGTCCTCACGCCTGCTGAATACTCCGTTTTTTGCACATCGGATGGCACCCCACCCCAACATGTCATCGGAAAACAGCGATTCTCGGCGTCCCAAAGAAGCCATATCCGCCACCTCGCGCACGCGACCGCTCTCAATCCGGTACGCACACGTCGCATACTCGAGCATCGGCCGCGGTTGATGCGTGGCTACAACAACCGTGCAGCCCAGCTCACGGTTCACGCGAAACAGCGCGTGCAGAAAATTCTTCTCGGCAACGGGATCAAGCTGAGACGTGGGCTCGTCGAGTAGCAGCACACGCGGACGCAGCGCCAGGACGGCGGCAAGCGACAGCAGCTGCTTGCGGCCGCCCGAAAGCGTATCGGTATCGCGATGAAGCCAGTCCTCCAGACCAAAGAAATAGCTGGTCTCGGCAACACGGCGGCGCATCTCGTCGCGCGACACACCCAGATTCTCTAGGCCAAACGCCATCTCGTGCCACACGGTCTCGCACACAATCTGGTTCTCGGGATCCTGGAACACATAGCCCACGCGCTCCGCCGATGCCCGCACATCCATGTCGGCGACGGGCTCGCCCAGCACGCGCAGTTCGCCAGTGCGCTCGCCCGCCGGAGCGATCTCGGGCTTGAGCAGCGACAGCAGCGTCGACTTACCCGATCCGGTACCGCCAACAAGCAGCGCAAATGCACCTTGGGGAACAGACCAGTCGAGTCCCTCGAGCACCGCAGCCTCAGCCCCGGGGTAGGTAAAGCTCAGACCCCGTACCTCAATCGCAGGCACATCAGAGCCGCACGCCCCGCCCGTTACCGAGCAGCTATCCAACCGAGCCATCAGCCAAACCTCTTCTCGTCAATCGCGTGCAACACACAGGGCAACACCATCCAAGCCGCGTACACAATATAGCCAGGCCACGGCGCCGGCACCGAAAGCTGCGGATAAAACGAATACTGCGTCGTCGCGGTCCACGCCACCGCCACCGCGGCAGCACCAAACAGCGCAAGCCCAACCAGCGCGGCAACGTCGCTGCGCCCCAGCCGATACCGCGCATACGTCGTTCGACGCGTCGCGGCGCCCCACCCGCGCGAGCGCATCGCGTCCGCACGCTCCAGCGAATCTTCCATGCCCCAGCCCATCAACACGCTCGACGCCCGCAGGCGCGAGCGCACGGGGTCGGCCGGCGTGCGCCCCGGCACATCGATCGCGTCCTGCACCGCCAGCACCGTACGGACGCGGCGCAAAAACTGCGGGATAAGCCGCATGCACATCGAGATCATGAGCGCAATCACCGGTACGGCATTGCCCAGCAGCGCGAGCACCTTGTCGTATTCGAGCATCGACGCCGCGGCCTCAAACCACAGCACGCTCGCCACAAACAGCCCGCCCATGCACAGGCCGTATACCATGCTTTCCAGATACACCGCGCGCATGCCAATACGGAACAGCTCCGTCGAACCCGAAGCGCTAAACAGCGGATTGACCAGCGCGATAATCAAAATCACCGGCAGCTGCCAGCGAAGTGCGCCCAGCGTGCGGGCAGCCCCACGCGTCGCAAATCCATACGCCAGCCCGCCCGCAAGTGACAGCGCAATCAGCACCGGCTGCACCGAGAACATGGTGAGCCCCAGCGTCAGCACTATATAGAGTGCCGGCACAGCCGGATGCGACATCGAGAATGCCGCGACGGGCTCGCCGCCAAACTCCTCACGTATGTTGTCCACGGGCACCCCCGTCTCCTCGCTCAAACGACAGCTCCGCATCACCGCCAACGCCGCACGCAAGCAGCGCAAACGCCACGCCAGCGGCAGCGACATCAGCCGTCACGCGTCAATCGTTACGCGCTCATCATATGCCTGCGGTATCATATTGCGCCGTGTATCGTTTCCAAACACACGTCTCTATAACGTAACAGGAGATCACATGGACGCAACCGCAATTATCCTCGCTGCCGGCGAGGGCACCCGCATGAAGTCGAACCACTGCAAGGTTTCGCACAAGATCCTGGGCAAGCCCATGGTCCGGTGGATCGTCGACGCTACCATCAAGGCCGGCTGCAGCCGCGTCGTGGTCGTCATCGGCAGCCACGCCGACGAGATGCGCGCCCTGATCGACGGCGCCTACGCCAACAGCGCCACCAAGGTCGAGTGCGTTGAGCAGACCAAGCGCCTGGGCACCGGCCACGCCGTAAAGGTCGCGCTCGAGGCCTGCGGCATCACGCAAGGCCCCGTCGTCGTGCTCAACGGCGACCTGCCTCTCATCACCGCCGACACCGTGGCCAAGTTCGCGCAGACCGTCGCCACCGGCGAGCTCGCCTGCACCGTCATGACCATGACCCCGCCCGATCCTTTCGGCTACGGCCGCATCAAGCTGGGCGCCGACGGCCAGATCGAGCGCATCATCGAACAGAAGGACTGCACGCCCGAGCAGGCTGCCACGCTGTTGGAGTGCAACGCCGGCTGCTACGCCTTTGACGGCGCGCAGCTCGCCGCCCACATCAACGAGATCGGCAACGACAACGCGCAGTCCGAGTACTATCTGCCCGACATGCTCGAGATCCTCAAAGGCCACGGCCAGGCAGTCTCCATCTTCCACTGCGACGACTACCGCGACGGCTTGGGCGTCAACAGCCGTATCCAGCTCGCACAGCTCACCGCCATCGCACGCGACCGCATCAACGAGCACTGGATGGCCGAGGGCGTTACCTTCATCGACCTCACGCAGGCCTGGATCGGTCCCGACGCCACCATCGGCCGCGACACCGTCGTGTGGCCGCAGACGCACCTGATCGGCCACGTCACCGTGGGCGAGGAGTGCCAGCTCGGCCCCAACAGCCGTCTCACCGACACCACCGTCGGCAGCGGCTGCACCATCGATGAGACCATCGCCATCGAGGCCGTCATCGAGAACGGCGTCGACTGCGGCCCACGCGCCTACCTGCGCCCGGGCACCCACATGCTCGACGGCTCCAAGGCCGGCACGCACGTGGAGATCAAGAAGTCCACGATCGGCGAGGGCTCCAAGGTGCCGCACCTGTCCTACATCGGCGATACCACCATGGGCTCCGGCGTCAACGTGGGCGCAGGCTCCATCACCTGCAACTACGATGGCGTGCACAAGCACAAGACCGTCATCGGCAAGGATGCCTTCATCGGTTCCGACACCATGATGGTCGCGCCCGCCCAAATCGGCGACGGCGCGCTCGTGGCCGCCGGCTCCGTCATCACCGAGCCGGTCCCGGCCGACGCGCTCGGTCTGGGCCGCGCCCGTCAGGTAAATATTGAGGGCTGGGCCGCCGATTATCGCCGCCGCCTGCACGAGGACGACGAGGTATAACGTTTTACCAAGCATCTAAGGAGCTGTTCCCATGGGGACGGCTCCTTTTTCTATGCTGACCTGCGTGACCGGAATGAGTGGTCGGTTCGTGTCCGTTGACGGTAAAGACGTTATCAAGACCCGATAAACCCCGCCGCGCGGTTACAATGCAAAAAGGCATCTATATGGCATTCGATATAAAGGAGAAGGGTAATGCCGATTAATGATCCCGAGAAGTCGGAGAATATGCGCAAGTCCATCCGCGTGTATTCCGGTTCCTCCAACCGTCCCCTCGCTCAGAAGATCGCTGAGTACCTTGGGGTCGAGCTTTCGGGCCTTACGCTAAAGCAGTTCGCCAACGGTGAGATTTACGCCCGCTACGACGAGACCGTCCGCGGCGCCGACGTCTTCCTGATTCAGTCCGTGGCCGGCGGCAACGTCAACGACATGCTCATGGAGCTGCTCATCGCCACCGACGCTGCCAAGCGCGCATCCGCCCGCTCCATCACCGCCGTTATCACCCACTACGGCTATGCCCGCCAGGACCGCAAGGCCGGCCCGCGCGAGCCCATCACCGCCCGCCTCGTCGCCAATCTGCTCGAGCGCGCCGGCGTCAACCGCATCATCACCCTCGACCTGCACCAGGGCCAGATCCAGGGCTTCTTTGATATCCCGGTCAACCACCTGTCCGCACTGCCGCTGTTTGGCCAGTACTACAACGACATGCACTTCGACACCGACAACCTGGTTGTCGTCTCCCCCGACGTGGGTCGTGCCAAGGCCGCCAAGAAGCTGTCCGACATGCTCGGCTGCGACCTGGCCATCGCCCACAAGGGCCGTCCGCGCCACAACGCCGCCGAGGTCATGGGCATCATCGGTGACATCAAGGGCAAGACCTGCGTCATCAACGACGACATGATCGACACCGCTGGCACCCTGTGCGCCAACGTCAAGGAGCTCAAGGCTATGGGCGCTGGCGACATCTACGTCTGCGCCACCCACGGCATCTTCTCCGGTCCGGCCATCGAGCGCCTGAACGACGCCCCGATCGTCGAGTGCGTCGTCACCGACGCCATCCCCGTCGAGGTCGGCGGCAAGATCAAGACCATCTCGGTCGCCGAGGAGTTCGCTCAGGCCATCTCCGCCGTTTACCACGAGGAGCCCGTCTCCACGCTCGTCGGCGGCGACTTCGCGCTGTAGTCGCATCGTCCTTGCAACCCGGCGCATCGCCGTCGGAACAGAAGAAACCCCCGCGCTCCCCCTTGCTTCGCAAAGGTCGCGCGGGGGTTTCTTCTGTTCCGACGGCTTGCTCTGCTGCGGCCGTGCTTTTGTCTGGTGGGATTTCGCTGAAACGAAGTCTCGCCTTCGGCGGGCGTGGTAGCCTTTGTCGTTGATTGAACTATTTGTGTAACGAAGGGACAAATATGGCAGCTGCACAGCCGCTTAAGATTCGCATGGTTGCCGGACTTGGCAACCCTGGCGAGGAATATGCCGAGACCCGCCACAACGCTGGCTTCAAAGCAATCGACGAGCTGGCCCGTCAGGCCGGCGTCACGTACTGGAAAAACCAGGCCGGCGCCGAGGTCGCGCTCATCAACATCAACGACCCCGAGGAAGAGGGCGGCAAGCGCCAGATTGTGCTGGTCAAGCCACAGTCGTACATGAATACCTCGGGCGGTCCCATCTCCAAGCTCTGCCGCGAGTACAAGATCAAGGCCGAGGAGCTACTCGTAATCCACGACGAGCTCGATATTCCCGCCGGCGACGTGCGTGTTAAGGTGGGCGGTGGCCATGCTGGCCATAACGGCCTGCGCTCCATCATCGACAAGATGGGCAGCCGCGACTTTAGTCGCATCCGCACCGGCATTGGCAACCCTCCCGGCAAGATGGCTGTCGCCGACTACGTGCTCAAGCAGCTGCGCGCCCGCGAGGCCGAGGACTTCCAGGACACCTGCGCCCGCGCCGCAGACGCCGCCGGCCTGGCGATCGTGCACGGCGTTATCTATGCCCGCGACCACGTCAACGGCGCCGCCTCCGCCAACGGCAAGCACTAAAACCTACCATTTAGGGACAGGTTTATTTTGGCAGGTTTTATATGCGAAAACGCCGCGGCGGCCGCATCGCAATAAGTCCTGTGCCGCCATACATATGCAGAGCTCCAAAGGGGGCCGGCCTCACCGATGCGCGAGACCGGCCCCCTTTGCCGTTTTGCCTGATAAAACCTACCAAAATAAACCTGTCCCTTTTTGGTAGGTCACTTTTCCCACCTGCCGAAGATACACGTAAGCGACATGTCCATGAGGGTATAATTTGCACCGTATGTCTGCACAACGCCTGTGCGCGTACGGTTTTATTCGGGCTACCGTCCATTTCCGTGGAGGCACGGTTCGGTCGCCCTAACAAGAGAGGGGTTCTATGTATAAGATCCTGGAGAAGACGCAGTTCTCGGAGAAGGTGTTCAAGTTCCGCATCGAGGCGCCCGCAATCGCCAAGCATGCGCACGCTGGACAGTTCCTCATGGTTCGCGCCAACGAGACGGGCGAGCGCGTCCCGTTTACCCTGGCTGGCTGGAACGGTGACGAGGGCTGGGTCGAGTTCATCTTCATGGTGATCGGCAAGACCACCGAGATGCTTTCCACCTACGAGGCCGGCGAGTCGCTGCGCGACGTCGTGGGCCCGCTGGGCGTTCCCACCGAGATGGCCGAGGGCCCCTGCGCCGTCATTGGCGGCGGCGTCGGCCTGGCAATTGCCTTCCCGGTCGCCAAGCACCTGGTCGAGACCGGTCACGAAGTGCATGCCATCATGGGCGCCCGCACCAAGGACCTCCTGCTCATGGAGGACCAGTTCCGCGAGCTCCTCGACGAGGACCACATCCACATCACCACTGACGACGGTTCCTACGGCGAGCAGGGCGTTGTCACCGCTCCGCTGGAGCGCCTGCTGCAGGACAAGGCCGTGAGCCAGGTCTTCTGCGTCGGCCCCGTTCCGATGATGAAGTTCTCGACCCTCACCGCCCAGAAGTACGACACCCCCATCACCGCGTCGCTCAACCCCATCATGGTTGACGGCACCGGTATGTGCGGCTGCTGCCGCGTCGAGGTGGGCGGCGTGACCAAGTTCGCTTGCGTCGACGGCCCCGACTTCGATGCCACCCTGGTCGACTGGGATGACCTTCGTGCCCGCCAGGCCGCTTACCGTTCCGAAGAGGGCGAGTCCCTCAAGGCCTATGAGGAAAAGAGCTGCGCATGCCACTAGTTAACGGTCGTTTCGTTGCCGATATGAAGTCGCCCCGCACCCCCGATAACGAGGAGCCGGCTGCCGAGCGCGCCTGCGACTTCCGCCCCGTCGACAAGGGCTTCACCGAGGAGATGGCGCTGGCCGAGGCCGAGCGCTGCCTCAACTGCAAGAAGCCGTTCTGTGTTGAGGGCTGCCCCGTCAACATCAACATCCCCCGCTTTATCGAGCAGATCCGCGAGAAGGACTTCGGCGGCGCCCTCGATACCATCCGCGAGGACTCCATGCTTCCCGCTATCTGCGGCCGCGTCTGCCCGCAGGAGAACCAGTGCGAGGGCAAGTGCATCCGTGGTAAGAAGTCCGAGCCCGTGGCCATCGGCCAGCTCGAGCGCTTCCTGGGTGACCGCCCCGAGCTCGCCTCCACGCCCAAGATGGCCCCCAAGAACGGCAAGAAGGTCGCCGTCGTCGGCTCTGGCCCGTCCGGCATCACCTGCGCCGGCGAGCTCGCCCGCAACGGCTTTGACGTCACCGTCTTCGAGGCCTTCTTTACCGGCGGCGGCGTGCTGGTCTACGGCATCCCCGAGTTCCGTCTGCCCAAGGCAGTCGTCAAGCGCGAGATTGACGGCCTGGAGGACATGGGCGTCAAGTTTGAGTACAACTCCGTCGTGGGCAACATGGCCACGGCCGAGGAGCTGTTCGAGCAGGGCTTCGACGCCATCTACGTGGCGACCGGCGCCGGCCTGCCCAAGTTCCTCAACGTCCCCGGCGAGAACCTGCCCAACGTCTTCTTCGCGAACGAGTACCTCACCCGCGTGAACCTGATGAAGGCCAACAAGTTCCCCGAGTACGACACCCCCACCAAGCACGGCAAGAACGTCGTCGTCTTTGGTGGCGGCAACGTGGCTATGGACGCCGTCCGTACCGCCAAGCGTCTGGGCGCCGAGCACGCTATCATCGCCTACCGTCGTACCGAGGACGAGATGCCCTGCCGTCGCGCCGAGCTGCACCATGCTAAGGCCGAGGGCGTCGAGGTTCTGCCGCTCGTCTCCCCGCTCGAGTTTGTCGCTGGCGAGGACGGCTCCGTGTGCGCCGTCAAGGTCCAGAAGATGGAGCTCGGCGAGCCTGACGAGTCCGGCCGTCGTCGCCCGGTGCCCATCGAGGGCGCCATCGAGGAGATTCCCTGCGACGTCGCGATCTCGGCTATCGGCACCAACGCCAACCCCTTCGCAAAGAAGATCGGCGGCAAGATGGAGCTCAACAAGTGGGGCTACATCGTCGCCGACGAGGAGACCGGCCAGACCACCGATCCCCGCATCTGGGCTGGCGGCGACATCGTCACCGGTGCCGCTACGGTCATTCTGGCGATGGGCGCCGGCAAGAAGGCCGCCGCTTCCATCACCAAGAGCCTGCTGGGCGAGTAATCACCTACAGCACTAGCCACCAAACGGCAAAGTCCCCGTCGAGCACACGCCCGGCGGGGACTTTTTCTATGCCGATCGCCCTACCACCACAAAGGTGCCTGTCCCCTTTGTGGTGGTTTTGGTTGGCTAGCCTTCGAGCTGCGCCACCTTGTAGCGGTAGGCAGCGGCGATAACGTCTTTACAACCCTCGCGGCCCAGCTTGGCGCGGTTGACGACGATGTCCTTGCCGCTCGTCATCTTCCACTTTCCGGCACTGTAGCGCTTATAGAACGCCTCGCGCGCCTTCTGCTGCTGCTTGACCAGCTTGGCGCCCTTCTTTTTGTTGAGGCCGCGCTTCTTGCGCACGATCTCGACGCGGTCCTCAAAGGGCGCAGTCACCAGCACGGCGATGTGGTTGGGGTTGTTGCGCAGCAGGTAATCGGACAGACGGCCTTCGATAATGCAGCTCTCGGTCTCGCCCAGATCCAAAATCACCTGGCTCATCTTTTGGAACAACTTGTCCGAGTACGAACGCGCATCGTAGCGGTCGGGCAGAAACGCCATATTCTCCACGGCCAGACGTTCGTCATAGGCGGCCATCTTGTCGAGCGACTCGCCCGCGCGCAGCGACGCACGCACCAGCAGCTCGTTATCGTACAGCGGAATCCCCAGCTCATCGGCAAGGATACGGCCGATCTCGTGGCCCTCGGCACCAAAGTCGCGCGCGATGGTAATGACCACAGGACTCTTCTTGTTCACCAGATCGCTCATCGCGATTCCTTTCTCTATGTGACAAAGGGGCTGTCCCTTTGCCACATTCTACGCTGCCACGATACGACGTTGATACGCTCGGACCAGCAGCGAGATACCAAAGTTGAGCACAAAGTACATCGCAAACACCAGGCCGTAGAGCATAAGCACCTGCGACAGGTCGATCGCGTGGGCCATCACGACATTTGCCGTGTACATGAGCTCGGCCACGTTAATGCCCGAAAGATACGAGCTGTCCTTGATGACGGTCGTGCATTGGCTAAACAGCGCCGGAATGATCGTCTTAAACGTCTGCGGCAGAATGATGTAGCGCATGGTGGCAAAGAAGCCGAAGCCCTGGCTCTGCGCTGCCTCAAACTGGCCGCGCGGAATCGAGTTGAGGCCGCCGCGCACAATCTCGGCCATAACAGCGCTGGTAAACAGCGTAAAAGCGATGGTCGAAATCACAATGTCCAAACCCTGCACCGTAAAGTAGATAAACAGAATCCACAGCAGGTTCGGCGTGCAACGGAACAGCTCGATATAGGCGCTCACCAAAATACGGAACGGGCGGGGCGCATAGCTTTTAACGAGCGCCAGCACCGTGCCAAAGATGAGCGAGAAAAAGATCGACAGCGCCGAGATTTCGATCGTCTTAACAAAGCCACCCCAAATGTAGAGCAGGTTGGTCGCGTTGAAGATTTCCATGCGCTAGGCCTCCTCTACGTTGTCGAGCCCCAGCTCGGCCAGGCTCACGCCGCGCGGACGCTCCTTGGAGCGGCGCTCGAGCCACTGCACCAGCATGGCGAGCGGAAAGCAGATGATGAAGTACATAAGGCAGCAGACGATGTATCCCTGCAGGTAACCGTACAGACTCACAAAGTTGTCGGAACGGTACATAAGGTCGCCGCCGGCCACAAGCGCCAGCACCGACGTGTTCTTGACCAGGTTGAGTGCCTGGTTACACAGCGGCGGCAGAATAATCTTGAACGTCTGGGGCAGCACGATGTACCAGTATGCCTGCGCGCGGGTGAAGCCTTGGCTCTGGGCCGCCTCCATCTGACCGCGCGGAACCGCCTCGATACCGGTGCGGATGACCTCCGAAATGTAGGCCGCGTGATACAGGCCCACACCCAAGAAGCCCAGCACGAACGGCGCGATGCGCACCGGCTGGTCGGCACCGGTTATGGCCTGCAAAAACTGCGGACCGGCCATGTACATAAAGAGCACCTGTACGGGCAACGGGGTGTTCTGGTAAAACTCCACGTACACGCGGCTTATGGCGCGCAGCAAGCGCGAACGAGTGGTAGAGAACACGCCCAGCAGTGTGCCCAGCACCAGCGACAGCAGCAGACCGGCAACGACCACCTGTAGCGTCACGCTAAAGCCCTCCCAGAAGGGCCCCATGTTTTGAAATGTCGTCGACCAACGGTCGGCGTCAAATAATCCTTCGAGCATTTGATTCCTTCCTTGGACGATGCGCCTATACAAGACCCCAGGTCTTGACCTCTTGGTCGAGCCAGCCATCGGCCAGGCGATCGCAAATCACCTGATCGACCACGGCCGAAAGGTCGCAGCCCTTCTTGGTCGCCACGCCGTAACCCTGCTCGCCAAACTTGACCTCGGGCTGCAGCAGCTCAACGGTCTCGTTCATGTAACCGGCCAGCGTGGAGCGGTCCATGGCAAAGACGTCGATATTGCCGGCGTCGAGCGAACTCTTGATGATGGGATAACCGCTAAAGGCCCTAAACTCGGGCTTACAGCTAAAGCCGTTGTCCTTGATCATCTGCTCGATCAAGCCCTGCGTGGTAGCACCCTGGCTCACGCCGATGACCTTGCCGTCCAGATCCTCAATCGAGGTAAAGCCCGAACGCTTCTTGACCATGAGTCCCACGTAGTCGGTGCGGTACGGCGTCGAGAAATCCCAACTCTTCTTGCGCTCGTCGGTGATGGTGTAGGTCGCCGCGACCACGTCAAGTTGGCCATTATCGATCAGCGGGCCGCGCGTCTTGGGCGTTACATCGGTAAACTCTACAAGCTCCTGGGCGCGAGCATCCTTGTAGCTCACACCAAAGACGGCAGCGGCGATCTGGTAGCACAAATCGACTTCCATGCCCTCAAAGCGGCCCTTGGCGGTGTCGTAATAGCCATAGCCGGGAACGTCCTTCTTAACGCCGGCATTCAGATGGCCACGCGACTTGATGGCCGCAAGCTTGGACCCCTTGTCGGAGCCCTCGCCGCTGGTGGAGTTGCCGCAACCGGTAAGCGCGGTCCCCGTCAGCGCAAGCATGCCGGCGCCAGCCAGCTGCAAAAAGTGACGGCGCGACACGGCCGCCCTCGTCATATCCGTCATGTCCATCACCGCGCCTAGTGCAGAATCTTAGACAGGAACTCACGGCAGCGCGGGTTCTCGGGGTTATCGAAGAAGTGCTCAGGCGTGCCCTCCTCCAGAATGCGGCCGTCCTCCATAAAGATGACGCGGTCGGCCACCTGGCGCGCAAAGCCCATCTCATGCGTCACGCAGATCATGGTGATATCCTCCTGCGCGAGCTCAATCATAACGTCCAGGACTTCCTGGACCATCTCGGGGTCGAGCGCCGAGGTCGGCTCGTCAAACAGGATGATGGGCTGCTTGGTGCACAGGGCACGGGCGATGGCGATGCGCTGCTGCTGACCACCCGAGAGGTTCTGCGGATACTCGCCGGCCTTATGCGCCATGCCGACGCGCTTGAGCGCGGCGATGGCGATCTCGGTCGCCTCCTCTTTGCTCTTCTTTTGCAGCTTGATGGGCGCGAGCGTCAGGTTGCCGAGCACCGTCATGTTGGGATACAGGTTGAACTGCTGAAACACCATAGAACTATACTTGCGAGCCATCTCCAGGTGATTCTTTTTGGTGAGCGGCGTACCGTCGATGACGACCTCGCCCGACGTGGGCTCCTCCAGATAATCGACGCAACGGATGAGCGTCGACTTACCCGAACCGGAAGGCCCGATCATTACGAGTTTCTCGCCGCGCTTGACGGTGAGATTGATATCTTTGAGCACATGCAGGTCGCCAAAGTACTTGTTGAGATGCTTGATCTCGATCATGTCTGCCATGAATGTCCCTTCCCTGCGTTTACACGAGTTGAACTATTGTACGGAAAGAACCACGTTTCCGCAGCCCACACCACATTCCCGTAAAGAACCCGCAACCTTCCACCCACTCATTGGGGACAGACTTAAATGAGTGCCCAATGAGTAGGCACTCATTTAAGTCTGTCCCCAATGAGTGCCCAGCCCAGCAAAAAGGGGCGCGACCATGACGGCCACGCCCCCTCAACATCAACTATGTACCGCTCGGGCCTTACGCAAGCTTTGCGCCGACGATCTTTGCCGCGGCCGGCTTATCGAAGTTGCCGCCGGTGGCCTTGCCCAGGGCACCCATAACCTGGCCCATCTGCTTCTTGGACGTGGCACCCAGCTCGGCGATAACCTGCTCGATCAGAGCCTCGAGCTCCTCGCCCGAAACCTGCGCGGGCAGCAGGCTCTCCAGAATCTTAACCTGCTCGGTCAGGTTGTCGGTACGCTCCTGGTCGGTGCCGGCCTTGATGGACATCTCCAGCGTCTCGCTCGTCTGCTTGATCAGACGCTTGATCATGCTGTTGACGTCTTCCTCGGTCACATCGCGGCGCTCGTTGACCTCGATATTCTTCACCTCGGCCTTGACCTGGCGAATGATGGACAGGCGAACCTTGTCCTTGGCCTTCATGGCCGCAATCATTTCCTTCTGCAGCTCTTCGTTGGTCATCTGCAAATCCTCCTCAATAGTGCGGACGGCACTCACACGAGCGCCGCCCCATGATTACTCAGTCGTCGACGAATCGTCGGTCGAACTCTTGGTGACGCCCTTCAGGCTGACGTTGTACGGCACGTCCTTGGGCATGGGGTTAACGGTGATGTCGGCATCCTTCTTGTACTGCTCCAGCCACTCGCTGTACGCGGTGCTGGCCGCTTGCGTCTTCACCACATTGGAAACGTACTTCTTGATGGCCTTGGGCACCTGGTTGATGTCATCGACCTGATTATCGACATGGAAGTAGTCGGTGCACTTGATGATGTGGTAACCATAGGTCGACTCGACGACTTCGCTCACGTCGCCCTTGTTGAGCCCCTCGAGCGCCGTCTGGTAGCTGTCGACGAAAGTGGTGAGCTTATCCCAGCCCACATCGCCCTTCTTCTCCTTGGAACCGGTGTCCTCGGAGTACTGCTCAACGGCGTCCTCAAAGCTCAGCTCACCGGAGTTGATCTTGTCCAGACACTCCTGTGCCTTGGCCTTGGCGGCAGCCTTGTCCTCGTCGGAAGCGTCGGAATCAACCTTGATCAGGATGTTCGACGAGCGGCGAGCATCGTTGTAGTTAGACAGGTTCTCGTTGATGTAATCGACGATCTCGCTGTCCTTGGGCTTGCTGGTGGGCGCCACGGCATCCTTGAGTTTCTGCTGCGCCAGGCTCTCCTTGAGCGAATCCTTGTAGGTGTCCTCGGTATAGCCGTAGGTCTTGAGGGTCTTCTTAAAGGCCTTGGCACCGCCCGCGCTCTTGCACGCGTCCTTCCAAGCCTTCTCGACCTCCTCGTCCGACACCGTCACGCCGTTCTCCTTCTGTGCCTGTTGAAGCAGAATCTGCTGCGTGTAGGAGTCGATGAGTTGCTTGCGGTACTTCTTGGGCGTGAGGTCATTGTCGACCAGGTACTGCGCCCAGTCCTTGTCCTTGGTGTAGCCGTAGGACGTGCGCATGCTCATGATCTGCTTGGTCACGGTGTCCTCGGTGAGGTTGGTGCCGTTGATAGTTGCAGCAACACCGCCGGTCAGCTTGTAGCCCGAGGTGTCCTCGGCCTGCGACATAAGGCCGGAGCACGCCATCGCCGAGACGGAAAGCAGCATCGCCAGCACGCCGATGACCACCAGGACGATCTTGACGGTCTTAGACACGTACGTCTTGCGCTGCTTCTTGCGAGAGCTGGAGGCAGCGCGGGCCTGCTGCTCGGGCGTCGGCGCGGCCTCGGAGTTCTTTTTCTTATTTGCCATAGTTGGCCTTTCGCATAACGAATCGAACAAACGCCATTGTGTCACAACGCAGCCCCCGCGGCACGCTTGGTGCATTGGGGACAGGTTAATCTGCACCATTTTGGTGCAAAGGGGACAGCTCTGGCAGCCGGCAGTTAGGGACAGTCCCCAAGTGCCGACTCAGCCCCACCTTAGAAGTGGCGGCGGATGGCGTCGACCATGCCCTGCGGCGTGGTTTGGCCGAGCACGTCGGCTGCGGCATCGGCGTCCATAAAGATGTTCATGAGCGCCTGCAGGGCCTCGACCTGGCCGCCCGGCTCGGCGATGCCCAGATTGATGACGATCTGCGCCGGCACCGGAGCGCCCATGCCAGCCATAGCGTTGAATGTCACGGGCGCGGCGGGCTTCACCACCGCGATATAGGGCTTGGCCACAAACCCCGGATCGGTATGCGGAATGGCAATGTTTGCCGCCGGCATAGCAAGACCCGTGGGATAGGCATCCTCGCGCGTGCGAACGGCGTCGAGCCAACCGTCGGCAATGTAGCCACGTGGTGCAAGCTCGCCCTCGAGCCGTGCAAACACCTCATCCGGCGTCGCACACTCCCAATCAAAAAACACCAGCTCAGGCGTAAACAGCGCTTCGTTATCCGCCATGCGCTCACCTCTCTCACCTAGTCACCTGCGACGTTCTCGAATGACTAGTCGTTAAAGACCGTCCCCGATGACTACCCAAAACAAAAGGTGGCCACGCGCGCCTTGGCGCCAATGACCACCCTGACTACTCGGCTAAATTGTACTGTGCGCCGCTAGCCGCGAGGCGCGTCAATTGCGACCTTGCCGCTTTCCAGCACGTGGACGCGGCCGTCGGCGAGCATCTGCACAACCTCGGGATACAGCACGTGCTCAATCGCGTGGATGTGTTCCTCGAGCGTGTCGACATCCCAGCCCTCCTCAACAGCCAGCGCACGCTGGGCGATGATAGGACCGTTGTCGTAGATCTCGTTGGCAAAATGCACGGTCACGCCAGTTACCTTGACGCCGCGCGCAAAGGCATCGTCGATCGCATGCGCACCGGTAAAGCTCGGCAGCAGCGCCGGATGCAGATTGACCACGCGGTTGGGAAACGCCGCCAGCAGCGGCGTGTGCACCATGCGCATGTAGCCGGCCATGACCACATACTCGCAGCCGCGTTCGAGAAGCTCGTGCGCGATGATCTCGTCGGCGGCGATGGGGTCGGCGTAGACATCCTTGGACAGCGTGAGCGTCTGGATGCCCGCGCGCTCAGCGCGCTGCAAACCCTTAGCCGAAGGACGGCTCGACACCACAAGCTCAATCGAAGCGTTGAGCTTGCCGGCGGCGATCAGATCGATCAGCGCCTGCAGGTTGGTACCCGAACCGCTGATGAGCACACCGATCTTGAGCGGCTCGGCCGTATCGGTGCCGGTCGGACGGGTATAGGGCACAAAATCCAGGCCCTCGGCGGCAGCCATCTGCTCGTTAGCGCTCATCGGAGTACACGACCTTACCGGAACCCTCGACGCACTCACCCACGCGGAACGGCTTCTCGCCCAGCGCGACCAGAGCCTCGGTCACGGCAGCCTCGTCCTCGGGGGCGACGATCAGGCACAGGCCAACGCCCATGTTGAAGGTCTTGCATGCCTCGTTGGGCGCGAGCTCGGCCTGGCGCGACACGTAGGTGATGACGGGCGGAACGTCCCAACCCATCTCGACACCGTTGCGGGTGACCACGGCGTCGACGTCGTCGGCGAGCGCGCGGTTAAGGTTCTCGGTAATACCGCCGCCAGTGATGTGGGCGATAGCGTGCACCGGAGCGCCGCCGCGCAGCAGCTCAAGAATCGGCTTCACATAAATGCGCGTGGGGGCCAGCAGGGCGTCGGCCAGCGATGCGCCGCCGAGCTCCTCGAGCGGGCGGCTCAGCTCCTCGGCCTTAGCGGCGGCCTCGGGCGTGCCCGGCTTAATGCCGTCGACGCCGATGACCTTGCGCACGAGCGAGTAGCCGTTGGAGTGCACGCCGGTGGAGGGCAGGCCCAGAATCACGTCGCCGGGACGGACATTCGCGGGGTCGAGCATTTTGGGACGATCGACGACGCCCACGGTAAAGCCGGCGAGGTCGTAGTCGGCCGGAGCCATGACGCCCGGGTGCTCGGCCATCTCGCCGCCCACGAGCGCGCAGCCCGCGAGCTTGCAGCCGTCGGCCACGCCCTTGATGATCTTTGCCATGTGCTCGGCCTCGATGTGGCCGATGGCAACGTAGTCCAGGAAGAACAGCGGCTCGGCGCCCGAAGCCAGAATGTCGTTGACGCACATGGCGACCAGGTCCTGGCCCACCGTCTCGTGACGGTCCATGATCTGGGCGAGCACGAGCTTGGTGCCCACGCCATCGGTACCGCTAATCAGAATCGGGTCTTCCATATCCTTAAGCGCGGCGGCCGAGAACAGACCACCAAAGCCACCGATGCCGCCGATGACCTCGGGACGGTTGGTGTCCTTAACCATTTGCTTAATAGCGTCGACGGCGCGGCCGCCCTCAGCGGTATCGACGCCGGCATCCTCATACGTCACATGCTTGCTGTCGCTCATCTGAGCCTTCCTCTCCCACTACCGTCCGCCGCGCGGGCGCCAAACGGTGCTCATAGTTGCGTTCATTTCGGCGTGTGCCATAACAGCACACGCCGTCATATCAACAAAACAGCAGGTAAAACCTACCAGAATAAACCTGTCCCTACATGGCAGGCTTTAGGCCTCGCCGTGCTCCTCTTCCCAGCTGCGGTCGTCGTATTTCTCGACCACGGCGTCGTCGTCAAAGTGCAGCGGCTTATCCAGGTTGCGGGGCTTAAAGCCCTCCATAAACTTATCGCGGCCAAAGCTCTCGGGAATCGCCACGGGGTAGCGGCCGGTAAAGCACGCATCGCAGTAACCACCCTTGGGCATAACCTTCAGCAGGCCCTCGACCGAAAGGAAGGCCAGCGAATCGGCGCCGATATACTCGCAAATCTCGTCGATCGTCTTGTTGGCGCTGATAAGCTGCGACTGCACGTCGGTGTCGATACCGTAGAAGCACGGCCAGATGACCTCGGGCGAGTTGATGCGGATATGAATCTCCTTGGCGCCAGCGTTGCGCAGCATCTTGACGAGCTGCACCATGGTGGTGCCGCGCACGATGGAGTCGTCGATGACGACCAGGCGCTTGCCCTCGATGTTGTCGCGCAGCGGGTTGAGCTTCATGCGCACGCCCATGGCGCGCAGCTCCTGCGTAGGCTCGATAAACGTACGGCCCACATAGCGGTTCTTGATAAGGCCCTCGCCAAAGGGAATACCGCTCTCGTGCGAATACCCCTCCGCGGGCGGCAGGCCGGAGTCGGGCACGCCGATGACCAGGTCGGCCTCGACGGGCTCCTCGTGTGCCAGCTGACGACCCATGTCGTAACGGCAGGCATAGACGCTCTTGCCGTTCATAATGGAGTCGGGGCGGGCAAAGTAGACCTGCTCAAAGATGCAGTTGGCGGGCTCTTCGGCTGCGGGCACGCCCTGCTCGGATACCAGACCCTCGGCGCTGATGCGCAAAATCTCACCAGGACGGACGTCACGGACGTACTCGGCACCCACGATGTCGAGTGCGCAGGTCTCGGAAGCAACGACCCAGCCGCCGGCACGCGTGACATGGACGGCGGAGTCGACCGTCGCGGCGCCGTCTTGCGAGGGCAGCTGCGAAACGGATGCGGCATCGGCTTGGTCCAGGCCCTCGTCCACCAGCTTGCCCAGCACGAGCGGACGAATGCCGTGCGGATCGCGGAATGCGTAGAGCGCCTGCTCGTTGATGAGCGTCATGGCGTAGCCGCCGCGCACGAGCTCCATGGTCTTGCGAATGCCCTCGCGCAGATGGCCTGTACGCTGAGTAAAGTAGCCGATAAGCTTGGTCGCGACCTCGGAATCCGAATTGGAGAGGAACGGCACGCCCAGCTCGATCAGCTGGCGGCGCAGCTCGTCGGTGTTGACCAGAGTACCGTTGTGCGCGAGCGCGATAATGACGCTATTGATGGTAGAGAGGTGCGGCTGCGAGGCTTCCCAGCTCTTGGCGCCGGCGGTGCCATAGCGCACGTGGCCCACGGCCAGCTGGCCGGAGAGCGTCGACAGGTCGGCGTTGGAGAACACGCGGTCGAGCAGGCCCAGATCCTTGCGGACCATAACCGTGCCGCCATCACCCACGGCGATTCCCGCCGATTCCTGGCCGCGATGCTGCAGCGCGCGCAGACCAAAGTACGTCAGTCGAGCCACATCGCGATCGGGTGCCCACACACCAAAAATGCCGCATTCCTCATGCAGCTGGTCGGAGTCCGGATCATACGTCGACATGGTCTTCACCTGTCCCGCGGCACGCTCGGCCGCGCGGATGGTTTCTTGAGACATGGCATCCCCTCAGAGCCTCGTTATTTGGCGTTACCTGCCCTATTATACGCACGGCAAGACAAGCACTCCCGCGCATGAACAGCGCTTTTTAAAAGCCCACCGAGCTTATAATCCGTTTTGCAGCCAAACATTTTATTGGGCAACCGCCTCGGGGCCGACGTTCCCGCATACTTCCGTTGCGACGCGTCTCGCCCGCCGTTGGGGCTTGCATTGTTGCAATTGGGACGTTCGTCCTGTCTTTTGGCAGGTCGGCGGCGTATCCTTGTACCTACAGCAAAACGAGAAAGGTTATGTATGGATCGAAACGAACTCGACCCCAGCGTCCCCAGCGCCACGGAGGTCAAGAAGATCCCCCTCATCATTAAGGTATACGCCGTCCTGTGCATCCTGTCCGGCGTGGGCACGCTCCCGTCGGTCGGCGCCTTTATGTGGCAGGTCATCACCGCACTCATCAACGGCAACGCCGCCGCCAAGCTCGGCGACAACACGCTCGTCGCGGTCGGACTGATTGTCGCCGGCATCATGCTCTCGGCTGCCAGTGCCGTCATCTTGATCATCTTTGGCCTGGACCTCATCAAGAACCAGCGCCGCAATGCCGCCCGTCTGTCCTATATCCTTATCGCGTTTACCGTCGTCGAGCTTTTGGTTGACGTGATGCTCCAGGGCATCGGGCCCTTCTTGCTGCGCCCTGCCATCCAGCTCGGCATCCTCATCGCGCTTTCGGCCACCGTCGACCCCACGCTGCGCCAGGAGCGCGAGCTGCAGCGCCGCCTGCAGGAGATGCTCGATCGCGACGCCGCCGCCGAGGGCATGCTCGGCCGCGATGAAACCGGAGAAGGCTACATCAAGCTCAACTACTTCAACCTGTTCTGGGTATTCTTTGTCTGCTGCGTGCTGGGCCTGATCGCCGAGGACATCTGGCATATGACGGTCGACGACCCGGGCGTCTACCAGAACCGCGCCGGCATGCTGTTTGGCCCCTTCAGCCCCATTTACGGATTTGGTGCCGTACTCATGACCATGGTGCTCAACCGCTTCTACAAAAAGAACCCCATCATTATCTTTTTGGTGAGCGCCCTGCTCGGTGCAAGCTTTGAGGTGTTCGTTGGCTGGTTTATGCAGACCTCGTTCGGTGTGGTCTCGTGGAGCTACTCGCATATGAAGCTCTTCGGCATGCCCGATCCGCTCGCCGTGCTTACGGGCGGACGTACCTGCACGGGCTTTGCCTGCCTGTGGGGCCTGGGCGGACTCATCTGGATCAAGCTGCTGCTGCCAAGATTGCTCAAGCTCATTAACATGATTCCCTGGAAGAGTCGTTACTCAGCCACCGTCATCTTTACCATCATCATGCTGATCGACGGCGTCATGACGCTGCAATCGCTCGACTACTGGTATCAGCGCGTCAACGGCACGGAGCCGGATATTCCCGTCGCGCAGTTCTACGGCAAGTATTTTGATAACGACTACATGGAGAACCGCTTCCAGAGTATGACCATGAGCCCCAAGGATACGACGCGCGTGTAGCGCCACGCAATGCCGAGATTTTTCAACGCACAGAAAAGCCCACTGGCAGACTGATTGAACTGCCAGCGGGCTTTTTGTTGGCGAGTCTGCTGCCGGCCTTACGCCTCGCGCTCGACCTCGCTCACACACTCATTTTTGATGGTACCGACGAGCGCCTGCAGCGCATCGACGACATGCGGGCGAATGTCCCCGCCAATGAGCACGAGCATGATGTCGTCGCCCACGGTAAGCTCGCCACTCGCCAGCCACACACGCACATAGCCGATACCCGGCATCGTGCGCGTCGCCTCGATAGCGGCCTGCACCTTATCGGCATCGAAGCCGAACACCATGCCGCCCACCTTATGTCCAGGCGCCACACCATCTGTCTCGACCCCACGCACCTCGGACTTAGGCGTCGCACGCACCACGCCGTTGTGTGTCAGGTACATCCCACAATCAGCCGCCGAAACATCGGCCTTGGCTTCGCGCAGCCAAGCATCAACCGAAGGCATCGATTTGCCACTTTCAAGCATCATTTCTCCTTTTGATTTCCAGGGTAGTCTTTTTGGGACGGGGCCCGGACACTTTATTCCTCGACCGGCGTGAGCACCATGACGGCGCGCGTATTGCTAAATGACAGCGAACGGCAGGTCACAAGCGTTACGACCTTGGTTGCCGAAGCGGCACGCTCGGTGGCGTCGCTCGCCACGGCAGAAGCACCGTCGAGCATCTCGGACAGATAGCTCTTCAGTCCGTCATCGCCTTCAAAGTTGGGCGTGCGCGCCTTGGCATACGTGTCCTCGACCACCTTGGTCGCCAGCGGGCGCAACTTATACGTCGCATCGCGCGTGATGTAGTACACGTATTCCATGCTGTCGAACGTCGCCTGATCGGTCGTATCCGAAATCACGTTGAACATCGACCCGTCATTCATGTGGTGGCCGTAGATCGTGGTCTGCTGGTCAACCATTCCCGGCGCGGTGTCATCGCTATCCAGGAAAATGGCGCCGGACGCGTTGGACGTGCCATCAAACAACGTGTTGAGGTATTTGGAGTTGTTGTTGGTCTGCACCACGGGATAGTTGATGTTGGTTCCCGGCACGTAAATCCAACCCACAATCTCGGGATTCGTCTGAGCAAGCGCATCAAAGTTGATAATCGGCACGCCGCTGGCGTCCTTATCGCTTACATATTGCTTCTCGATTTTCTGATACGAATCGCTCGCCTGCTTATAGCCAATCTGGGCATTAATAAAGATAGCGGCGGCGGCGACAATCAGGCCGATACCGATGATGATGAGCAGGATAGGAATGATGGAGCGGCGCTTCTTACGCGGCAGCTCGGTGCAATCCGACGGCGCGGCATGCGATGAAGACCGGGGCGGCTTCTTAGCGGAGCTATAAGACGAAGGACGATATGCGGCCGGCGCGTCCTGTCGACGATGCGTCGCCGGTGTCACGGGGCGCGGCGCGCGCGGCTGCTGAGGAGAGGATGTCCGACCCTGCTGTGCCGCACGGGCAGCACCCGGCTTCGACGGATCGGGAATCTGAGAAGCCTTGAATCGTTTTCCCTGATAATCGGACATGGCTCTCCTTATACTGCGGTGAAACGGCGGAACGCTTAGGCGTCAGCCATCTCCTGCTTCATCTTTTCGATAACCTTGCGGTACTCGGGGTCGCAGGCGCCCAGAATCTGCGTGGCGTAGATGGCAGCGTTCTTGGCACCGTTAATGGCCACACAGGCAACGGGCACGCCCGAGGGCATCTGCACCATCGACAGCAGCGAGTCCATACCACCCAGATCGCTCGTCTTCATAGGCACGCCGATGACCGGCAGCGGCGTAAAGGCCGCCACGACACCGCCCAGGTGAGCAGCCTTGCCGGCAGCAGCGATAATCACCTTGATGCCGCGGTCAGCAGCAGTCGAGGCCCACTCATGGACCTTCGCCGGCGTACGGTGCGCGCTTGCAATCACGAGCTCATAGGGCACGCCTAGCGCCTCGAGCTCGGCGGTGCAACCTTCCATAACGCCCAGATCGGACTTGGAGCCCATGATGATCCCGACAACCGGCTTCTGATCTGCCATAAACAAAGACCTCCTGTTGAGAGCGGTGACGCGGCGAATCCGCGACCCTTAACTACTGAGAGTAGTATAGCTGCCGATGCTGATGTGTTCGGCGGGAGACGGAACGCTTTGCGAGATTAAGGCCGAAGGGTCGGAGCTTTCCGCCCACATTCAAAAAGCGTGCCCACCGTCCTTGGGTGGGACGGCGGGCACGCTTGCTTAGCTGTTGCTGGGGCTACTTAGCCTTGCTGCGACGATGGAAGAGAGCGCCGATCGCGGCGATGATGGCGCCAAGACCACCGACGGTCGCGACGGTCGCCGCCGTCTGGTCTCCGGTATTGGGAATCGCCGAACCGTTCTTCTTGCTGCCCTGGGCCTTGTCGCCTGCGGGCTTGCCCGCCTGGTTGCCGCCGTTCGAGCCATTGCCGGAACCCTGGTTGCCCGAGCCGCCCTGATTGCCGGAATCGGCATCCTTGAGGCTCTCAATAGCCAGCTTGAGCTGGTCATAGGCCGCCTGGAGCTGGGTGTCGGAAGCATTCTCATCACCCAAGACGTCCTCGGCGTAGGTAATGGCATCCGTCAGGGCCTTGACAGACTCGGCCGTCTTGCCCCTGGTGTCAGTCTCCTTCGCCTGCTTGACCAGGGCCTTGAGCTGCTTCTTAGTCGGATTCTCGACCGGGGCCACCGGGGTCTTCTCGAGCGCGCCGCGGGCGCACTCGAGCGCCCTGAGCGCCTGGTCGACCTCGTCCTGCGTGGCGTTCTCGTCGCTCAAGATGGCGCGGGCGCTCGCCAGGGCGTTCTCGAGCGCCGTCCAGGAGGCCTCGGTGTAGTCACCGGCCTTGAGGTCGCCGGCAGCAACCTCGGCATCAACCTTTTCGATCGCGGTAGCGAGATCATCCTTCGACACCGGATCGGGAACGGCCGTACCGTAGAACTTGAGCTCCGCCACGCTGCAGTAGGCATCGACGTCGCCACCGCCGGCGTGAATCACCTTGACGGTCACGTAGCGACCGCGCGCGGCGCCAAAGCTCATCTGTTTCCAGTCGCCACGGTCGGTGAGTACGTGGCCGTCGTTGTCGAAGGCAAACGTACCCATCGATACGGCGGTGCCCATCTCATAACCGTCGGCAGTGTCGGAGACCAGTATCTCGGCCTCGAAGATATCGCCGTTAGTGCCGCCGTCCTGGCGCGGCAGGAATGTAACGTCGGTGAGATCGTAGTCGCGGCCCAGGTCGACACTCAGATACTGGGGCATACCGGTCCCATGGGCCCAGTCGCTGTGCCAAAGCGTCCGCTCGTCGCCGTCGAGAGCGTTGACGGCGTTGCTGCCCTCGTAGTCGGCCTCACTCGAGAAGCCGGCCACCTTGACGTTCTTGCGGTTCTCGGGCGTGTTGATGAGAATCTTCTCATCGACAGGGCGCATCTTGAGGCCGTCGATTGCCTTCTCGATCTTGGCTGTGGCGTCTGCGACATCCTTCTTGCTATAGCTGCCTTGGCCGCCGTCGAGGAGCTTCCGAGCCGCCTCGACCGCAGTGGTGAGAGCTGCATAGGAATCCTTAGTGTAGACGGACTCGCTGTAGCCCATGGCCTTGGAAAGCGCTGCCACGAGCGCAGAGGTATCGACACCAGCCTTGACCTCGACCTCATAGGATGCGGTCTTGGAGGGGTCGAGTACCGACGCCACCGTGATCTTTGCCTTGCCGGCCTTGTTGGCACGCAGGTAGTAGCTCACGCTATCGCCAGCCTGAACAGCGGAGACGCTTACCACGGAGGGGTCGGAGCTCTCGACCGTCACATAGGGGTAGCCGGCGCTCTCAGGCGTGGCCTTGGCGTCGACGAGCGTAACGTCGCCTTCAAAGAACTCGGTCTGGTTCTTGCCTAGCTCGACACCCTCGATGGCCTCGACACCCTGCGTGTAGTTGAAGTTGACCTCACGCAGTGTGAGCATCTGGTCACCCGATGCCTCAAGCGGCGTGACCTCGACCTTGGTCGCCTTCTTGCCCTTGTTCTCGGCAGAGAGGCCAAAGGCGTAGCGAGCCCGGAAGGAATCGTACTCCCCGCCCGCGAACTCTTGGGTCGAGCCATCCTCGAACGTCACGACAGCCTTGATCTTCTGCACGGTTCCGTTGCCACCGTTGCGGTTAACGACCTCGACACTATCGAGTTTCGACGGCGTCTTAAATGCGAATGTCATCGTGGTGGGAAGCTTCACGTAACTCGGAAGCTTACCCTCGCTGTCCCAGTTGCCGCTCCAGTCCCATAGGAACTCAAAGCCGTTGTCGCCCTCGTTATTATCGAACAGCGCGTTATAGCTCTTCTGCTGGATAAGTTTCTCGACGTTGGTCCCGTCGTCGGTCGTGAGCTCATCGTTGGTCATCGTGATGTTGAAGGCATCCTGACCGTACTCGGCGACCGTTGGCTGAGGAACATCCGGCATCGTCACCGTGCCGTCGCTCGCAAACTCAAGCGCGTCGCATGCCGGACCGATGAGCCAAGATGTCGAGGGCAGTTCGACCTTGCCGGCGGTCTTGGCCTTGAGCTTGAAACTCGCCACCGCGCCGGTACCGTTGTAGAGCTTGCCATCGCCGCGGTTGGCAAAGGCGAGATTGATAGTCTGCGTTCTGTCCGCGAACTGGACCTTCTCGCGAGACAGGTTCTCCATGCCGGCAGTCGAGCCGTCCTGCGCGATGCTCTCGGACACAAACTCGAACTGGTCGCTCTTGAAGTTGACGAGAGCGCCCAGGGCGTTGACGTTCTTGGCGTCGGCCGCATAGACATCAACGGTGATCTCATCACCAGCCTCGACCTCGGTCTTGCTCGGTATCACCGCGAGCGAACCTGCGACCTTGCCCTTTTGTTTAGTGCCACCGTCAAGACCCGCCATGGTGAACGAGTAATCGTAGACGTCGTAAACGCCGTTATCGTTGAGGTCGGCGAAGTGGTCGCGGATCTGCGAACCGAACGTCGGGGTATCGGGCTCGCGATTCTCGAGGCCCAGGTAGTTCTTCATGTTGGAGTAGTCTCCGTCGGAGATCGTGGCCTTGTTGAGGTTGGAGCCCACGGCGAAGCCATCCGTGCCGTCGGTCTTGTAGATGGCAATCTCGGACGCGGAGAAGAAATTGCCGACCGAGGCGAGCGGTGTCATGCGCACGTAACGGGCGGCCACGGTGCCGTCAAACGCTACCGTCTTACAATCAGCGGAACGTGCCCAATCGACCTCCTGGCTCGTCCAGTGGACGCCATCGAGACTCGTCTCAACACGCATCTTGGTCACAGTGCCGTTGCCGGCGTCATCGCGCGGATAGTACTCGAGCTTATCGAGCTTGTAAGCGCGTCCATAGTCAACGGTAAGCGCCTTGCCCAGATCGTTGCCACCGGAGTGGAAACCGCCGTCGCCCGACTGGAACTCATGGTCGAAGGCGAGCTCGGCCTTATGGCTGCCGTAAAGTGAGCCCTCCCAGGTGATTTGCTCGGCGTCGGGGACGTTCCGCCACGGATCGAGTGCGGAGTTCGCCTCGAGCACATCGCTCCAGGCGGAGTAACCCTCGGCGTTGCGCGAACGAATCTGGTAGGTGTGCTTGCTATTGTAGGCGAGGTCGGTGTGCGTGAACTCGGCCGCATCACCCACGGCAAACACAGTGCCGTCGACCTTAAGGTCGTAGGAGGTAGCACCATCGACCTTTCCCCAGGTGAGCTTGATGCTCGTTGGGGTCGTGACGTCCTCGGGGGCAGCAAGGTTCGTGGGTGCGGAGAGGTTCTCGTTGAGGCGATCGGCTGTGAGCGTTGCGTCGGCGTTCACGAAACCGCCCAGCTCAAGCGTCTGCGCCGCTGCAGCAACATCGGTCTTCGCGAACTTGACGTAGACCTTGGGGTTCGTGGTGATCTTGGTGTTGTTGAAGCTCTCGCCCTGCTCGGCCTCGGTGCCGTCCGCATCGCTGCCGTAGTGGTTGAGGTTGGGGGTCTTGCTGTAGAAGTAGACCGCCTGGCCGGCCTCGGGGGTCGCGGCGTCAAAGGTCTCCTGCGAGTTGACCTCAACCACGTTGAGTGCGGATCCGCCGTTCTTGGCGACGACGCTCGTGGGCTTGGCGGACACATTGGCCACGAAGGTCGTGGTGCGGTTGGAGTCGTAGCCGTTGTAGCCGCCCTGCGAGGCCTCGGCGGTAAAGGTCGCGGTGCCGCCTGCGGCCTTGGAGCTGTAGACGGTGCTCACATGCTCACCGTAGGAGATATTGTCGATCGTGCCGTAGGAATCGTCCTCAGTCGTGTTGTTTTCGATGGAGGAGCCGTCGTCCTCGTACTGCGTAAAGGTGCCGTCGCCCTCGGTGGCGAAGAACTCGACGATACGCTGACTGCGGTCGGTACCCTTGGTGTTGGTGTCGCTCACTGCCTCGGGGTTGTTGTTCTCGGCGTACATCGGCACGATAGCGTTGGCCTTCACAAACAGCGGCAGCTTCCAAAGCGGAGCCTCGTAGTTGTTGAGAACCTGGCCGCCGCGATACTGCTTACCCGAGAAGTAATCGATCCAGATGGTGGGATTCTCGTCGGTGCCGTAGTTGGGGAGGTAGATCCCATTGCGAATGTCGTTGCCGTTCTCATCTGCCTGGGTATCCTGATACACCGGTGCCACTAGGAAGTTCTCACCGAACATATACTGGTACTGCGTCGAAGTGCTTGCGGCGTACTCGGAGTTGTCAGAAAGCAGCATGGCGCGGATCATGGGCAGGCCGGCATCGCCGTTACCCGTGTCGATGTTGGCCGCCGAGGCCGCGCTCGTGTAGATATAGGGCATGAGCTGCGCCTTGAGCTTGAGATAGAAGCGCGAGATGCCTGTGTAGGGATCGCCGTGCGTCATGGGCGATTTACGGTAGGTGCCCCAACCGTCCATGTCGAGCATAGAGGGCGTGAACGTCTTCCACTGGTAGTCACGCGCAGAGATGATGGGGTCGCCGCCAAAGATGCCGTCCATGTCGGAGCCGATGTTGGGGTTGCCCGAAAGACTCTGACCGATATACGTGGGGATATGGAAGCGAATGTACTCCCAGTTACCGCCATACTGGTCGCCGGTCCAAATGCCACCAAAGCGCTGCGTGCCGGCCCAACCATCGAGCGTGATGATGTTGGGGCGCTTGTTAGCGCCGGTCGTCACCGTGTCATAAGCTGTCTTGATGCCATTAAGACCAAAGGAGTAGCCAGATCCAACCCAGGCAACGTCGGTCTTAAGGGTAGTGATGCCTCCCGTCTTGACCTCGGCGTCGAAGTCGCGAAGCAGATGCCACGGGGTCTCAGGGTTGCTGTCGGGCTCAAGGTTGGACTGGGTCCACAAGCCCGTGCTCACACCCTTTGAGTTGGCATACTCGGTGAACTTCTTAAGGTTGTCGACGTTGGCACGCACAGCGTTAAGACGGTCGGCCGAGCTCGCTCCGTCGGAGTTGACGCCGCCGGTCTTGTAGTAACCGTTCTGGCCATAGCCGGCGCCGTAGCCGTCGTTCGGCAGGAACCAGCCGAGCGGCATGTCGCTGTCCTCGTAGTCATCGATAACCTGCCGAGCAGAGAACTGGCGGTCGAAATCGGTCGCTTTCATGTTCTCGGTATCAACCGTAGGGCCCTCACCGTTGAGCGTCTCGGCCGCAAGTGTGCCGTCGAGCTTGTAGCCCGTCGACATGCCAGACTCGTACTTAACGTCGCCCTTCTCGCTCGAGGACTTGCTGCCCTTGGTCTCCCACTTCTTTTGACCCGAGGTCGTTGACCAGCCATCACGGTTATAGGCATTAAGATGACCAAGGTAGAACCCGTACTCGGGCAGCAGTACCGGGTTACCGGTCACCTTGTAGTAGTCCTGCAGCATCTCAGTTGCCACGTTCGAAGCTCCCTCGTTGGTCGCCACGAAGTAGTAGGCATCAAACTCATTCTCGCTGTGCAAAGTCGTGACCGTCGATGAGTCCGTGGAACCGAAGTCGTAGGAACCCTCTGCAAACGTGTTTCGGAGCACGCCGTAGCCGTCACTCGTCCAATAAAACGGGTTGGGCGAGGCAACGCCGCCATCGGTCCAGTTGTTCGTGTTGGAGATGGCGATGGTCTGGTTGGTGTGCAGGAAGCGTCCGTTCTGGGTGCCGCCGCCAAAGAAGTTCTCGGACTTCTCCTTGGCGAGCGTCTGGACGGTACCCTTCTTATCAAGGTCGAGGGACGCGGACTCGGAAACCACGACACGGTCGCCTGACTTGATACTCATCTTGCCAGTCGCCTTGTCCAGGATCACGGTCGCCTTTCCGCCGGTGATCTCGATAGTGTCGCCCTTGTCGGCAACCGTCGCACTCGGCTTGCTGTAGGTGTCCGAGGTATCGGGCTGAGCCTGGATCTTAGCCGTGTGGGACTTACTGCGCGGCGTGGCGTACTCGGAAAACTCACCCTTGGGGTCGACGTTATAACGGAAAATACCGTCCTCGAGGAACGTAATACGGCCCTTGATGCCGTCAGCGAAATCGATGTCGACGACATTCGAGGCAGACTGGGACACGGTCGCCGAGTCGACGCCCTTGAGTGGCGTGGCAATCGCCTGCTGGGGATTGGCAAACACGAGCGTCGCTGCAGTGGCAACGAGGACCGCGCTTCCCTTCACCCACCGTTTCGTAAAAATGGAATTCCTGCGCACCTGGTCTCCTTTCTTCCGAGATGCTGAGGTGCCGAGGACGCCCCCCGGCAGCATGGGAAAACGTATCAAACGGGGATGTTCGGTACATTCCGCACAATGGGGCCACCCGTTACCAAGGGGCCAACTGGTAGTAACCAGATAGCCACCTACTAGGTCATATCAATATATGGGAGCACTTGCGCAACCAAGTTCGGAAGTCCACCAGCGGCAGTAAAATGAGCGTCAGCGGCAAGGTGGGCTTAATAAGCCATACCAATTGGTTCTTCAGTCAAATACCAATCTAGCAAAAATGTACTGTTTATCTGGTATTACACAGACCATACCTTTCCCTCGGGAACTGGGCTTCGCGAAGTTTCCCGAGAGAAAAGCTCGACCGCCGCCCTGCGACCTACCGGAGATTGCTATGACGTACGTTGGCTGATTTGGTTTGGAATGAGAGGTTGACGGAGGATGGTGGACAGTTAGTTCAGATTTGTATTTTTTGGCCGGGTCCTTACGTGCAAA
>CABSMS010000001.1 GCA_902478885.1 uncultured Collinsella sp. | reverse complement strand
TATGAGGACACGCTGGTCGAGCTTGAAGACGCGGCAAAGGGCGCGGGCTTTCGGGTGATCGCGGCGGTTTCAGCCATCGCCGAGCATTCTATTGTTCGCCAGTTTGCCGCCGGCCGACCAGACCGACAGGACGCTGCGCAGCTCGCTGGGTTTGCGAATCAGATTCAGCAAAAGATATCTGCAGGAGATGCTTCTGAGCCGGCTATTCCGGGTAATCGTCCTTATAAGAAAGCTGGGGGCGCCGGTATGGTACCTAAGGTCACAAGGGGATGCACCGCCTGCGGAGCTTGTGCCGCAGCGTGTCCCGTTGGCGCTATCGATAAAGACGATCCTAAGCGGGTGGATAAAAAGGCCTGCATCTCTTGCATGCGCTGCGTGTCTGTATGCCCGCGAGGTGCTCGTGCGGTAAATCCCGTCATGCTCTCTGCGGCTACCAAGATGTTGAGCAAAGCCTGCTCTGAGCGGAAGGAGTGCGAGCTGTTTATCTAGCGCAAGGGCCCGGAGTCCTCTTCATCTAATGTCAAAATAGAACGAACCCGTGCGATGGTAACTCGCACGGGTTCGTACATTTTTGAGTTGGTGCCCCCAGCGGGATGTCCGCGTGCGGCTGGCGCTGCCCGCTTTCGCTGCGTCGCTCCGCTCCTTGCGTGCTGCGCTGGAAAACGCTTCGCGTTTCCTCAGCTCCGCACCCTGCCGGGTTCGAATCCCGGCGTTGAGGCAGAAAAAAGCCCGCTACCGAATTGGTAACGGGCTTCTCAGATTCTGTGGTGCCCCCAGCGGGATTCGAACCCGCGATATCCACCTTGAAAGGGTGGCGTCCTTGGCCGCTAGACGATGGGGACAGCGGGAAAGAGTATAGCAGACTTTTTTGCCGGCGCGTATATCGTTGGCAAACTGGAAAACCACCACACAGGAGCTGACTCTCTATCCCGATCTTCAAACATCTCAATCTGTAACATCTGGGCAGGCAAATCGGCTCTATGTGTTACAGATCGAGACAAACGGCGGGCATCGGGACGAACATCTCATTCTGTAACAGTAAGACGACTTTTAACGGTCTAAATGTTACAGATTGAGACAAACTGCCGTGGCAGATCAAAATCGCCACAAAGGTGCCTGTCCCCTTTGTGGCGGTGGGGCGTTAGGGGAGGAGCTTCATCGCGGCGTCGTGGGCGGCGTGCTCGTAGGTGTCGTCGAGGGGTTTGAGCGGCAGCAGGGCGGCGGCCTGTGCGTCGCCACGGCGCTCGAGGGCGTGGGCGATGAGCCAGTCGGCGAACTCGGGGTTCTTGGGCAGTGCCGGTCCGTGTAGGTACGTGCCGATGACGCCCTTGTAGATGAGGCCCTCAAAGCCATCGTCGCCGTTGTTGCCGGTGCCCGTGACAACGGACGTTCCGAGCGGCGTGGCCTCTGCATCGAGCAGGGTGCGGCCGCCGTGGTTCTCAAATCCCACAAAGGGCTCGGGTGCCAGGTCGGTCTTGACGGCGACGTTGCCGATCAGGCGGTCGGAGCCGCGCACAGTCTCGGCGGCAATGACGCCCAGGCCCTCGATGCGATTCTCGCCCATATAGTACGAACGGCCGAGCAGCTGATAGCTGCCGCAGATAGCAAGCAGCGATCCGCCATCCTCAACATAGGCCGCGACCTTGTCTTTTTGAGCGAACAGCTCGTGTGCCACGGCCAGCTGGTCGCGGTCGGAGCCACCGCCCATCATGACGATGTCGGCGTCGGTGAGATCGAGCGTCTCGCCCATGCGGACCTCGTCCACGCGCGCGGGAATGCCGCGCCAGGCGCAGCGGCGCTCGAGGGCAATGACGTTGCCGCCGTCGCCATAGAGGTTGAGGGCATCGGGATACAGGTAGACGATGCGCAGCGGGCGCGAAAGCTCGACCGGCGCAATATCGGTGGGGACAGCGCTGCCATTGGCGCGTGTTACGGCGTGGGAGGTGACCGAGCTCGCATCGGCGCCCTTAAGCTCGTCGAGCTCCTTGACCAGTGGTGGGAAGGCCGTGTAGTTGGCGACGGCGTAGAAAGTATCGCCAGCCTCCTCGTCTGCCACGGCGCCGATCGCCTGCTCGATATTCGAGATGATGGCGGCGTCGATGCCGGCGTACTTCAGGCGTACCTGCATATCGTGCGCGCGCGTACCTCCGACAAAGGCGACAAGCCCTGGGGTATCGGCGATGCGCTCGAAGTCGACGTCGTAGATCCACGAGACATCGTGACCGTCGGCGTCGTTGTCGTTCAGGAAGAAGGCACAGAGCCTGCCGCCTGCCGTTTTAATGGACTGGATCTGGCGATCGAAGCCCACGGGATTTTTGGCCAGGTTTGCCTCGACGGTACGGCCGGCGATCTCCCAGCGGCCCATGCGTCCGCCGGCGGGGACATAGGCATCGAGCGTGGGCTGCAGATGCGCCGCGTCTACGCCCAGCTCGCGCGCCGCAAAGAAGGCGGCGGCAACGTTGTAGACCATGTACAGGCCGTTGTAGCGCGTGGCGATGTGCGTTGTGGGTGCGTCGGTATCGGGTCCAAAGTTCAGGTCAAAGCCGTAGCCGTTGCAGGTGAGCTCAACGTCCGTCACGCGACGGAGCAGCGCGGGACGACTCCAGCCGCACGAAGGACAATGATAGGCTCCGAGCTGGCCGTACTGCACATAGTCGTACTCCAGCGGCGCGTTGCACTGCGAGCAAAAACGCGAGTCACTAATGCGATCGGACTCGGTGCCCGTGGCGCCGTCGATGCCAAAGGCGATGCTCATGTTGGGGACGCGCGCGGCGATCGAGGCGCACAGCGGATCGTCGGCGTTATAGATGAGCGTCGTTGCCGGCGAAAGCTCCAGTGCGTGGGCGATGACGTCCTGGGTGTGGTCGATCTCGCCGTAGCGGTCCAGCTGGTCGCGGAACAGGTTGAGCAGCACAAAGTAGGTCGGCTTGAGCTTGGGCAGGACGCGCACCGTGTAGAGCTCGTCGCACTCAAAGACGCCTACGCGCTTGCCGCTGCCGGCACGCTTAAGATCGCTGCGGCTCTCGAGCAGTGCACCCACCACGCCCGGCTCCATGTTGTTTCCGGCGCGGTTGCATACCACGGTGGCGCCGCTAGCGGCAACGGCGTCGGCGATGAGGTTGGAGGTGGTGGTCTTGCCGTTGGTGCCGGTGATCACCACGCTGCGGTCGACAAGGTCCGCGAGGTCGCTTAGCAGCTCGGGGTCGATTTTCATGGCGATGCGGCCGGGGAGTACGCCGCCCTGGCGCTTAAGGACGGAGCGCAATCCCCAGCGGGCGATATCGCTCGAGGTGCAGGCAAGAGATGAGCGGAGGTTCATGAAGCCGTTCCTAACATAGATGACATGGTCGGGGCGATCGCGTCGCTAAAAGCCGTAGCGGCGCGCAAATTCCTGGGCAAGCTGCGATACGTCTTCGCAAGCGTTGGCCCAGGGGGCAAAGTCGGGAGTATCCGAGATGATGCCGTCGGCCTCCCAAACTGCCTGATGCGAAAGGTCCCAGGGGTCGTGCGGTTCGGGCCGGCAGGGAAGGTACGGCGTCTGGTACATGGGGTTCAGCAAGAAGAACGCGCCGCCCTCGCAGCGGTTGGCAAACTCGCGCAGCGCGCGTGTCGCCGGGCGCATCTTGTTCGTTTTGAACAGCAAGATTGTGCGGGCGAGCAGGTACCAGGGGGAGTCCTCGAGGACATCGGCCCCCATCTGCTCCTCGAGCTGGTGGGCCAGGGCAAAAAAGCCGTCCTCGTCTTCCAGACGAGCGAGGGCGAGTAGCACGGTGCCTGCAGCTCGGGTGGGATAGCCTTCCGCCTTAAGAACACGGCGAGAATAGTTGACGGCAGCACGATAGCGGGCGCTCGCCATGCACAGCTGCGAGATGGCCTCGAGCGTGTGGAGCCACCCGATAAGAGCCGGCTCGCTTACAGTGAGATCGGCCGCCGTCACGCCGTCTGCCAGCGCCTTGTTGGCCCAGTAGTGCGGGGCCTCCATGTCGAACCCGGGCACGCTTTGCTGCAGGTAATCGGCCGTGGTCGCCTCGAGCTTCATCAAGTCGCCTAGACAGGCGTCGACGGGCGTGTCCGCCAAAATGATGGCGAGCAGCTGGGCATCGAGGACATACGCATCGATGCGGACGATCTTGAGCAGCTCATCGCGCATATCGTCGAACAGACGGTTGCGCGTCTGCTCAAACTCCTCGTCGCTGCCCATGTCCTCGATGCGATGGAGTTCGTCGAGCAGGTGGCGGTGAACGCCGGCATAGGACAGCAGCGCCTGGGCATGCTCGGTCTGCGCATACTTATGAGGGTTGACGCTCACGTCGTTATGGACAAGCTCGCGTGCTGCATCGGTGAGTTCGGGGTGCGACGCAACGTAGGCGCGCTCCAGGTAGGCGGGGATGTAGACGCTCGGATCCATTAGAGGTCTCCTCCCTTAAACGGCAAGCCCTGCTCGGCCGCCCGCAGGATGCGCTCGTCGATCTGGGAACGCACGATATCGTTGGTGGCGACCCAGGCGGCAAAGCTGGCGTTGTCGGGGGCGCCCAAGCCCTCCTGCAGTACCGGCGTCGCCTCGGACAGCGCAAGGACAAGCTCGTCGGTGGAGCCCACGCCCACGTTGACGCGGGCATAGACGCCATCGGGAAACTCGGTTTGGAAGTAGAGTGCTTCGGCTGCGTGCGGGCACGAGCGTGCGAGGATGCACAAGTAGTGCTCGGCGCCCTCGTAGTCCAGCTCGCGCCAGGCAGCGCTCATCAGCGCGATGAGCGTCCATGGGTCTAAGTCACGCTCTGCGTCCTTGGGACGACGGCGCAGCGGCGTGCTGGCGAGATAGGGGACGGAGTGGGCAGAGCGAAAGCGCTTGAGTTCCTCGGCGGGGTATTCGAGTTTAGCCATGGCGAGCATCGCGGTGTGGCGGACGCCGGCCGGATCGTTGGGGGCAAAGTCGAGGCTGCGGTTTGCGGCTTCGAGCGACATGCGATAGCGGCCGCTAATGAGGGCACGCGACGCAAGGGCGGCAAGCCAGCGCAGGTAGGGGCGGCGCATAAGGTCGCCCGCGGCCTCGCGCTCGTAGGGGTCCTGCGCCGAGGCGATCTTGAGTGCCAGGTCGTGCTCGACTTCATCGCGCTTGGATACCAAGTACTGTACGTACTCCTCGTTGGAGTTGGCGGTGAGGGCGGTCAGCATGCGCTGAGCGTCCCAGTTGGCCGGATCGAGCTCGGTCGCCTCGCGAAGCATGTTCTCGGCAGTGGCCTCTTCTTGCTCTGCCTGGGTATCGTCAGGGATAAAGGGAATGCGGTAGTCGACAGCCTCGACCACCTTGGCAATGAGGTGCCCGGCGCGGTCGCGGTCGTGCACGATGAGCGGTGCGGGGTTGCGGGTGAATTGCTCCATCAGACGCTCGACGGCGGCACCGTCGGTGAGCGGGATATTGTCGCGGCGCAAGGCCTCAAGAACGAGGCGATGGCAATCCTCTTGAATGGGATCGAATGCCATGGGGCCTCCTTTGCTGCGGTTAGGGTTCAAATCTCTCTATATAAGGTCCTAGTTTACCCGCATGTGGCACACCGGGGGTGCCGCACTTGGACATGCACCTTTGCACCACGAAGACGGATGTCAGACGGATGTCGCACAAATGTCGGCACCTTGGACGACCGAGTGGTATCACGGTGCCGCAAACGGTCGATTTTTGGCGGCGAACGGTGCATATTTTGGAGGGGCACGGTCCTGCCCGGGATATGTAGTCAACCTTGATAAAACGTTTGCCCAGCTTGGGAGTATGAATGCCGCACAAGGGTCTTCAGGGATAGAAAAAACGTTTCATCATTGGCGGCTTTAGGTGAATAACTGACCAACCAGAACGGTAAAATAGTGTTTGTCTGAGCGTTGAGACGTTTAGACATCGCGCATTGTCATCGCCGGCAACGCGCAAACCGGTCCTAACGGAGCCAATTGGGTGCTCCGTTATATACGCAAGTCTAAGAGGGGCTTGTTTAGGAGGCACAGTATGGGACGTTTTACCAATCCTCGCGATCTGTACTTTGGTGAGGGCGCTCGCCACGAGGTGAAGAACCTCAAGGGTAAGAAGGCCATCATCGTTTCTGGCGGCAGCTCTATGCGCCGCGGCGGGTTCCTGCAGGACGTTGAGGCCGACCTCAAAGAGGCCGGCATGGAGGTCAAGCTGTTCGAGGGCGTCGAGTCCGATCCCTCCATCGAGACCGTCATGAAGGGCGCAGCCGCTATGCGCGACTTCGAGCCCGACTGGATCGTTGCTATCGGCGGCGGTTCGCCCATCGATGCTGCTAAGGCCATGTGGGTCTTCTACGAGTATCCCGAGGAGTCCTTCGACAACATTATCCAGCCGTTCAGCTTCCCCGAGCTGCGTCAGAAGGCTCACTTCTGCGCCATTTCCTCTACCTCCGGCACCGCTACCGAGGTCACCGCATTCTCCGTCATCACGGATTACGAAAAGGGCATCAAGTACCCGCTGGCCGACTTCAACATCACCCCTGATGTCGCCATCGTCGACCCCGAGCTCACCTACACCATGCCCGCCAAGCTGTGCGCTCATACCGGCATGGACGCTCTGACCCACTGCATGGAGGCCTACGTTTCCACCTGCGCCTCTATGTTCACCGACGCCAACGCTCTGCACGGCATCCGCGAGATCGTCGAGTGGCTGCCCAAGTCCTATGCTGGCGACCATGAGGCCCGTCAGCACATGCACGAGGCTCAGTGCATCGCCGGTATCGCCTTTTCCTCGGGCCTGCTCGGCATCGTTCACTCCATGGCTCACAAGACCGGTGCAGCCTTTGAGAACGGTCACATCATCCACGGTGCCGCTAACGCCATGTACCTGGGCAAGGTCATCCAGTGGAACTCCAAGGACCCGCGTGCTGCCGAGCGTTACGCTTACGTGGCCAAGGAGATCCTGCACCTTCCCGGCGAGACCAACGAGGAGCTCATCGCTGCGCTCGTCCAGAAGATTCGTGACCTCAACGACCAGCTCAACATTCCGCAGTCCATCAAGGATTACGCGAATGGTGGCGTGAAGGTCGACGCCGAGAACCCGCAGATGGTTTCCGAGGAGGAGTTCCTCGCCAAGCTGCCCGAGATCGCCGCGAACGCCGAGACCGACGCCTGCACGCCGGAGAACCCGCGTGAGACCAAGGCTGCCGACTTCGAGAAGATCCTCAAGGCCTGCTACTACGACACCGACATCGATTTCTAATCGACTCTTGTTATCGTAACGAGGGGCTCCGCACGTATCCGTACGGAGCCCCTTTCTTTTTATTATTAGAGAATGGGATAGTTATGGCTGCAATTTTCAATAGCCCCAGCAAGTACATCCAGGGCCCGGACGAGCTCGCAAAGCTCGGCTCCTATGTCGAGCCGCTCGGCGCTAAGGCCCTCGTCATCGTGACGCCTTCGGGCAAGAAGCGCGTCGGTGCCAAGATCGAGGGCGGCTTTGCCGAGGCCAAGGCCGAGCTGCTGTTTGAGGACTTTAACGGCGAGTGCTCCAAGGGCGAGGTCGATCGCCTGGTCGCGCTCGCCCGCGACAACGGTTGCGACATCATCGTCGGCGTCGGTGGCGGCAAGATCCTCGACACCGCAAAGGCCGTTGCCTACTACCTGGAGTCCCCGGTCATCATTTGCCCCACCATCGCTTCGACCGATGCTCCGTGCTCTGCTCTTTCGGTGCTCTACACCGACGACGGCCAGTTCGATAAATATCTCTTCCTTAAGGCAAACCCCAATATTGTCCTGATGGATACGACGGTTATCGCGGCGAGCCCGGTGCGCCTGACGGTTTCCGGTATGGGCGATGCGCTCGCAACCTACTTTGAGGCCCAGGCGACGCATGATGCCGATGGTGGCACTTGCGCCGGCGGCAAGGGCGGCATGTCCGGCCTGGCGCTCGCTAAGCTCTGCTACGAGACGCTTATGGCCGATGGCGTCAAGGCCAAAGTTGCGCTGGAGAAGGGCGCGCTGACGCCTGCCGTCGAGCACATCATCGAGGCCAACACGCTGCTCTCCGGTATTGGCTTTGAGAGCTCGGGCCTTGCTGCTGCTCATGCCATCCACAATGGCCTGACGATGCTGCCCGAGTGCCACGGCATGTATCACGGCGAGAAGGTCGCCTTTGGCACCATCGTCCAACTGGTACTCGAGGATGCTCCGACTGAGAAGCTTGAGGAAGTCTTGGGCTTCTGCATTGAGCTGGGCCTGCCGGTCACGATGAAGGAGCTTGGCGTTACCGAGCTTACGCGCGAGCAGGCCATGATTGTTGCCGAGGCCGCCTGCGCGCCCGATGACACCATGTGCAACATGCCGTTTGAGGTGACGCCTGAGATGGTCGCCAACGCCATCCTGGGTGCCGACGCGCTGGGTCATTATTACCTCATGGATGAGTAAATCAAGCTAAGGAAGGGGCAAAGCCGGCAGATGGCTTTGCCCCTTTTTGCTATGGTGCAAAGTGACCTGTCACCAATGCACAAGTTGGTGCAGGGGGCGGGTTACTTTGCACCAATTGTTATTGATGAAAGGGCGGATTTTCGTATGGCGCTTCCCATGGTTTATGGCGGCCCCGGCCGGTATGTTCAGGGGCCGGGCGAACTTTCGCGTCAGGGCAGGTATTTGTCATGGTTGGGCTGCGCTGCCTATGTCTTGTTTGACCAGGGCACCGAGGATCGGCTGTGCAAGCAGATCGTCGATGGATTTCTGGATGAAGACCTAAGCGAGCCATTCTTTAAGATCTATAACGGTCCGTGTACGGAAGAAGCCGTTGTAAAAATGGCTAAGGAAGCCCAGGCCGAGTATTGCGACATGGTGGTGGGTATTGGCGGCGGCAAGATGCTGGATATCGCCAAGGCCGTTGCGTTTTATGCCGAGTTGCCGTTGTGCGTATGCCCCACGGCGGCTTCGATGGACGGTCCGTGCAGTGCGATTTCGGTGCTGTATCACGAGGATGGGTCGTTCGACCGCTACCTGATGCTCGAGAAGAATCCAGACCTGGTCGTGGTCGATACCAACGTGGTCTCGGCGGCTCCGCTGCGTATGACGGTCGCTGGTATGGGCGATGCGCTGGCAACGTATTTCGAGGCGCGTTCGTGCGCCGCGGCGCACGGCGCCAACGAGCACGGTGGCGCGCCGGGACACTTGGCCTTGGTTGCGGCTCGTGCCTGCTATGACACACTCATGGAGTGCGGCGTCGCTGCCAAGCGCGATCTCAAAAAGGGCCGTACATCGCCAGCGGTTGAGCGCCTGATCGAGTGCAATATTCTGCTCTCGGGTGTTGGCTTTGAGAGTGGTGGCCTAGCGCTTGCCCATGCCATAGCCAACGGCCTGACGATTCTGCCCGAGTGCAAGGCCATGCATGGTGAGGCCGTGGCATTTGGCCTGGTGGTGCAGCTGCGCCTGGAGCGTGCGCCCGAGCTTAATCAGGTGCTCGAGTTTTGCCAGCGCGTCGGTCTGCCGACGACGCTCGAGGAGCTGGGCCTTGACGAGATTTCCGATGCCGACCTGATGAGCGTTGCAGATGCGGCCTTTAGAAACGAACGCAATATGGCTAACGAACAGGCCAAGGTGACCAGACAAAAGCTCGTGCAGCTCATGCGCGAGGCATAGCTAGGCGCTTGATCGACCTTGTGCAATCGAGGCGGCGATAGGCATAGGCTATTTGCCTCAAAGGTGCGCCGCGTGTAATTTGCCCGAGGCGTGGGCCGATAGCGTATCATTATCTCTTGCTTGTTTGCACTGCTCAGGGAGGGGCCGCGCATGGCGCAGGAACACGATCTGTTTGATGACATTATCGAGATTAGCAAGGGTTTCGACTTTCTTAAAAACCCGCTTGGCGGTGTGACCGATGCACTCGATCCGTCGGCACCGCAGTGGAATCCTGCCGACTACAAGGAGCGTCCGCGCGGCAACACAATTCCGTGCCTGACCTGCAAAAACGAAAAGAGCGGTTGCACTGCGTGCATGGACGTGTGCCCGGTCAACGCTATCGAGGTCGAGGAAGACGCCATCGAGATTCTCGACTCCTGTCGCAAGTGCGGCCTGTGCGCCGCTGCCTGTCCGACCGAGGCGATCATCTCGCCGCGCCTGGCGCCTAAAAACCTGTATGACGATATTGTCTCTGCTGCTACGAGCCACGAGACCGCCTACGTCACCTGCACGCGCGCTCTTAAGCGCATGCCGCGCGAGAACGAGGTCGTCGTCGCCTGCGTGGGCGATATTACTGCCGAGACCTGGTTCTCGGTACTGGCTGACTATCCCAACGTGAGCGTCTACCTGCCACTAGGCGTGTGCGATAAGTGTCGCAACACCGGCGGTGAGGACATTCTGGGCGAGGCGATTGCGAAGGCCGAGGAGTGGTCCGGCACGGGCATGGGCCTGGAGGTCGACCCCAAGAGCCTCAAGTGCCATAAGCGCCGCGAGTACGAGCGCAAGGAGTACATGGATAAGATTGCCCGCACCACGGGCCTAACCGTGACTAAGCTCAACCCGGCGACGGCGGCACTGGCCTCGGTGACGCAGAAGTTGAAGGCCCACCGTCACCAGATCACGCAGCTCGAGCGCACACTCAACACCATGTGCGGCACCACGACGACCAAGCGTCGCCGTTCGCTCACGCACGGGCGGCAGCTGGTGCTCTCGACGCTGCAGAACCATCCCGAGCTTGCCCAGAATATGCAGGTGAGCACACCGGAATGCGATTTTGACAAGTGCACGTCGTGCGGCGAGTGCGTCAACGTGTGCCCCACGTTTGCCTGCGATTTGGTGGGAAGCGGTCGCTTTGCACTGGAGTCCACGTATTGCCTAGGTTGCGGAGCTTGCGTCAAGGTGTGCCCCGATCATGCGCTCAAGCTGGTCGAGCACGATGCGTCCAATCTGGTCGTTGTCGACCCCGAGGCCGAGGAAAAGGCCGCTCAGAAGGCCAAGGCCCACGAGGAGGCCGAGAAGGTCAAGGCCGAAGCAAAGGCCAAGCTTGACAAGATGCTCGACCAGGTGGAAAAGCTCGCGGACTAGTCAGCGAGCTCTATCTCTGCTTCATTTGCGCCGCCGCGGTGTCCGGATTCGCCCGGATGCTGCGGCGGCGCTATACTTATACGGTTTGAAGTACCTGTACCAAAAGGAGCTGTCGTGTCCCTTTCCATCGGTATCGTGGGCCTGCCCAACGTGGGCAAGTCGACGCTGTTCACCGCGCTTACCAAAAAGACCGGCCTTGCCGCCAACTACCCGTTCGCCACGATCGACCCCAACGTGGGTATCGTCGATGTGCCCGATAGCCGCCTGCAAAAGCTTGCCGACATCGTCAACCCGGGCCGCATTGTGCCGGCGACGGTCGAGTTTGTCGACATCGCGGGCCTGGTGAAGGGTGCCAACGAGGGCGAGGGCCTGGGCAACCAGTTCTTGGCAAACATCCGCGAGACCGACGCCATCTGTGAGGTCGTACGCTACTTTAAGGACCCCAACGTCATGCGTGAGGTGGGCCGCACGGGCGAGTTCGTCGATCCCGCCGGCGATGCCGACACCATCATGACTGAGCTTATCCTGGCCGACATGGGCACGCTCGAGAAGCAGCTGCCCAAGCTCGAGAAGGAGGCCAAGCGCGACAAGGAGCTCATGCCCAAGTTCGAGGTGGCCAAGCGCCTGCTTGCCTGGCTCAACGAGGGCAAGCGCGCCGCATCCATGGAGATGACCGACGAGGAGCGTGCCGCCGCCAAGGGCCTGTTCCTGCTCACTATGAAGCCCATCCTGTATGTGGCCAACGTGGACGAGGATATGCTCAACGACGATCTGGCGCCCATCGACGGCGTCAAGCCGCTGCCTATCTGCGCCAAGATCGAGGCCGAGCTTTCCGAGCTCGATCCCGAGGACGCCGCCGACTACCTGGAAAGCTTGGGCCTGGAGCAGCCCGGTCTGGACGTGCTCGCGCAGGCAGCCTACAAGCTGCTCGGCCTGCAGTCGTTCTTTACGGCCGGCGAGATGGAGGTCAAGGCCTGGACGGTTCGTCAGGGCGCGACCGCCCCGCAGGCCGCCGGTGTCATCCACACCGACTTTGAGCGCGGCTTTATTAAGGCCGAGGTCATTGGCTACGACGACTACATCGAGCTCGGCGGCGAGCAGGGCGCTAAGGCTGCCGGCAAGCTGCGCATTGAGGGCAAGGACTATGTCATGGCCGATGGCGACGTCGTGCACTTCCGCTTTAACGTGTAAGGGCGACGCGCATGTTTAAATATGGCAAAAAAGCCGGCTACATGGGCATCGCGCTGCTGGTGCTCGCGGTGATTCCGCTGGTGGTTGCAGCGTTTGTTATCCCCAACATTGGTCCCGAGGTGGCAACAAAGTTTAACGCAGCAGGCGAGGTGACGCGTTGGGGCAAGAGCTACGAGCTGCTGGCGCTGCCGGTGCTCAACCTGCTGCTCGGCGTGGCGACGTATTTTACCGCCGGTCGTCAAGCAAAGAACAATGATGACTCCGCCGCCATGGCGCGCATCGTGTGCGAGCGCTACCTGCGCAACGGTTGCATCACGGGTGTGTTCCTCAACGTGATCAACGTTTACTTTATGTACTCGGCGATTACCGGAACGGGCTTTGGTTTTGGTTTCTAGCTTGTCCTTTTAGGCAACGAGCCTGCACGCATATTCAATGGCTGCTGCGAGGCCGCCGCTCGATCGTGGTTGAAAGACTACATCGGCGGCGGCCTCGTTTTCGTATCCGGCGCCGCGAAGGGCGAGTGCTATGCCGGCTTCTAAAAGGAGCGGCAGGCCGCGTTGGCTGGTTGCGATTACGGCAACCTGATTGAGCGAGCAGCCGTGCGTTTGGCATTGAATGGCAAGTTCACCTTGCGCCGGGCAAGGGACCAGAACGGCGACGACGCGACTTGATAGCAATGCAAATGCTGTGCGCTCATCGGGCGAAAGGCATTCTGCTTCAACGACGACGAGCTTGGGCGGTGCGCTGTTTGTGCGAAGCGTGGCTCGGTGCATGCGGACCGAAGAACCCGACATAGAAAACTCCTGTGTATTCGGCAAAACGTAAACTATAGTTTACGTTTATGTTCGGCTCCATTTCAAACTCGGCTGCATGGACGAACGTGCGAAACAGATTCTTGGCAGGCGGGTCGAAGAGACACGCAGGGACCTTGGTATCTCCAAGGTTGATTTTTGTGTGGCGACAGGAATCAGCCGACCCTACCTCGACCGAATCGAAGATGGGACGGCAAATTTCACGCTCAAGGTTCTATTTAAGATCGCGCCCGCACTCGGCATGACGGTGTCAGAGCTTCTCGAGGGCATCGAATAGGGGATACCCGTCGACAACTGAATTACGCCATCGGGATACGGTCGTGGTTGACTTGGCTGTAGAACAGGCGTTGAATCTCTGCCGCATCACGTGACTGGCCGAGTGCCCACATGGTTTTGGCCACGAGCGTCTCGGTTGTCATATCGTCGCCGCGTAGAATGCCCGGATGGTCGGCGTAGGCACGGCCGACCTCATAAACACCCAAATCGAGGCCCTCCTCGGGGACCTGTGTGGTCATAACGACGGTGCGACCCGAATTGACCCAGCGGAAAATTGCCTCTTGGAATGACTCGCCGGACTCGCCAAACTCGGGGATACCGCCAATGCCAAAGGTCTCCAGAATCACGGCGTCGTAGCTATCGGCAAGGGCGTCAAGGATACCCGGGTTTACGCCGGGCGTCAGCTTAAGGACAAACACGCGCGGGTCGATGCTGTCGTAGAAACGCACCGGGTTTTCGCCCTGATGCGTGCCGTGAAGCCCGTTGCGCACGATGCGGTCGTTGCGGATGTAGGCAATGGGCGGATAGTTGACGCTAATGAACGCGTTAAAGCTCATGGTGCGCTGCTTGCGGGCGCGCGTACCGGCAATGGCGACGCCGCCAAACACGATAGAGACGTCGTGCGAATGCTCATCGAGCGCATAGAGCAGGCTCTGGTACAGATTGAGTTTGGCGTCAGTAAAAGGGTTGCCCATGGGCTTTTGCGAGCCGGTGAGTACGATGGGCTTGGGACTGTCCTGAATCAGATAGGAAAGCGCTGCCGCGGTGTAGCTCATGGTGTCGGTGCCGTGCAGAATCACGAAGCCGTCGTGGTCGGCATAACCCTCGACGATGACGTCGCGGATACGCATCCAGTCACTCGGGCGCATGTTGGTGCTGTCGATGTTCATGGGCTGCACGACGTCGAGCTCGCAGAGGCCCGAGATCTCGGGGACGCTCTGGGCGAGCTCCTCACCGGTCAGGGCGGGGGAGAGGCCGTTGCCGTCCTCGGTCGATGCGATGGTGCCGCCCGTGGCGATGAGAAGGATGCGCTTCATGCTGATATTCCTATCGTATTTGCCGCCGCAGAGGCGGAGTCGTTCGGCAGTATTGTGGCACAGGGCGTCCAATGTTCAAACGTATTACATCATCTGTAACGTTTGAAAACACTTCAATTGCCGTCAAACAGGGGCCCAGGTCGTGCGTTTGCCGTGCGCTGATGGCTGCGAGGGGCGAGAAACCCCATATAACGTGTACACTATGAAGGCTATTTTCGTTCATTCACGCGGGTGGGCACCGGCTCCCCGCCAACAAGAGGGGGAACCATGGATCAAAAGGCTTCCGCAAAGGTCCTCGTACTCGACTTTGGTGCGCAGTACGGTCAGCTCATTGCCCGTCGCGTCCGCGACCTCAACGTGTATTCCGAGATTGTCCCCTGCGACATCTCGGCCGACGAGATTCGCGAGATGAACGCCTCTGCGCTCATCCTTTCCGGCGGTCCGGCTTCCGTGTATGCCGAGGACGCTCCGTCTATAGATCCCGCCATCTTTGACCTGGGCCTTCCCGTCCTGGGCTTCTGCTACGGCCATCAGATCACGGCCGTGACGCTCGGCGGCAAGGTCGGCCACTCCGAGGTGGGCGAGTACGGCCGCGCCACCATCACGCGCACGGCCGGCGCCAAGCTCTTTAACTCCACGCCCATGGAGCAGACCGTGTGGATGAGCCACCGCGACGCCGTTTCCGAGGTGCCCGAGGGCTTTACCGTTACCGCCAGCACTGACGTGTGCCCGGTTGCCGCCATGGAGTGCGTCGAGCGCAAGATTTTCACCACGCAGTTCCACCCCGAGGTCAAGCACTCCGAGTATGGTCAGCAGCTGCTGAGCAACTTCCTGTTTGAGATCTGCGGCCTGGAGCCCAACTGGAGCATGGACAACCTGGTCGAGACCATGACGGCCGAGTTCCGCGAGAAGGTCGGCGACGACCGCGTGATTCTGGCCCTGTCCGGTGGCGTCGACTCCTCCGTCGTGGCTGCGCTGGGTGCTCGCGCCGTGGGCAAGCAGATGACCTGCGTGTTCATCAACCACGGCCTGCTGCGCAAGGGCGAGCCCGAGCAGGTGGAGGAGGTCTTCACCAAGCAGTTTGACGTCGACTTTATCCACGTCCACGCCGAGGACCGCTATGCCGAGCTTCTGGCCGGTGTGACCGAGCCCGAGGAGAAACGTCGCATCATCGGTACGCAGTTCTGGAAAGAGTTCTTCGCCGTGGCGCAGCAGCTCGAGACCGATGGCAAGCCGGTCAAGTACCTGGCTCAGGGCACCATCTACCCCGACATCATCGAGTCCGGCGCTCGTAAGACGGGCGGCAAGACGGCCACCATCAAGAGCCACCACAACCTGATCCCGTTCCCCGAGGGCGTGCACTTCGACCTCATTGAGCCGCTCGATCACTTTTTTAAGGACGAGGTTCGCGCGCTTGGTCTGGCGCTGGGCCTGCCGGGTCACATCGTGTTCCGCCAGCCTTTCCCGGGCCCGGGTCTTGCTATCCGTATCATCGGCGCGGTCGATAAGGAGAAGCTCGAGATCCTCAAGAACGCCGATGCCATCGTGCGTGAGGAGCTCGACGCCTACAACCAGCGTCTGTTTGAGCAGACCGGTGAGCGCAACTCCGAGCACAGCTGCTGGCAGTACTTTGCGGTTCTGCCCGACATCAAGTCCGTTGGCGTTATGGGCGACGAGCGCACCTACCAGCGCCCGATCATCCTGCGTGCCGTTGAGTCCAGCGATGCCATGACCGCCGACTGGGCCAAGCTGCCCTACGACGTGCTTGCCCGCATCTCCGGCCGCATCGTTGCCGAGGTCCCCGGCGCCAACCGCGTCTGCTACGACATCACGTCCAAGCCGCCCGCGACCATCGAGTGGGAATAGTAAATTCCTTAGTTATGGGGGTATTAATTTGATTCCCTTTAGGATACACCCCCATAACTATATGAATTGACCTGCTGACTCCAATGAAGATCGGAGGGTAACTGCCAGGGGTGCCGGCCCAGCGAGTGTTATTTTGCGAGCTATGCGCATTGAAAGCGACCTTTCGTGGTATAAACTACTTGCCGGAAGCCGCGGCTTTCAGAGTACGGCTTACGTGTACGTTTAACCTCCGTGGGCGACGGGGTGCCGCAAGGCGTAGAATATCGCCCACCTGTAGGGGCCTGCAGCGATGCGGGCCCCGCTTCGTATGAAGGGGGCGTAACCGATGAAGATCGTATCCATCTCCCAGGACTTCTTCGACCTCGTCGATGGCGACCGTGAGCTCATGCTTAAGCACAATCGCCCCTGCATCGTGGTGGTGAGGCTGCGTTTCCGCGGAAAGCGCAGGGACTTCGCCGTGCCGCTGCGTTCCAACATCGCCCCAAACGTGCCCAAAGACCAATACTTTGCACTGCCACCCCGCCCCACGACGCGCCCCGGCTGCCGCCACGGCATCCACTACATCAAGATGTTCCCCATAACCAAGGCCTACCAGCGCCGCTTTAGGACCGAGGGCTCGGCCTACTACGAGACGCTCCAGCGCATCATCGACAGCAACACCAAGCGCATTGTCTCCGAGTGCCAGGCATACCTCGACCGCTACGAGCGCGAGGGAAGGCCTCGCTTTGCCGTCGACATCGACCGCATCGTGGGGCTGCTGGAGGGCGAGAAGTAGGGCACCTCGGCTCAGTCTCGAGCCATGCGGAGTCGCTCCGCATTTTTGAACGCCGCGTGTGCGTCCCAAATACTTGAGAAACAAGCTGTGAAGTGCGGTGGCGCGACCGTGCCCGTGCATAGCCGTCACCATTAGCGTCTACGCGGCGTCGGCTTCAAGTGGAACTGGCGCCGCTGCTGTATATGGTTTGCCTTGCTGCAAATGGCGATCAGTGCCCACGATGCTTCTGCTTGCGCTTCAGCTTTCGCTGCTCGAAGCGCGCCTCCGCCTCATCCGCGCGACGCTGGCTTCTCGCTTGAGCCGACTCCCGCTTCATCGCTTCCCGCTGTGCCGCGAGAGCCTGCTGCGCCTTGGTGCTCACCGCGGGCCGCTTAAGGGTTTTCGCCGCCTCGCGAGCGCGCCGCTTGGGGTTCTTCGCGGGCTTGCTTGCCTCAGCCGGTTCGCCACCGAAGAATGAGAACTTCTCCCATTTGCTTGTAACGAATTTCTGAATCTCCTCATCGGACGGTTCTGCGCCGAAGACGATGCGGGCGACGCCGTATCTGCCGTCCTCGACATGCTCCGCCAGCCCGACCCAGAATTGGCCGTCGTGATATACGGTCAGGGTGGACGACACGCTGATCTGCATGGTTGGTTCCTCCTTTATGTAGATGACCATGCAGAGAAGGGACAACCAAGGAGGCAGGTTACTGATGCGGACTCCCGCACGCCCACGACTACCCGACGGGGACTGTGTTTTCATCTCTGATGTCCGCATTGTAGCACGCGTGAATGCGCCCGGCATCGCTGCCGACATGGCGCGACTGGGATTCGCTCCCCGACGCGCCCTTGTGTATATTGTCTTCTCGGTTTCGAAACTTTAGAAATATTCGAGTTTCGAAACCGAGAGGGAGCGGATGATGGCATGGGTGGACCGCACTACGTACATGGAGCGGCTTTGGGCGCTCGAGGGCACCTGGGACATCAAGGTGATCACGGGGATGCGCCGCTCCAGCAAGTCCGAGCTCATGAAGGCGTTCTCCACCTCCGTTGCTCGGAAGGACCCATCCTCCAACAACGTCTACATCGATCTGCTGGACCTCGACAACGAGCTACTGCTCGAGTACCAGCGCTGCATCGCGAAATCATAGAGCGGCACAAAGAGGGCGCCCGCAACCGTCTCTTCATCGACGAGGTGCAGCTGTGTGAGGGGTTCGAGAAAGCAATTAACAGCATTCACGCGCGTAGCGGATGGGATATCTACCTCACGGGATCGAACGCGTTCCTCCTGAGTTCGGACCTGGCGACCCTGTTCACAGGGCGCCACGGGGAGGTACACATCCTCCCCTTCAGCTTCGGCGAATACCGCTTCTACTTTGACGAGCAGGGGGCCGTCGACGACGACTTCGACGGATTCATCGGGCGCGGCGGGCTCGCCGGGTCCTACGATTACGATGACATCTCGGAGTCGTACGGTTTCCTTCGGCGCGGGCGGATCACCCACCGCCGATCTAGAGGCACTCGGTCAGAATCTGGAACACCTCGCTGCGCTCCAGTTTCTTGGCGCAGCCGCCGGTGAGCACGCAGGTGTCCGCAACCTTGTGCAGCGTCTCGTCGGACGCGTCGGAGCCCATCTCGGCGAAGCTCGTGGGAAGCCCCATCTTGCCGATGAACGTCTGCAGGCGGTCGATGCCCTCGAGCGCCACCGTAAGGTCGTCTTTGCCCTTGGCGTCGACGCCCCACACCTCGCGCGCCCAGCGGGCGAACTGCGCGGGCGCCTCGGGGGCCAGGTGGCGGTAGAGCGCAGGGTGGATGACCGCGAGGCCCATCCCGTGGTTGGTGTGGGTGTACGCGCCGTACTGGTGCTGGATCATGTGCGCCTGGAAGTCCGTTGACTTGCCGATCTTGAGCACGCCGTTCTCGGCCATAGCGGAGTCGTATACGAGCTCGCTGAGCGCCTCGAGGTTCTGGTCGTCGTCCGCGATGATCCGCATGTTGCGGATGACGTTACGCTGGATGGCGAGGTTGATGTCGTCGGTGACGTTGCGTCCGCGCGGGCTTCCGAAATAGCTCTCCATGCAGTGCGAGAGCGTGTCGAACGCGCCGCTCATGAACTGCGCGTGCGGTACGGTGAGCGTGAGCGCCGGGTCGAGCGCCGCCCACATGGGCATCGCCCCCAGATAGGCGCCCTTCACGTGCGTCTCCTCGTTGGTGATGACGGCGCCGTTGTTCTGCTCGGCGCCCGTGCCGGAGAGCGTCACGATGCAGCCCATGGGGATGAACGAGCTCGGCATCTTGCCGTCGACGTGCTCGAACGTCTCGATGTCCTCGTCAAGCATCGCCTGCGCGGAGACCACCTTGCAGCAGTCGAAGACCGACCCGCCGCCGACGGCGAGAATGAAGTCGACCTGCTCCTCGCGTGCGAGCGCGGCGCCTTCCTGGCACTTCTCGTAGGTCGGGTTGGGCATGATGCCGCCGAAGTCCACCACGCGCTTGCCCGCGCTCGTGAGCTTATCGACCACGTGGCCGTAGACGCCGGTTCGCTTGACCGAACCTCCGCCGTAGGCGAGCATCACTGTCTTGCCCATGGCACCCATCTCGGCGTCGAGTGCCTGGTCCATGGCCCCTTCGCCGAAGTAGTTCCTGACCGGGTAGTCGTACGTGAATGAGTTCATGGCAATTCCTCCTAGTAAGTTATCAGTGCGGTCTGACCGCTCGTCTACACGTTGCGCACGAGCCCGGACATCCATTCGATGGTGGCGGGGTCGTGGTGGTCGAAGAACGCGCTGCGCCCGGTGTCGAGCGCGGCGATGGCGACCATCTCGTCGTCGCCCAGCGCGAAGTCGAAGACGTCGAAGTTTTGCTCCATGCGATCGCGGTGCGTGCTCTTAGGGATACAGACCACACCGCGCTGCAGCAGCCAGCGCAACACGACCTGAGCGACCGTCTTGCCGTGCGCCTCGCCGATGCGAGCGAGGACCTCGTTGCGGAAGAGGTCGTTTCTGCCCTCCGCAAAGGGCGCCCAGCCCTCCATGGCCACCTCCTTGCCGGCCATGTACTCCTGCGCCTCGCGCTGCTGGAAGAACACGTTGCACTCGACTTGGTTCACGGCGGGGGCGATGCGGTTGAACGAGATGAGGTTTGCGAGGTGATCGGGGTAGAAGTTAGCTGTGCCTATGGCGCGGATAACGCCCTGCTCGTAGAGCTCCTCCATGGCGCGCCACGCGCCGAAGACGTCGCCGAACGGCTGATGGATGAGGTAGAGGTCGACGTAGTCGAGCCCCAGCCGCTTGAGCGACGCGTCGAAGCCGCGCTTGGCCCCCTCGTAGCTCACATCCGACATCCACAGCTTGGTCGTCACGAACACCTCGTCGCGCGGCAGACCGCTCGCACGAATGGCGGCCCCGACCGCCTCTTCGTTGCCGTAGCTCGCAGCCGTGTCGAGCAGCCGGTAGCCGACCGAGAGCGCGTCCTCTACGGCGCGCTGGCATTCCGTGGCGTCCGGGATCTGGTACACGCCGAAGCCGAGCTGCGGCATCCTGACGCCGTTGTTCAAGGTGATGTAGTCCATGGTACCTTCCTTCCTCGCAACTTGACGTATCCACCATACGAGGGGCGCCGTACCGGCGGAAGTTTCCGTTGGTGAGGGTTCTATAACGCTGGGGTGCGCACGGGGTTATAACCCGCGGGTTCTAGGCGTCACCTCAAAGAGATCGGCGCCGAGCTCGTCGGCGATGGCCTGAGCTACGACAGCGGTGTGGCCCTGTGCCGAGTAGCAGGCCACGAGGACGTTGCCGTCTGCAGCGGGCACTGCGGCGGGCTCGTCCTCGACAGCCGACTGGTCCTCGGCGGCGGCTTGGTTGGTCCGTTATCGTCTGAGCGCTACTCCTGCGCGTTGAAATCGGGGCGTATGGCCAGGTAGCCCGCGAGTGCTTCCTCAGTGGCGGTGTAGTAGGTCATGGTCCCGTCGAGCTTGGCAATCTCGGCCATCTCGTCTTCGGTGAGGGAGAAGTCGAAGATGTTCGCGTTGTCGGCGATGTGGGCGGGGTTCTTGGAGCCGGGGATGATGGAGGTGCCCATCTGCACGTGCCAGCGCAGGATCACCTGGGCCGGGGTCTTGCCGTACTTCTCGGCGAGAGCGACGAAGATGGGCTCCTCCAGAAGACCTTTGTCGCCGTGGCCGAGCGGGTACCACGCCTCGATCACCGTGCCGTACGGCGCGAGGTAGGCGCGCAGGTCGCGCTGGGCGTGATAGGGGTGGCACTCAACGGTCACGAGCTGCGGCATGATGTCGGCGACCTCGATGACCTCGGTGATCTTGTCTTGCGGGAAGTTGGAGAGGCCGAGGGCGCGCACCTTGCCCGCGCGGTACGCCTCCTCCATCGTGCGCCACGCGGCCAGGTAGTCGCCTACCGGCTGGTGCAGGATGAGCATGTCGACGTAGTCGAGCCCCAGGCGCTGGAGCGTGGCGTCCACCGCCGGCATGCCTGCGTCGTAGACGCTCGGCCAGAGCTTGGTGGAGACGAAGATCTTGTCGCGCGCGATGCCGCTCTTGGCGATGGCACGGCCCACGGCGCGCTCGTTCATGTAGGCGTTGGCGGTGTCGATGTGCTCGTAGCCAGCCGCGAGCGCGGCGGTTGCGGCCGCCTCGGCCTCGACCGGGGTCATGAGGAAGGTGCCCAAACCTTCGATGGGCATCTCTACGTCGTTATTGAGCTTCAGATACTCCATGGTCTCCTCCTTAATAGTGACTTTTCGAATGCAATGCTACGGCGTTTGCTGACGTGCGAGAAGTTCACGTTGGAATGATGGATATAACCATGGGGTATATACGGCACATAATGCGTGACAGGAGGATCGATGTACAACCCACAGCTTGACACTTTCATCCGCGTGGCGGAGGCGGGCAGCTTCTCCAAGGCGGCACAAGAGTCCTTCATCACGCCCACGGCCGTCATCAAGCAGATGAACCTGCTGGAGTCGCGGCTAGGCCTTACGCTGTTCCACCGATCGCATCAGGGGCTTTCGCTTACGCGAGCAGGCAGGTCGCTGCTCGCCGACGCCCGCCATATCGTGCAGTACTCTCAAGAATCAATCGCACGCGCCCGCGTCGCCGAGCGTGGAGAGAAGCGCATCATCCGCGTGGGAGTGTCGCTCATGACGCCCAGCACGCCGCTCACGAAGCTGTGGCCGAAGGTGAAGGAACGTTGCCCTGGCATGAGCCTTCAGGTGGTCACGTTTGAAAACACACCCTCGGCGGCACGCGGTTTGGCGAACCTCGGGCAAGACATGGATATCGTGGCGGGGATTTTCGACGATGCCTTTCTTAAAGAGCGCGGGTGCCTGGGCCTCGAGCTTTCGCGCGAGCCGCTCTGGTGCGCCGTTCCCGTCGACAACGAACTCGCCAAACGCGACATAGTCACATTCGACGACCTCCACAATCACAGTCTTATGCTTATACGCCGGGGCTGGAACGCCGAAATCGACCGCGTGCGCGACGAGATACTCTTGCATCATCCTCAAATCGCGCTCGTAGACTTCCCGCAATATCGGGCGGAGGTGTTCAATCGCGGCGCGAACGAGGACCTCGCGCTTGCGACGCTGCCGTTGTGGGCCAACGTCCACCCCATGCTCAAAACCGTCCCTACCGATTGGGACTGTCTCGTGTCTTACGGGCTGCTTCATTCGTCGCACCCCGCAGACCATGTGCGGGAGTTCCTCGATGCGGTGTCTGCCGCGCTCGAGGCAAAGCATCGATAGGCAGTTGCGAGCAGATGCGCTTATGCCTATGGGAATAACGGGAACTGGCTTCTGAACTCGCGTTTTGATACCGTCGAGTACCGCCTGATGCTGCTTCGGCGTCGTCATAGAGCAAAGCCATCAGCGAAATAACGGGAATAAAAGCCTCCGAACCTTCTGGTTCGGAGGCTTCCTTTTTGCATGTCTGCCTAAACGACTCCTTGCCAAAGCCCCTTGAGCATCGGACGGCTCCGCGCCGAAGGCGATGCGTGCGGCGCCGTACCTTCCGTCCTCGACATGCTCCGCCAGCCCGACCCAGAATTGGCCGTCGTGACATACGGTCAGGGTGGACGACACGCTGATCTGCATGGCTGGTTCCTCCTTTATGTAGACGACCATGCAGAGAAGGGACAACCAAGGAGGCAGGTTACTGATGCGGACTCCCGCACGCCCACGACTACCCGATGTAGACTGTGTTTTCATCTATGACGCGATATCAAGCGAGCATGGAAGAGCTGGAATAATATTTAAGAAACCAATTTCTGTAAAATCGAAAAAATAGGTGCCTTAACTGAGGATTATCATCATCTCTGATAAGCTAAGCAGGGGAGGCGAATTCCATGGAACTGTATCATCGCGAGCAATACTTGAAGAAGATTCGACCGTTCTACGATGACGACCTGATCAAGGTGATCACGGGTATCCGCCGCTGCGGCAAATCGTGCCTCATGTCGACGATTGCCGAGGAACTGAGAAACCGTGGTGTCGAAGACAAGGACATCATCTACCTTGACCTCGACAAGCGCGGCAACCGCTCAATTAAGACGCCTGATCAGCTGGAGGAAAAAATCGAGTCGCTTCTGGCTGACGACGACTTCAAATACCTCTTCATCGATGAGGTGCAAAACGTCCAAGACTACGAGGAGGTCGTGAACACCTATAACTCGGATGGCGGCTTCTCGATCTTCATCACTGGCTCCAACTCGTATCTGCTGTCTGGTGAGCTGATGACCAAGCTCACGGGTCGATACGTGGAGTTCGAGATGTTCACCCTATCCTTTTCCGAGTTTCTCGACATGAAGAGGTTCATGGGCAAGGAGGTCGGTGACGCGCGAATCGAGTTTGACGAATATCTGCGGTATGGCGGGTTTCCCCGGTCTCTGGAATACGACGATCCTGAGGCGAAGGCTCGCTACATCGAGGATGTCGTTGGACAGATCGTCGACAAGGACATCAGGACTCGCAACAAGATCCGGAACATTGATACGTTCAACCGTGTCATGACCTATGTCATCAACAACTACGGTGCGCCGACGAGTCTCACCAGCCTCCACGACTATTTCACCAAGACGGAGCGTATCGCCGTCGAGCGGCGGACGATCGCCGCCTACATCCAGATGCTCATCGATGCCAAGGTGCTCTACAAATGCGAGAGATTCGACCTTAAGTCCCGCAAATCGTTACGCGGCGAGGAGAAGTACTACCTTGCGGATCCGGGTATCTATTTTGCGCGCAACGTCGATGTTCGGTTGAACTACGGGCCCTCGCTGGAAAACGCCTTGTACATCTATCTCCGCTCGAGGGGATATAAGCTATCCGTAGGCCGCATCGGGAAGCTGGAGTGCGACTTCATCGCGCGTAGACGCAACGCCTACGCCTACATTCAGGTTTCAATGACAATCGCCGATAGGGACGTGGAAGAGCGTGAGTACAGGCCGTTCGGCTACATCAGGGACGGATATCCGCGCTACCTTTTCACGCTTGACCCCCTGTTGCAGGAGAGGGATGGCGTCAGGCATCTGAACATGGTGTCGTTTATGAAAGATGACGGCGACCTAATTTGAGTGGCGGCCGGATTCCTTGGCTTCCCGGTGCGTAGGTAGCGTGAGTATCAAATGGGAACTCTTGCCCCACGAAGAATCGGCAGGCCGAGAACTCACATTGAAATTAACGAGCTTTTGACCAGTGGCTCCTGTTACCGAGTGGGAATAGCAGGAACTGGCTTCTGAACTCGCGTACTGGTGTTGCCGAGTAACGCCTGATACTGTTCGTCGTCGCCGCAAGGCAAAGCCACCGGCAAAGTAGCGGGAATGAAGGCCTCCGAGCCTTCCGATTCGGAGGCCTTCTCTTTGCATTCCTGTCTGGAAAGGACTCCTTGCCAAAGCCCCTTGAGTATCAGACACCACTATCGAGCGTGGGCGTTGTCGTAGGCCTCTTTGATCTCTCCCGGCAAATCGTCGGGAATCAGCGCCTTCACCCTATCCTCGTTGCCATCCTGAATCGCCTGCTCGTAGTACCAGCATTTGAACTTCAACATGTCCAGCGCGCGGTTCATCTTCGCAATCTCCGACTCCATGTGGGCCTTTCGTTCCTCGAACATGGCCTTGCGCTTGGGATATGTCGATGGGCCCTCCGCACACCATTCCATGAACAGCCGGATGTCCTTGATCTCCATCCCAGCCTTCTTCAGGCATTCGATGACCCGAAGCGCCTCGAGTTCCGTATCGCCGAATCGGCGAATGCCGGACGTCCGCTCCAGCCCCGGGAACAATCCCTGCTTATCGTAATAACGCAGCGTGGAAACGGGCAGACCGAACATCTCCGCCACCTGTCCGATTGTGTACATGGTTCCTCCGGATAAATCTAGAATTCATTCCTTGACCTAAAGTTAGGTTTAGGTATTACCTTCATTCTCGTCAATACAAATCGGGAGCGCAAGGGATTTTCGCCAAAGGCGCACGCTTGTCGGAACGGTTTTCGCCGGCGGCGTGAACGGTGTGGGCGAAATCGCCGGGCATCCCGCTCTTGAGCAGGCGCGACGAATGGGCTTAGGAGTCTAGGCGCGGCTTAGCTGCGCGGAAGCAGTTTTGCACTCAAAACCATCGACGGGAGGAATCAAACATGACGATCAAGCAGACGGCGGGCAGAGATACCCTGGGGGATTTTGCCCCCAAATTTGCACAGCTCAATGACGATGTGCTGTTCGGCGAGGTATGGAGCCGAGAAGACAGGCTTTCCCTTCGAGACCGCAGCGTGGTGACGGTGGTTGCCTTGATGGCACAGGGGCTGACGGACTCCTCGTTCCAATATCATCTGATGTCCGCAAAGAACAACGGGGTGACTAGGGCTGAGATAGCGGAAATCCTTACGCATGCGGCGTTTTATGCGGGATGGCCCAAGGCGTGGGCGGCCTTTCGCATGGCGAAGGAGGTCTGGGCGGACGAAGACGCTGCCGACGCAAAGGCGCAGCACCAAAACGAGATGGCTTTTCCTATCGGCGCCCCCAACGACGCATTTGCGAAGTACTTTATCGGGCAAAGCTACCTCGCGCCCCTTTCCACCGACCAGGTCGGCGTCTACAACGTGACGTTTGAGCCCGGCTGCCGCAACAACTGGCACACACATCACGCCAAAAGCGGTGGCGGACAGATCCTCGTCTGCGTGGCTGGTCGAGGGCTTTATCAGGAATGGGGCAAACCGGCACAGGAGCTGTGCCCCGGCGATGTAGTAAATATTCCCGCGGGCGTAAAGCACTGGCACGGTGCGGCGCCCGACAGCTGGTTCTCCCATCTCGCGGTGGAGGTTCCGGGTGAGGAGGCCTCCAACGAGTGGTTGGAGCTCGTGGATGACGAGCAATACCTTAAAGCGACTGACAAGGAGGCTTAAACTTTGACACCCGAATCAGAACCATCGCTTCTATGGGCGTGATGTCCGGGCTGATGAAAGCGCAAAAGCCTCGCCGCGCTACTCGTTACCTGCCCGCGCCGCCGAGAGCAGGGTGCGCAAGTCGGCCTGGATCGCCTCTGCCTTGCTCCCGAGCTGCAGCGGAGCCGAGTCGCCCGAGATGTTTACGCTTAACAGATGCGCATCCGGCAGCTTTGCGGTCATGCTCCAGAACGGGAGCGTGATGATGCCGGGGGTCATCTCGCCCACGCCGAGCTCCAGCAACAGCACGCGGCTACTACCGCGCTCGCGCACGAAGTGCTCATATCGTTCGAGGCCCTCGCGCCATGCCGTGCCCTGCAAAAACGTGTCGTCGCGCACCCACGGCGCAAGCTGCCAACCGCAGTGCGGGCATCGGGGGACATCCTCGCTGCGGATCTCGAACCCCGCCATGCCTGCGAGCATGCGCTCGACGTAGGGGCCCGCGTCGAAGAGCTCGTCGCAGCATGGCTGCTTGCATTGAAGGTGCGCGAAGCTTCCCTGATAGTTACAGGTCCTCTCGGCGGGAAACGCCTTCTCGACTTGGGTGTCCACATTGGTGCTCAGGATGAAGTAATCCTTATGGCCGATGAGGGACCGCAGGTCGAGATAGGGCTGCGAGGCAGGCTCTCGTAGCATGAAATCGATGTATCGCGCATAGTATGCCCATTGCTGTTCGAGGCTGGGGTAGAGGTGGTAGAAGCCGTCGAAAAGGCTCTTGAAGCCAAAGGCTTGCTGCCAGTCCGCCATTCCGGCGCGCGCCATGCCCGCGCGGTTGTAATGGTTGAACCCGGCGGCGCTCGACATGCCCGAGCCGATGCCGACGATGATGGCGTCGGCATCGTCGATAAGGCTTCGAAGCCTCTTTGCTTCTCTTTCTAGAGGCGGCATCGGGCGATCTCCTCAAAAGCCGGGGCCATATCGCCGTCAACGAGAATTGTCTCGCACGATGCATCGGGCGCCAAGGCCTGACTGTAGTTGAACACAATGTAGGTGGCGTGTTCGCAGACGTTCGCGACCTGAGCGAGCATGCGCTTTATGACGCCGTTGCGCAGTCCCACACCAAGTTCGAGGATGGCAACCTTGTGGTTGCGATGGGCTTGCACAAGGTGTGTGAGCTCTTCGAGCTGTGCCATGGCGAGGGCGTCTGGATGGGCGAGACGCCGCTCGTCAATCGACGTGCGTATGCTCCCCTCCGTTTCGAGCACGCTGTTCTCGTTGAACCCTGCACGTGCGAAGTGTCCGTCGATATTGCACGTGATCACGAAGGTGTCAGCGTGCTCCGTAAGATGCCGCAGCCTGTTCATGAGCGGGCTGGGCTCATACTTGACATACTCCTTTTGATGGAACCGCTCGGCCCATCGGCGTCGCACGTTTGCATCCGGAGAGGCGAGCCCCTGCAGTATGCAGCCGATGCCATCAGCCTGGGCGAGGTCCCCGTACGCCTCTCGGAAATGGGCGTCGGCGCAGAAGAGATTGAGCCCCTCCGCCATGTCGAGCCCGTTGCTGGCGCCGATGATGACAAGATCCGCCTCGGAAAGTGCCCTGCCTATGCGAACTGCTTTCGCCGTCTCCATGCGCTACCTCCCCAGCGTCTTGCGCACGTCGGCGAGCACGCCGGCGATGTCGGCTCGAACGGCGAGTCCCCGGTCCTCGATCGCGCGGGGGAGAAACTGCGTCTTGTTGTTTACGGCGATGTAGCTGGCCTGCGGTAACTGCGCCGTGAGGGCCCAGAACGGCTCCTGGATAAACGCGGGCGTCATGCGGCCCACGCCCAGCTCAAGGAAGAGGATCCTCTGTCGCGCGTGCGCGTCGAGCCAGTCGGACACCTTGTGGTACTGCTCCTCGTAGAGCTCGCCCTGCAGGAAGTTGCCGTAGCCGCGAACCCAAGGGAACGCCTCTGCCCCGCAGTGCGGGCAGCGTGGCACGAGTTCTGTCGGAACCTCTAGGCCGTCTCCCATGGCCTCTACCATACGAGAGACCGGCTCGATGGCGTCCCATACCTCGTCCGTACAGCAACGGGAGCACTGGAAGAAGCGGTGGTCGCCTTGGATTTCTGCCACCTTCTCCCAAGGGTAGATTTTCATGAACTGCGTGTCCTGGTTGGTGGTGAGAACGAAGAAGTCTTTCTCGGTAAGAATGGCGTCGAGATCTTTGTAGGGCCCGCGCAACGGGGCGTTGAGCGTGGTGTCGAGGAAGGTGGCAAGGTAGCCCCAGCGCGACTCGGCGGTGGGCCAGCGGTAGGACGACCCTTCAAAAGCGCCTCTGAAACCGTAGCGCTCGGCGAATTTGCCGAAATGCCTGCGATAGGTCGCGTTGTCCTCGTAGTAGAAGTCGCCGCCGCCCGCCGCGGAGAGCCCGGAGGCCCCGCCTACAAGCACGCAATCGGCTTCATCGATCATGCGGGCAAACGTTTCGATTTGCTGGTCGTAGGGCTCGGGCTCGCGGGCACTCAGTTCATAGGGCGTGCCGCCGGTGCGGTAGGCGGCCTGATGGGAAAACGATTGGTTGGTGAGTTCGATAACGAGCCGCTCGTATAGAGTCACTTGATACTCTCTTTCAACTACAATGAACAGGTGTCTATAAAAAGTATCAATGTTGATTTGCGTCAGAGCAATGAACAGTTTCGAGCTGCTGTCGATAAACGAGCGGCTTCTGGATATTGTTGAGCGCTGCAATTGGAGGGGCCATGGAATCGGGGAAGATCGATCGTCGCCGACGCTACACGCTCTCGGTTATACGGGAGGCGTTCTTTGCGCTGCTGGCCGAGGTCGGCTTCGCGAAGATGACGGTGGCGGATATTTGCCGCTGCGCCGATATCAACCGCGGCACGTTCTATTTGCACTACGAGGACAAGTTCGCACTGCTCGACGCACTTATCGACGAGGCCCTGGCAGCGGCGCCCCCACTCGAGGGAACGGGGGCGGGGGCCCTCTGCCAGCGCCCGCCGGCAAACGATGACTATTATCTGCTCTACTCGGATGACGATGCGTACGCCCGGGTGGCGCAGCGCGTCGTCGAGCGCGGCGCTGAGCAGATGGTCCCCTCTATCATGGAGAAGACCGGGCTTTCGCGCGAGGACGCCTATCTGCTCTTCGTCCACAACGTCCAGGGAAATCTCGCGGTCAACCGCCTGCTCGATTGGAGGCGAGGGCCCGAGTTCGCCTACGCCCAGGAGCTGCTCAGCGCCTATTCCGAAGGAGGCATGCGGGCGGTATCGGCCCCTTGTGCGCTGATCGCGAATTAGAACATGATAGCGTCGTCGGCCGTGAAGGCATCAAGGGATCCCTGCTTGACCTGAATGCAGACGTATGTGATGCCCGAGTCGGATGCGGCGCGGAACTGACGGTGTGCGGCGGGGGAAATGCGCAGCCAGTCGCCGGCTGCAAGCTCGATTTCCTCACCGTCAATCGTGACCGAGCCGGCGCCTTCGAGCACGCCGTAGATTTCCTCGTTTTCCTTGTGTGCATGGACGAACGGAACGCCAGCGCCGGCGGGAAGATTGTTGACACTCACCTCTGCCCCGGTAAGCCCGAGCACTTCGTGCAGCTCGACACGGCTCTCATTACCGATGTGGGTCTTTGCATAATTAGCCATAATGGTTCCTCTCTTTGGGTTGATTTACCTTGCAGGCATCTCCTGCGTGAGCTATATTCAACGCGAAGTCGCATGCAAATACGAGTACGCACATATTTGTAACTGCGTACTTTTTTGTGAAACCGGTATGGTCAAGGAGGTTGGGTCTCCCGTGATGGCGAAAGAGGAGCTTCCGGAGTGTCCGGTCGCAACGGCGGTAGCGCTCATTGGCGGCAAGTGGAAGCTGCTCATTATCCGTAACTTGCGCGTACGCCCCTGGCGTTTCAACGAGTTGCGCCGCGACCTTGAGGGGATCTCTCAGAAGGTGCTTACCGACAGCCTGCGGCAGATGGAGGATGATGGGCTGGTCTTTCGCCACGACTATGGCGAGAATCCTCCCCGCGTTGAGTATGGCCTTACCGAGCTCGGCCGCCAGATGATGCCCGTCGTGGACTCGCTGGCAGACTTCGGCGCTTATTACAAGACGGTCGTTTCGTAGCGGACACGCTGCTTAGGGGGCGGAGAACCGCTACGAGGGTGCTAACGAAAACCTGTCCCGAATCATCGTGCGCCTGCGGCATGAAGAAGGGAGATTCTTATGAATATCGTTGTGTTGAGTGGCAGCCCGCGTAAGGGCGCCAATACCGACACCATGGTCGAGGCGTTTGCCGAGACCGCGCGCGAGAGCGGTAATACGGTCGAGGTCGTCCGCGTTGCCAGCAAGAAAATCGCTGGTTGCCTGGGGTGTCAGTATTGCTTCGCCCACGAGGGCACCTGTGTGCAGAAGGACGACATGGCCGACGTGATCGAGTCACTGAAAGGCGCCGATATGGTTGTCTTCGCTTCGCCTATCTACTGGTTTGATATCACTGCGCAGGAGAAGGCCGCCATCGACCGCCTGTACGCCTTCGGTGCCACGGGATTCCCGTTCACCAAGACGGCACTTTTGCTCGATAGTCACAGTGAGGGCGTCTATGATGCGGCGATCGCTATGTACAAGTCGGCCTGTGCGTACTGCAAGTGGGAGGACCAAGGCATTGTCACCATCAGCGGTATGACCGAGCGCGACAGCATGGTATCGTCGCCCAAGTTGGAAGAGGTGCGAGAGCTCGCTCGCAAGCTCGCCTAAGGGCAAGAAGAACGCATGGCAACCAGCGTTATTTGAAGCACTTGCCGTCCTTGCCAGGTGAATCGTTGATTGCCGTGCGCCGTTGCCCTTGCGGACAATCTTGGCGTGCTAAAACGCCTTCTCGTTCAAGAATTCCCTGAACGCGGGAATGTCAAAGCCAACGAGACCACGCCCGCGCTCTCCAATGACGCCGTCCTCCAGGAGGCGGCGTTTGTATTGGCTTGCGTAGTTGCTGGCGACGCCCATGCGTTTGGCTATCTCCGAGACCCTGCTGGGGCCAGAATCGGGCAGCATCGCGAGCAAAAACTCAATGTCTTTATCGGAAAGCTCCTGATAGGTCGTTTCGAGAATTCGATCGCGCAGCTCCATGCGGGCAAGCAGAGAACCCTGCTGTACATCAGGTGCACTGATTTTGGGCGAGTTCTCCGAAACATCCCATGTGCGATATCCGACGAGCTGCATCATATAGGGAAATCCGTCGACGGCCTTCACGGCATCCTCGAGCGCTTCTGGCGTGATTGAGCGGCCTCCGGCCTCAACGGTTTTGCGGAATGCGTTTGCAATTTCAACGTCAGTGATTCGTCCCAACTGATGATATTGGGAACGCCTGAGGAACGAGACGGAATCGTTACGCAGCAACGCCGATACTTTGTAGGGCAGTCCTGCCATGAGTAGGGCAACTTTTTTACCTTCGCGTACAAAGTGCTGGTAAACAGAGGCAAATTGAAGCATTTCTTCGAGATCGACGGTGACTTCATCGATGGTGATGAGAAGTCCGATGTCATGTTTTTCGAGTTGCTTAAAGATGCCATTCATGCGCGTGCGCCAGTTGCCCTGAGCCTCTTGAGCATATGTCCAATCGATGCCCACTGGGCCAATTTGAACACCGTTTATGCGCGCGTGAGGCTGTGAGAGGTAGCTATCTGCGGCTTCTTTGGTTCGCTCGATAATATCTTCGAGCATGCCTGGCGTGGCGGAGACATTTGCTGCAATCCATGGTGGCCCCTTTGCAGGTTTTGCTAACTTTTGCAACTTTTGCTAAATTTTGCAAGTTTTGCTAATGGCTTAACATGCCTTGTGCCGTGGGATTGCAGGAGTGAAAAACGGGGAGTTCTATTATTCCGACTACGTTGCAACGAGCGGGGCCCGGAGCGCGATGTTGCTGCGCTCCGGGCCCCGCTGCTTTGTAAACCCATGACGGTTTGGCCGCCGTTGTTTTAGTCAAACAAACTCGGCATGTCGTTTTCCTTCATGAGGGCACCGGCAGAAGGCAGGCTCTGCGCGGTGAACTTCTCGGCCGAGACGCCGGCGCCGAGGATCTCCTCGGTCGTGCCGACGGTGGTGACCGAGCGGCCCTTCTTGGCCGTGAAAGCCTGGACGCCCTGCGTGTTGGTGGTCGTCTTGGTCTTGAGCAACGACGTGTTGAAGTTCATCAGGCGGTAGTCGCTCGAGACCAGCGCGATGTCGCGATCTTCCTTGAGCACCTGGGCATACAGCAGCTTGCTGCCACCGTAGATGGCGTTCTTGAGGCGCTTGCGGTTGGTCTTGGTGACGTATCCAGAAAGCGCGACGCGCACCACGCGGCCGTTCTCAAAGACGAATAGCACGTCGGCCTTGTAGTCCTCGGGGTCGATGACCCAGATGACGCTCTCGTCGGGTTCCATCTCGAGGTCGGTCGGCAGGTACGAGCCCAGCTGGGCCGACTTGGTGTCCTCAAACGCCGCAACCTTGCATTTGTATACCTGGCTCTTGTTGGTAAAGACCAGCAGCTCGTGGGTGTTGGAGGACGGGAACTCGATAAAGGGTTTGTCGCCGTCCTTGTACTTGAGCGTGGTCGCCTTCTTGAGTACGCGGTCCGTCATCTTCTTAAGGTAGCCATCGCGCGAAAGCATGATGGTAACCGGATATTCCTCGACCTCGGGCTCCAAGCTTACCTCGATAACCTCATGGGGCTCGATCCTACCCGTGCGGCGCGGCATCACGTACTTCTTGTTGACTGCGGCCAGCTCGTCGCTGATGACCTTCTTGATGTTCTCCTCGCTGGAGAGGATCTCCTCAAGCTCGGCAATCTCACCCTCGAGCTTGGCAATGTCCTTGGTGCGGTTGAGGATGTACTCCTCGTTGATGTTGCGGAGCTTAAGTTCGGCGACAAACTCGGCCTGGGTCTCGTCGATGTCGAAACCCTTCATAAGGTTAGGCACGACCTCGGCTTCGAGCTTGGTGCCGCGAATGATGGCGATGGCCTTGTCGATGTCGAGCAGAATCGCCTCGAGGCCGTGCAGCAGGTGCAGGCGCTCGGACTTTTTTCCCAGGTCAAAGTTAATGCGGCGACGCGTGGACTCAATACGCCACTTGACCCACTCGTGCAGGATCTGGCGCACGCCCATAACACGGGGATAGCCGTCGACGAGCACGTTGAAGTTGCACGAGAACGAATCCTGCAGCGTGGTCGAGCGATAGAGCTTGGCCATAAGCTTGTCGGGGTCGACACCGCGCTTAAGGTCGATGGCGATGCGCAGACCCGAGAGGTCGGTCTCGTCGCGGATGTCGGCAATCTCCTTGACCTTGCCCTCTTTGGAAAGCTTGACGATGCGCTCGATGATGACATCGGTCTTGGTGGTGTAGGGGATCTCGTACACCTCGATGATGCGCTCTTCGGGAATCCAACGCCAGCGGGAGCGGATCTGGAAGCTGCCAAGGCCGGTCTCGACGATCTTCTCCATCTCCTCGCGGCGGTAGATGATCTCGCCGCCCGTCGAGAAGTCGGGCATGGGCATGTACTCGAGCAGGTCGCAGTCGGGGTCCTGCAGGTAGTGCATTGTGGCAGTGCAGACCTCGTTGAGGTTGAAGCCGCAGATGTCGGATGCCATGGCGACGCCGATGCCCTTATTGGCCGAGACAAGGATGTTGGGGAACGTGGTGGGCAGCAGGCGCGGCTCCTTCATGGCGCCGTCGTAGCTGTCAACGAAGTCGACCGGATCCTTGTCGATGTCCTTGAAGATCTCGGCGCTGATGGGGGAGAGCTTGGCCTCGGTATAACGCGAGGCGGCGTAGCTCAGGTCGCCCGAATAGTACTTGCCAAAGTTGCCCTTCGACTCCACGAAGGGGGCGAGCAGCGCCTCGTTGCCGGTGGCCAGGCGCACCATCGTCTCGTAGATCGCGGCGTCGCCGTGCGGGTTGAGCTTCATGGTCTGACCCACGATGTTGGCGCTCTTCTGGCGCTCGCCCTTGAGCAGACCCATCTTGTACATGGTGTAGAGCAGCTTGCGGTGCGAGGGCTTAAAGCCGTCGATCTCGGGGAACGCACGCGAGACGTTGACGCTCATGGCGTAGGGCATGTAGTTGACCTCGAGCGTCTGCGTGATCGGCTGGTCGGTGACCTCGGAGTGCAGGCCGATGACGTTCTCGGCGTTGACCTGCTTTTTCTTCGGCTGGTTCTTCGTCTTCTTCTTTGCCACGATATCCTCTTGAACTTCTTAAGGGCCGTCGTTATCGATTTGCTGCTACTGCAGGTCCAACTGGTCCAGGTATTCCTTGCCGTGCTCCGAGATATGGCGCTTGCGGCCCGCCTCGTCGTTGCCCAGCAACAGGTTGAACATGGTTTCCATCTTGGTGACGTCCTCGGGCTCCACCTTGATCAGGCGACGCGTCTCGGGGTTCATGGTGGTGAGCCACATCATGTCCGGATCGTTCTCACCAAGACCCTTGGAGCGGTTGATGGAGCACTTCTGGTCGCCGATCTCCTTAAGGATGCCGTTCTTTTCGAGCTCGGTGTAGGCAAAGTAGGTCTTTTCTTTGCAATTGATCTCGTAGAGCGGCGACTCGGCGATATACACGTAACCCTCGTCGATGAGCGTGGGCACCAGGCGGTAGAGCATGGTGAGCACAAGCGTGCGGATGTGGTAACCGTCGACGTCGGCGTCCGTACAGATAATGACCTTGTTCCAGTTGAGGTTGTCCAGGTCAAAGGCGCCAAGGTTCTTGATGCGCTTGTCTTTGATCTCCACGCCGCAGCCCAGCACGCGCATGAGGTCCATGATGATGTCGGACTTAAAGATGCGCGGATAATCCTCCTTTAGGCAGTTGAGGATCTTGCCGCGGACGGGCATAACACCCTGGAACTCGGCATCGCGCGACGTGCGGATGGCGCCTGCTGCCGAGTCGCCCTCTACGATGTAGATCTCGCGACGGTTCTTATCTTTGGAGCGGCAGTCGATGAACTTCTGCACGCGGTTGGCCATGTCGGTCTTCTGCTGCAGGTTGGTCTTGATGCTCTGGCGCGTCTTCTCGGCGTTCTCGCGCGAACGCTTGTTGATGAGCACCTGCTCCATGATCTTGTTGGCGGCGTCCTTGTTCTCGATCAGGTAGGTCGAGAGGCGCTCCTTAAAGAAGGCCGTCATGGCCTGCTGGATAAAGCGGTTGTTGATGGCCTTCTTAGTCTGGTTTTCGTAGGACGTCTGGGTGGAGAAGCAGTTGGTCACCAGCACCAGGCAGTCTTGGACGTCCTGCCATTTGATGCCGCTCTCGTTTTTGTTGTACTTGCCCTGTTGCTTAATGTAAGCATCGATGGCACTGGTCAGAGCGCTACGAGCCGCCTTCTCGGGCGAGCCGCCGTTCTCGAGCCACGATGAGTTGTGGTAGTACTCCTGCATCATGAAAGTGCGCGAGAAGCACATGCAAGCAGTGATCTTTACGTTGTAGTCGGGCAGGTCCTCGCGGTCGCGACCGCGACGGTCGGCCTCGATAAAGAAAGGCTCGGTAAGGTAATCGGTACCGACCTTCTCGAGCACGTAATCCTCGATGCCCTTGGGATAGCAGAAGTCCTCTTCGGTAAATTCGCCATCGTCGCCCTCAATACGCAGGCGGAAAGTCACGTTGGCGTTGACCACGGCCTGACGGCGCATGGTCTCGCGATACCAATCGTGGGGAATGCTGATCGAGGTAAAGACCTCGAGGTCGGGGCGCCACTTGATGGTGGTGCCGGTACGGTCTTCGTCGCTGGGCTCAATCTCGAGCGCCTTCTTTTTGGCGCCGACCACCTTGCCCTTCTTAAAGTGCAGGGAGTACTTGTTGCCGTCGCGCCAAACCGTGACGTCCATGTACTCGGAAGCATACTGGGTCGCGCAGGAGCCCAAGCCGTTGGTGCCGAGCGAGAAGTCGTAGTCGCCGCCCTGGTTGTTGTTGTACTTGCCGCCGGCATAGAGCTCGCAAAAGACGAGCTCCCAGTTAAAGCGCTTCTCGGAGGGGTTCCAGTCAAGTGGGCAGCCGCGGCCGTTGTCCTCTACTTGAATGGAGCCATCGCGAAAGGCGGTAAGGGTGATGAGCTTGCCGTAGCCCTGGCGTGCCTCGTCAACGGCGTTGGACAGGATCTCGAAGGCGGCATGCGCGCAGCCGTCGAGTCCGTCCGAGCCAAAGATGACGGCAGGGCGCAGGCGTACGCGCTCCTCGTCCTTGAGCTGGCGGATGCTGTCGTTACCATAGTTTGCGGTGTTTTTTGCCATACTCGCTCTCTCGGTGCTCCTTTGCTGCGTTTAAGTCATATAGATAGTCAAGGTAGCATAGCCCAGCCCACGGACGATTCCAACCAACACGAAATCCATCGAACAATCGTTCGGAGTTCGATGGAGATTCGTTTACTCGGACAAAACTGAGTCGGCTCTGTCCGAGTAAGTTTGAATAGCGAATCGAAATTGCTATGTCTGCATAGCGATGACGAACATGATTTTCATAATGACAGATATAGTGGACATCTTCTGATGAATGCAATATATTTCTGTCATGTTGCAACGGATATCTGTCTATTACCACGAAAGGAACTCCATGCCGGGCAAAAAGAACCTACGCATGAAGGCGGCGCGCGCGGCGGTTGGCCTTTCGCAAGCTGACTTGGCCGAGGCCGTGGGCGTTACGCGCCAGACCATCGGCCTGATCGAGGCGGGCGGCTACAACCCCACGCTCAATTTGTGCGTGGCAATCTGTAAAGCGCTACGCGTTACGTTGAACGACTTGTTTTGGGAAGACGAAAACGACGTCGACCCTGACGCTCTTTAGGAGTTCGCTATGAAATTTGAAGATTTAAAACTCGTGCAAAAGTGGCGTGAATATGCCGGCCCAAAGGACGAGCGCCTGGAGGCTGAGAGCGCGAAGATCTACAAGATTGGTTTCGTGCTGCTTTCGTTTGGCATGTTGATGATCTTTTTCTACCAGTTTATAGCTCGACAGGTTGCGTGGGTTCACAGCGACGCCAGTGAAATGCCGAATGGCTTTGCAACGCCGTTCGAGGCAGCCATGTATTTGTGGCTCGTTCTCGTGATGTTGATTTGCGCAGGACTGCAAACGCGGAAGGGCTATGTCGATACCAATCGTTTTGGGCAAACCGAGCATCTTCCTGTTGGATATTTCCTGCTTGTCAGCGGCCTTAGCGGCGCCGCGTTCGCGCTTGTTATTGCTGCAATGCGCTGTATCGCTGAGGCGCAGATCGTACCGCTCGAAAGCGTCTTTTGGTTGGCGAACCTGGCCACGGGCGTGTTCTGCGGTGCGACGATTTTCGCGGCCACGTTTGCTGCCCTGTGCGCAACGTTTTTCACGGCGAAAAAGCGCCGTGCCAAGCTCGAGGCAGAACTCAACTCCTCTGACGACATCTAATGCGTAATGGGCTGGCTCTGGGTATCCAGAACCAGCCCATTTGATGTTCGATGAGCAGGGTCAGCGCCCCCCACAAAAGCGGCTGAGAGCTAGTGGGACCTATCCGCATCGGCTTCGTCGCTGGCACCGCGTCCGAGGGCGGTTCGGCGGGCGCTGTAGACGATAAGGCCGGCGCCTGCTGCGGCGAGTGCTGCAGCGGCTGCCGTAAGGGGAGCGTTGACATCGCCTGTGCCCGCAAGCGCGCCCGCTTTTCCGGGGCGCTTGCTATTGCCGTGATCCTTGCCGCTGCCAGAGCCACTGCCGCCACCGGAGCTGCTTCCGCCGGAGCCACCTCCGCTCGCGCCGCCATCGCCGTCGACCGTCATCGGGGCGTCGTGAAGTCCTGTCGTATCCGCGCTGTCGCATACGCCGACCTGAACTTCTGAGCGTTCGCATGCCGCGTCGGGCACATGAAGCTCGTGCAGTACGGCATCCAGCGCCGAGTTTGCGCCCGGTCGAATTTCCTCGAGCGTTACGGGATCGAGCGTCACCAGATTACGTGCCTTCGCATACAGCGTTACGCGTTTGCCCACTTCGTCGCTCCAACTCTCGGGGATGGCGAAGCTCATACGGAACTGTGCCGTGCAACCCGGTGCCAGCACGGCGTTGCCGTTGTCGGCTACCAGCGGGTGCGTTGCAAAACGTGCGCCCAGCGTCTCGAGCGCGTACTTCACGTGTGCCGTATCGTTGGCCGAAGCGTCCTCGGCAAGCTCTGGATCGTAGATCGAAGCCATGCGTGCGTTCACTCCGAATCCGATGGATGCGCTGGAGAACGGCTGGCTGGAGCCCTCTCGGTACAGATCGATCGTGCCGGCGGTCAGCAAGGTGTTGCCGTCGTTTCGCACCGTGACCATAAAGGATTCACCTGCTGCTCCGGGCACCACCGCGCCCGAGGTAGCGACCGCGCCCGTCGGAGTGGCACACGCCACCAAGGGCACTTCGATGCCGTGCAGCTCTGCCTCGCTCTTCTCTGCGCTCACAATGTGCGTGGCGAGCGCGGAGAGCATGCCTCCCGACGTCAAAAATGTCGTTATCTGATCGACGGGATGGTCCAGCTCGCACATCACGAACGGCTCCGTGAACAGATCGCCTGCCAAGGTGCTGGCGAAGATGCGGAAGTGCTTGCCCATCACTGCTGCCGGGTTGCCTTCTTCGTCGTAGGTTTGTCCCACCTTGCCATCGGTGTTCTCTACATAGAGCACGCACCTGCCGTTGTTGCTTACGCTAAACGATGCCGGGCCACAGTCTGCGGCGCCCACGGGCTGCGTTGCAAATGCCGATGCGCCTCGCGTCCAAGTAATATGCTGCAGTTGCTCGTTGACGGTTGCCAAAAAGCCCGTGTGCTGCGGCCACGGCACCGCGTGGGGCACTGTGGCATCTGGCGACATAACGCCCCAACCCGCGATGGACTGGCCGATCACGGCGTACGATGCACAGCCACAACCGCCTGCAGTCTCGTATGCAACGGGCACCACCATTTTGCCGTTGATATTCTCGGGCGTGCCGAGCTCGATGCTCGACGGTGCCTGCGGAAAGCGGAGGACCTGACGGAACGTGAGACTGTCGCCCAAATCATCCGACCACAGGGTAAAGCATTCCAGTGCAACCTCGGCCTCGCTGCCGAGCGCCTTCTCTGCGGTGGTTCCGCGGCGGTGGAGGTAAGCGCCCGACAGGCGCCCGTCGACCAGTGTCTTGCCCACCGTGATGCGTGGGCACTGCAGGCAATGGTAGCCATCCTCCTGAAGGCGGCCGCGCGAGATGCTGCGCCACGACGTGTGCGATATCACGCGGGCTCCGTCGTTGCTTATGCGCAGGCGCACAACGGACAGTATGCCGGATGTGCTCGCCGTATCGAAATGGGTGTTGTCGCCGGCGGGGCGCTCGCCCGAGACCAGCAGCACGTAGGCGTCCTGGTTTCCTATTCCGTTCGTATATTCCACCACGTCGAAGTCGTAATCGTATACGCTGTCGCGCTCCACGTCGTTCTCGCCAAACCCAAGGGGAAAGTCCACGGGCGTGGGAGCGGACCACGTGCCGTTTGCCTTTGTGTGCACCACCAGGCGCGAGCGACCATTGTCGCCGTAGCGCACCGAGGCGATACGGAACAGGCATTCTACGCCGGCAATCATTGCCAGCTTCATGTGAGCTTCGCTGAGCACGCCAGCAAACAGCACGTTGTCGCTCGAGGGTTTGATGCCGCCACGCTCGTCCTCCGACACGCCGGTAGAATTGGCGTTGGGGTCCGCAACGGCGTTCGTTGTCTGACCGATGTAGGTGTACTCATACATCGGCGCGGCATTTTCGTCGTTTTCTATCAGTGCATGGACGAAATGCTCGATCTGTCCCGTGTCGTCGCTTTCTGCATCCGCCTTGAGCTCAATGCGCGTGACCGCTTGATCCCAATCGCGCGCGGCAGGCGCGACGTTTACGGCAGTGGCCTTAACCTCGGCGCGCGCGAGCAGCTCGGCGTTGGTGACAATGGTGGCCGATGCGATAAATTGCGGAACGCCGCCCGCCTCGGCGTTGCCGGCTGAGCCGAAGCAGGCATCTAGTGTATAGGGCGTATCTCCACCCAATGCGAGCTCAGAGCGCTGGAGTACATACTGGTCGCCGTTGTTCACCGACATATTCCACGAATCGAGGAGTGTGGGCCACGACCCCGACCAAGCCTTGGTGGTCCACTTGAACATCACGAACTGGAGTATCACATCGACATCGACGTCTGCACCTACGCGCAGTCGCGGAAGCTGGTGTCCATCAGCCTTCTCGTACCCAATGAACAGCGTGAGGGATGCGGCGCCGCGCACGGCGGACGAAGCGACGCCTGCAACGCCGGCGCCAAAGGTGACGGCAAGCCCGATCTGGATGGTGAACGAGCCCGAGGTGTTTGAATAGTCGAGCGATATGTTTTTGAAAAACGCCGCGCCGCTACCGTGCGTGTGGGCGCCCACGGCGAGCGCCAGTTTTGCTAGCACCCAGGGGTTGACGTTTAGGAAAAACGGCACCGGTCCTAGGGTAAACTGCTCGGTCCAATTGAGGTCGGTTCTTACCTGGAAGAGGGCCTTAATATTGCCGTATGCGGGGTCGTTGTTGTTACCCCAGGTTTTGCCCACCCAATCGTAGGCGAGCGAGCCGTACAGCTGTGTGGCGATATCCATCGTGAACAGCGGCGTGCAATGGTGACGAAGGAGCTTGGTGTTTCTTGGATCGGTGCCCGAACCGGCACTCATACTTTTGTACTGATTCCACTTCCCCTCCATCTCGTCGAGGTAGCGGTTTGCCTGCTTGGCGCCCGACTCACGCGGCGATTTCTTCCAGTACTCCGGATCCGGATTGCCTGAATCGTTCATATAGCTGGCTGGTTTGTATCCTCCGCCGAACAGCACGTATCCGGCAAACGAGAAATCGAACAAAATGGGGAACGAGGGCATCCAACACGTGAACTTATTACCACCGATGCCGGGAAACGATGCGGGGAAATCAAACGGAGTGATCTCTTGGTCCATGGTGGTGGGAATGATGGTGGTCGAGCCCGATTCCGCCTTTGCGGCCGGCGCGGTGACAACGGCCATGGGGGAGGAGAGCGTGTAGGTTTTGCCCTGATAGTCGAGGACGAAGCGCAGCTTGCACCCTTCTTCCAGAAGGCCCGAAGCTGCATCGAGGAACGTGTCTTCGAGCGTGAACGTCGCCAGATTATCCGCGCCCGATGCGCTGGCCTTGATTTGGCCAATTTGCGTGACGGTTTCGGGCGAGCTACCCGTGGCGGGCATTACCTTGTTGATGCACAGCGTTGCCTGTCCACCCTGTGGCAGATGTGCCTGCACGGTAAAGGCGTGCGTGTCGGGTTGGTCGTTTGCCGTGTCGTCCTTCGGCAATGCCATGAACGTGGCTTCAGCGTACTGGATGTCCCATTCGTCGAATGTGAGCTGGCGGAAGTACGGCTCGCCGTCGGAAAGCGGACGCGTGGGCGCGGTTATGGCGGTGCCGCCCTGGATACGCGCAAGGGGAATCTCGACATCACGGTAGCCCGCCATGCTAATGGAAATGCCGCCGTTAAAGTCGTACGCGTCGAGAAGCGTTGCCTCGTCCACGTAGCCTTCCGAAAGAGGGGCGATCTCAAAGATGGCCGTGCCTTCGTCATCGGTTGTGGCGGTGAGCTGTTTGCCCGCGGCATAGCGCGACGTCAGCGTAACCTGGGCACCCGCGATGGGCGTATTCTTGTTGGCGACGTCGACCACGACCACACCGAACATGGTGCGCGAGAGAACGAGCACCCTGAAGGGGTCTTCTTCGTCGGCATAGGCCTCGGTGGGGGCGAATGGCAGTATGAAGGCGTTTGCGCTTCCCGGCACGCGCGGCAACATAATGCTCGCCAGTGAGGACGCTCCGGCAACAAGTAACGAACGGCGATCAAGCATCTTTGGCTCCCATCCCGCAGGTATCGGTGGAAATAATCCAATTTTGCGAGAAGGCATCCTGTCACGGTAGTGCCGTCCGAGGGTCAAAATGTCCAATTTGAGCGAGCGAAGCGCCGGGGCTCCGGGGCGTACGTGCCGCGCTAGGCAGTCTGGCTGCTAACGCAGCATATGCGCGACCAGCTCAGTGCGCGTGCCGATGCCAAGCTTTGCATACACACTGGATAGGCGGTTTTTGACAGTGCCCGGCGATACTCCCATATGGCGTGCGATTTCGGCGTTGGTCCATCCGCGGCAGGCGAGCATGGCCATGGTGAATTCCGTGGTCGTTAGATCGTCGGCCACGTCCTCGCCCGAATCGGGGTTGTGGATGCGCCGCCAGCCGTAGCTGAAGTGGTACGTGATCTCGATGATGCGCGCGAAGTCGTCAGGGTATTGCGTTTTTAGGCATGCCTCGATGAGCCCCTGTAAAAGGCCGTGGTGCTCGCCAATGAGCTCGATAAGGCCGTCGGGACGCGCAATGTCCCAAGTGGCTCCAAAATGCGCTTTTGCGGCGTCGACGTCTTTGAGACTCATGCATGCCATGGAAGCTGCCAGGTGCAGGAACAGTTCCGAGATGGGATAACTTCCCTGTTTCATGATCAGGGCATTTTCCGCCATGCCTAGGCTGCGGCCGTATTCGCCGCGCAGATATAAGGCGTGCGCCATCACGTAGCTGGCGAACAGGCGCAGGCCTTCGGGTAGATGCGCCGCAAGCGGATAAAACTCTTCGGCAGAATACGGGGAAGGCAAGTGTAGCAGAACGCTTGCGGCCGAGGCGAACAGGATGTGCATGGCGTGGTCGGCGAGCGATTCCTCGTCAGTTGGCGTATCGAGGATGCCCGCAAGACAGCGGCGGGCGTCGGCGATACGGTTGAGCGACAGACTGGCGTATCCGCAGATAAAGCATGCGGAATAGCGCAGTGCGGAATCGGTGGCGTCAAGATAGGGGCGCGCCGTCTTGGCAGCGAGGGCGGCCTGTCCGCGAAAGTACAGCGCTTCTGCCGTGGCAATAGCGCGCGAATCGGGGTCGGAAATGCCTGCAACTGCAGCGTCAATCTGCCCCGGCACAAAGGCGGTGCACATCAACGGCATGGGAACGCGTGGGTAGCCATCGCAGTCCATCATCCATCTCCCAACAGCTGGCAACAATAGCAGCAATTGTACTCCTGTTGCTTGGGACCCCTTTCGTTTTACTGTTCGGTTAACGCTGCGGATCGTTTTGGAAGGCTTACGAGCATGGTGGTCCCGTTCTCGGAACTTGCTTCGACCTCTACCGTGCCACCGTGAAGCGCTGCAATCTCCCAAACAAGCGCTAGTCCGAGTCCTGCGCCGCCGTATGCCCTGCTGCGGGATTTGTCTAGACGAAAGAACGGCTGGAAGATGCTCTCTCGGTACTGCTTGGGTATTCCCGGGCCCTGGTTCTCGACTCGCAGGAACACGTGGCTGTCGTTGTCGCGGATGGAGACGTTGACAGTCGAGCCGGGGTGGCTGTAACGGATGGCATTTTCGACCAGGTTAAACACCAGCCGATAGAGGAGCGTGTCGCTCCCGATTACTAAAGCGTCTCCAGCACAATTGAGGGCTATGCCCTTATTCTCGGCAAGTGGCGCAAGGTCGGTGAGGACCTCTTCGGACAAGGGACCAAGTTCCACATCGTCCTCGCAAGGAACGCTGCGGAGCTCGCTCATCTCGAGCAATACCTTGGTCATTCGAGACATGCGCTCGGTTTGTTCTTGTAGCAGGCCGAGCAGCTCGGCTGTTTCGGGTTGCAAACCGGAGTGCTCGGAGATGAATAGTTCAATCTGTGCTTGCATGAGGGCGAGCGGGGTGCGCAGCTCGTGTGCGGCGTTGCCGGTAAACTGACGCTGTGCAGAGAACCCTTCGCCAAGACGGGTGATCATGTCGTTGAAAGAGGCGCTGCATCGCTGCAGCTCGGTGGGCACATCTTCACTGAGTCTGATTTCGCTTAGGTTGTCAGGCTGCACACGCTCAACCTGGGCGGCAAAAGCTCGTAGCGGTTTGAGCGCACGGCCGCTCACAAAGTATGCCAGCACGCCGCCAAGGAGTGTGACTCCAGCCGTGATGCACCAGGTTGTCGTGCCAAAAGACTCCTGTGCGTCGTTTACGACGATCGTGACCTCGTCATCGAGGGCTGCTTTTGTTGGGTCAAACGCCTGGGGCGAATTCGCGCCGGTTGCGTTAAAGGCCGAGATGTTACTGCCGATGGCATCCATGTAGCGCATGCCCGTATAGCCGACCAGGCAGTTCGTCAGCACGCACGCCGCACACGTCAGCAGTGCCGTCATAATCGTTATGCGCCATTGCAGCGAAAGCCTTTTCATTCGCTATCCTCCATAACGTAGCCCTCTCCAATCCGATTGCGAATCGGGTCGTATCCCAAAGCGCTGCGTAGCTTTTTGCGGAGCGACGAGATATGAACGCGGGTTGCGTTGCTAAAGCTGTTCACGCTGCTATCCCAAACGTGCTCGATAAGCTCCTCTTGACTTGCCGGACGCCCCTGATTAAGCATCAGGTATTCCAAGATTCCCGTTTCCTTGCGTGTAAGAGATAGAGCCTCACTGTCCACGGAAGCGATGCGCGCCTTGGTGTCAAAGCTGAGCTTTCCGCAGGCTAATACTATGTCGCTTTGTGTAAAGCGTCTGAGGGTAAGGCTGCGGATCCTTGCCGCAAGCTCGTCCAGATGGAACGGCTTGGTGAGGTAATCGTTGGCGCCGGCATCGAGTCCGGCGACTTTATCTGATACTTCGCCACGTGCGGACAGAATCAGTACCTTAGTCTCGCAGTCAGTTTTCCTAAGTTCCCTGAGTACGATCATGCCGTCGATGCGGGGAAGGTTGAGGTCGAGTACCACGAGGTCGAAGGCCTCAACGTCCAGTAGGTCGAGCGCCTCCTGTCCGTCGTGACAGCAGTCGACGCTGTACGCCAAGTTTCGCAAGCTGCGCGCGATTGCGTCACACAGCGCCCGCTCGTCCTCGACGATCAAAATACGCATAACAGTCTCCTTGCACATTTCAAATCGCGCTTAACACGGATTTTATAGCCGATATGGTCCAATGGTCGCGTAACGAAAGGAGTGGTCAGGTTGTTCAAAGCGGTAAAACCCGTGGTACAGGTCGCTTTGTTGATCGTCGGAATTGCCATGGTGTGCTTTGGCGTTATGCGTGGCGAGGCGGATGCCGTGCTGGCCAAAGCGATTAGGCTGTGCTTGGAGTGTATCGGAATTGGATAAAAGAGAAAACACTGCGTCGCATGTTTTGGCTCGATTTCGCGGATTCATTCAGGCGGCGGCGACGCTCGTCACCAACATTCACCTGCCGAACTTTGCCAAAGGCGGCATCTATCAGGGCGCGGGAAAAACAGTCTGCGTGCCCGGGCTTAATTGCTATTCGTGCCCCGCGGCATCGGGTGCGTGCCCCATTGGGTCGTTCCAGTCGGTGGTGGGCTCATCCAAGTTCAACTTTTCGTATTACGTCACCGGAACGCTCATTCTGATCGGCGTGCTACTGGGGCGCTTTGTGTGCGGTTTTCTGTGCCCGTTTGGCTGGCTTCAGGAGCTGCTTCATAAGATTCCCGGCAAAAAGTTCTCCACGAAAAAGCTCAAGCCGCTCACGTACATCAAGTACGTCGTGCTGTTGTTTGCCGTGGTGCTGCTGCCCGTCTTGGTGGTTAACGACGTGGGCATGGGCGACCCGTTCTTTTGTAAGTACATCTGTCCGCAGGGTGTGCTCGAGGGCGCCATTCCTCTGGCCATTGCCAATGCCGGCATTCGATCTGCGTTGGGACAGCTCTTTACTTGGAAACTTGCCGTTCTCATTGCCGTGGTAGTGCTGAGCGTTTTGTTCTACCGCCCCTTCTGCAAATGGATTTGTCCACTCGGCGCATTCTATGCGCTCATGAATAGGGTGTCCCTACTGGGGATTCGGGTTGACGCATGCAAATGTGTCTCGTGCGGCAAGTGCTCAAAGGCTTGTCAGATGGACGTTGATGTGGTCCGCGCGCCCAATCATGCCGAATGCATCCGGTGCGGAAAGTGCATCGGGGCCTGTCCCGTCGATGCCATCAGCTATCGCTATGGCCTGGATGTGTCGGCGGAAAAGCTTCCCTTGCCCGCCGATAAAAAGTAAACAAGCTTCGACAAAACGGAGGAATGACTATGAAGCTTTCTAAGATTGCGGCCCTGTTTATGGTGCCGGTGCTGGCCTTGTGTCTTGTGGCGTGCTCGGCACCTGGCGGCAATGCGAGCGAATCTGCGAGCTCCGATCCTAAGATCGCAGAACTCACTGCGCAGAAGCCGGCCAATGCCGACGAGGCCGCCGAGCTGTATGCGAAGCTCATGCAGAAGGAGAACGAGATCTTTTCGAGTGATAACGCGCTGTGGGAAAAGGTATTCAATGCGGCAAATAAAGACTCGGCAATGATTGAGGACGGCAGCAATTACGGCGATTTCCTGCTCAAGACCATCGACGGCGCCAAGGATGAGTTTACGGCGGATGAGCTCAAGACGCTCAAGGCCGGTACACAGCAGATCAAGGAGATCGAGGACAAGCTCGAGAGCCTGGAGAAGGAGTTCCCCGGCTGTGGAAGCACGCCGAGCTCAGGCGAGAGCGTCGACGCTTCGACCGCTGGCATGACGGCTGGTGCCAATGCTTCGAGCGAGGCGACGAAGTTCCCCAGCTTTACGGGCAAAGACCTGGATGGCAACGACGTGAGCAGCGACGAGCTGTTCGCTAAGAACAAGGTCACCGTCATGAACTTCTGGTTCACCACTTGCAAGCCGTGCGTGGGCGAGCTGGGCGATCTTGAGAAACTGAATAAGGAGCTTGCCAAGAAGGGCGGCCAGGTCGTGGGCGTCAATTCCTTTACGCTCGATGGCAACAAAGGCGAGATTGCAGATGCCAAGGACGTGCTGAGTAAGAAGGGCGTGACATATAAGAACATCTGGTTCAAGTCGGATAGCGAGGCCGGTAAGTTTACGTCAAATTTGTTCTCGTTCCCGACAACGTATGTCATCGATCAGAATGGCAACATCGTAGGGGAGCCCATCGTGGGAGCCATCAGCTCCGCCGAGCAGCGTGCAGCACTCAACAAACTTATCGATCAGGCGATTGCGAATAGCGAGCAGTAAAAAACACGTAAAGCATCGCGAGGATCGTGTGTCGCTGTGCGGAGTAGTCCGCTGCCTTTCAAGATAATCTCCACCATATAGAGGCCCCACTTGGGGCCTCTTTTTTGGGCGCCGTCCCGTTCGTTTTTTGGCGCGGTTCCCTACATTCCTCACTGGAGTCGGTGAAAAATGGGGATAGAGTAGGACAAACGCGTCGAATACGAACGACGGGGGAGAGCGGGCAGGGTGCCTGCGCAGGAGAGGTTGCCGTCCATGTTGGAGCTCAAAGGAATTTGCAAAAGGTACGTTACGCAGTCGTTTACCCAGGTGGCGCTCGACAGCGTAAGCCTGTCTTTTCGGGATAACGAGTTCGTGGCCATTCTGGGCCCCTCGGGCTCGGGTAAAACCACGATGCTCAACGTTATCGGTGGACTTGATCATTTCGATTCCGGCGACCTGCTCATCGACGGCATCTCGACCAAGGACTTTCACGATCGCGATTGGGATGCCTATCGCAACAACCGCATCGGCTTTGTGTTCCAAAGCTATAACCTCATTCCGCATCAGACCATTTTGGAAAACGTGGAGTTGGCGCTCACGCTCACGGGCGTGGGGCATGCCGAGCGCCGCCAACGTGCGCGCGAGGCGTTGGAGAAAGTCGGCCTGGGCGAGCACGTTAACAAGCGCCCGAGCCAGCTTTCGGGCGGGCAGATGCAGCGCGTGGCCATCGCCCGTGCTCTGATCAATGATCCCGAGATTGTGCTGGCCGACGAGCCGACCGGCGCTTTGGATTCAACGACATCCGTACAGGTTATGGATTTGCTCAAAGACGTTGCGCGCGACCGCCTGGTTATCATGGTCACGCACAATCCCGAGCTGGCGTATCAGTACGCCACGCGTATCGTCAATCTGGCGGACGGCAAGATCACCGACGATTCCGACCCCTTTGATGCTGCCAAGGCCGCGCGTCGCGAGGCCAAGCCTACGCGCAAAACCTCGATGAGCTTTGTGACGGCGCTGGGGCTTTCTGCCCGAAACCTCATGACCAAGAAGGGCCGCACGGCCATGACTGCCTTTGCGGGCTCGATTGGCATTATCGGTATCGCGGCGATTCTGGCGCTGTCCAATGGCGTGAACAATTACATCAAAAAGGTCGAGGAGGACACGCTCTCGAGTTACCCGCTTACCATTTCCAAGCAGGACTACGACCTGTCGTCCATGATGGGCGGACAGGGGGCCGCGGATGATGGCTCGTCTGAAAGCGTGGATTCGTCCGACGACAGTGTCGGCGGCAAGGCTAAGGGAACCGATAAGATTCCCGTGGTCACGGCCGTAAAGGATATGTTTGCGAGCGTTAAGTCCAACGACATGACGAGCTTTAAGGCATGGCTCGATGCCGGTGGCGACGGCATCGATAAAGAGGTCAACGCCATTCAGTACGGCTACGGTGTATCGCCGGTTGTCTATCGTGCGGGTAAGGGTGACGAGAAGCCGGTTCGACTTGTTCCCAATGCCATGACCGAGGCCATGAGCGGAGGTGCGAGCTCGGCGGCAACGGTGAGCATGGAATCCATGGGAACCTCGGTCTTTAACGAGATGATCGACGACCAGAGCCTGCTCGACAGCCAGTACGATGTCGTCGCCGGTCATTGGCCCACGTCTGCCAACGAAGCCGTGATGGTGCTTTCGGGCCGCGGCACGGTGGGCGACTATACGCTCTATAGCATCGGTGCGCTGGATATCGATGAGCTCAACGATCTGGTAAACAGCGCTATGACGGCTGACGGTGGGGTCGAAACGCCCGAGACCGGCACCGACTTTACCTACGACGATGCGCTGTCGTCCACGTTTAAGGTGCTGTCGCCGGCCGATACCTATCGCAAAAACGAAGAGACCGGCATGTGGACTGACATGTCTGGTGACACCGACTTTATGGCCGCCAAGGTTGCCGATGGCATCGATGTGCACATCGTTGGTGTGGTACGACCCAACGAGACCGCCAACGCGAGCGCATTGACCCCGGGCATTGCCTATACGCATGCACTGACTCGTCAGCTTATGGAGCGCGCTGCCGATTCGCAGATTGTGCAGGAGCAACTCGCTCACCCCGAGACGGATGTCTTTACGGGCAAAACCTTCGACGAACTGCAAGGCGAGGCCAAACAAGGGGTAGATCTGGGCAGCATGTTCAGTGTGGACGAGGCAGCGCTCAAGAGCGCGTTCTCGTTTGATGCGTCTGCACTCTCGGGTGCGGCCGGCGGTATGGACCTTTCTGGTATCGACTTATCCGGGTTGGACATTGACCTCTCGGACGTTGGCAAGGACATCGACTTCAGCGACATCATGGCAAAAGCACCGGCTCCAGATTTCTCGGGCATCTTTGACGGTCTGGAGCTCACGCCCGAGCAAATGCAGCAGGTGGGAATACTTGCCAACCAACTGTTTGAGGGCTTTTTGCAGTCTGATCAGTTTAAGGCGCTGTCGCCCGAAGATCTTAAAGACGCGTCAAAGCTCGCTGCCGCATTCTCGGCGTATCTTGAGAATGATGCCGCAGCCCAGCAAATCCTGGCACAGCTTAAAGCGCTTGGCGGTGATGCCCTGGCCGAGCGCCTGCAACAGGCGATGACCGACTATGTGCAAAAGCAGCTGGCTCCGTATCTGCAGCAGGCTATGGATCAGGTGACGAAGACGATCAGCGATCAGATTGCGGCGACGGTGTCAGCTCAGCTCAAGGCAGGCGCGGCAGGGCTCATGGACCAGATGGCGACGCAGGTGTCTTCGAGTTTTGCTAACCTGGCAAGCGCCATGCACGTGGATGCGAGCGCCTTTGCTCGTGCCATCCATTTCAACATGGACGCCGAGGACCTGAGCTCGCTCATGATGAGCTATGCCAAGGCGTCGAAGCTCACCTACGACAACAATCTGACCACGTTGGGCTATGCGGACGAGGCGGACCCCATCTCGGTCAAGATTTTCCCACGTGACTTTGAGGCCAAGGAGCGCGTACTCGATCGCATCGATGCGTATAACAAGCAGGTCAAAGCCGCCGGCCACGATGAGCAGGCAATCTCGTACACCGACTACATGGGCATCATCATGGGTTCGGTGACCGACATCGTGAACACCATCAGCTTGGTGCTCATCGCATTCGTGAGTATCAGTCTGGTGGTGAGCTCCATCATGATCGGCATCATCACGTACATCAGCGTACTGGAGCGCAAGAAGGAGATCGGCATCCTACGTGCGATCGGTGCGTCGAAGCGCAACGTGGCAAACGTGTTCAACGCCGAGACCTTTATCGAGGGCCTCATCGCCGGTGTCTTTGCCGTTGTCGTCGTGGTGCTCGTGAGCTTCCCGGTCAATGCATGGGCGTTTGCGGCCAAACAGGTCCCCAACCTGATGAGCCTGCCCGTGCAGGATGCGCTGGTGCTCATCGCGATTTCGGTGCTGCTGACGGTCGTCGCCGGTCTGCTACCGGCCCGCAGTGCATCCAAAAAAGACCCCGTAGAAGCCCTGCGCTCTGAATAATGCGACAAAGGGACAGTTCCTTTGTCACGTCCGTTGATATGAGAGAAGAGTAGATGATCCTTTCGTTGGCCCCTATGGAGGGGATTACCGGGCATGTGTTCCGCCGCGTGCATGCGGAGTGCTTCGGTGCGCTCGATTGCTATTACACGCCGTTCTTGCCGCCGCCGCGGGTGGGAAACCGCTTTGGCGGCAAGGCGTTTAAGGAGATCGATTCTGCCAACAACCAGGGGCTCAACGTGGTGCCCCAGCTCATGTCCAAGAACGCGGACGAGTTTGTATGGGCGGCACAGGTGCTCGCCGACATGGGCTACCGCGAGGTCAATCTCAACCTGGGTTGCCCCTCGGGGACGGTTGTCGCCAAGGGCAAGGGTTCGGGTTTCTTGCGCAATCTCGACGAGCTCGAGGTGTTCTTGAGTGATGTGTGCGAGCGGTCGCCGCTGCCGGTATCGGTAAAGACCAGGCTGGGGCTGGAGAGCGACGACGAATACGAGCGCGTGCTCGATCTGTATTGCCGCATGCCGCTGGCAGAGCTGATTGTGCACCCGCGCGTGCAAAAGGACCGCTATACGGGCTCGCCGCGCAAGGAGTTCTATGGCGAAACGCTGGAGCGTGCGCCGTTTCCGGTCGCCTATAACGGTGACATTTTTGATCTTGAGGATATGGATGCGCTGGTGGAGGCCTATCCCGGCACGCGCCATGTAATGCTGGGGCGCGGCCTCCTCGCGAACCCCGCGCTGGCTCGCATGGTCAAGGGCGGCCCTGCTGCCACGGCTGCTGAGCTGCAGCGCTTCCACGACACGCTGTTTGCGGCCTATGCAGAAGAGATTGGCGGTAACGCGGTCTTTCGTATGAAGGAGTGGTGGTTCTACGCCAAGTGCGCTTTCGCCGACCCCGCTACCGTTCACAAGCTCGTACGCAAGACTAAAAAGGTCGACGAATATCGCGCCGCCGTCGAGCGCGTCTTTCGCGAGCAGCCACTTGCACTCATAGCTCGCTTCCACGGCTAGTTGGTCGTTGGGGACGTTCTTTAACGACTAGTCATTTAAGAACGTCCCCAATGACTAGCCACAAAAAGCTGTACGTCAGCATCCAAAGATGTCGAAAAATGTCGACTTTGGATGCTGACGTACATGTTTGGGTCGGCGGGGGACTAGGCAATCATTGCATCGAGCGTGATGAGCTCCCTGAGTCGCTCTGTGCGTGTTTGCCCATGGCGCTTTGCCTTCTCGTCAAACGCTTCAAGAACCGATTCACCCACACGTGCCGATAAAACAACGCTTGGCTCATCGGAGATCGACGGCCTTCCCAGCTTGATGGTGCGGCCCTTCGGCCACTCATCTTTTTCGTATGCCTCCGCGGCTTTCTCCAACTCTCCGGGAGCAAACCCCATCATCTTTTCGAGCTGCTTAGCGTCCATAGCGCCTCCTATCGATCGACATAATGTCGAGCGCCGTTTCTCGGATTCTCTTTTTGTATACAATTTTGTAGACAAAAATACAAGCAGTTTATCGGGCTAATTAGCTTGTTTTGGCCCGCCTGTTCGATAGGAAATGAGCATTGACGGCTTCGATACTCCTTTGCTTTTCAGCTTGGAATTTGGATACTCATTGAACTTCCGGAGGGGAGCGCTTTATTAAGCTATCGAGATTCTGGGCAGGAGCTCTCACTGGTCTTCGGTAATGGGACCAGCTTAATTCGCGACACAGTGTGTCGCGAATGGGAGTAGTCGTTAGGTGTCCTTCAATGGCTACTCATATAAGAACGTCCAAGTGTCGGATTTTGTCATTTAGTGTCGTTCTCAGCGACTATTCTGGAGAGTCGTGGTCAAAAAAGGGCAAATATGAGTACTGTTGCCATTATGGTTGCATTTATTTTGCTATAAATAGTAGCTCCTGATGAGATTTGTTCCCATTAGGAGCTACTTTTATTGAACATATGAGGAGAAATAACGTCGTCTGCGGACGAGTGGAACGTTGAATAGTTCCTGAAGTGATCAAAATCGCTGCTACTAAACAGGTAGCAGTACTCATATTTGCCCTTTTTTGACCACAGCCCTCTCGGAAACCTTTCCAGAGGCGTCAAACAGCCATAATCCAAAGGTCGCCTCAGGTAGCGCGCAGAGATGTGGTGTAAGAGGCGGGGCATGCCCCGCCTCTTCTCTTT